>JBIOYB010000352.1:0-16469 GCA_044869915.1 Allorhizocola sp.
GAGGCGGGTCCGGCGGTGTCGCGGGGAGGGCGCAGGTCCACGCTGGTCGAGCTGAACCCGCGGCTGCGGTTTGCCGGGGTGGACCTGGGCGCGACCTCGATCGACGTGGAGATTGTGGATGCGCGGATGGAGCCGGTGGCCGCGTTCAGTGAGCCGGCCGACATCCGCTCCGGGCCCAAGCCCATCCTGCAACGGGTCAACGAGTTGCTGCGTAAGCAAGATGAGCGGCTCGACGGGGTCGGGATCGGCGTGCCGGGGCCGGTCAGCTTCCGTGATGGGGTGCCGGTGTCGCCGCCGATTATGCCTGGTTGGGATCGTTTTCCGGTGCGTGAGGTGCTCTCCCGTGAGCACGGTTGCCCGGCGGTGGTCGACAACGATGTGAACATCATGGCGATCGGTGAGCGGCACGGGGGTGTGGCGCATTCGGTGGACGATTTCCTGTTTGTGAAGGTGGGCACGGGGATCGGCTGTGGGATTCATCTGGGTGGGCGGGTGTATCGGGGTAGTGACGGGTGTGCCGGCGATATTGGGCATATTCAGGTGGATCCGGGTGGGCCGGTGTGTTCGTGCGGCAATGTCGGTTGTCTGGAGGCCATGTTTGGTGGGGCGGCGTTGGCTGCCAAGGGTTTGGACGCCCGGGAGGTGGCGCAGCGGGCGTCGGAGGGCGATGTGGGGAGCATTCAGTTGATCCGTGAGGGCGGGCGCCGGATCGGGGGTGTGCTCGCGGGGCTGGTGTCGTTTGCGAACCCGTCGATGATCGTGATTGGTGGTGGGTTGGCTCAGCTGGGCCACATTTTGCTGGCCGAGATCCGCAGTGTCGTGTATAGACGGTCGTTGCCGCTGGCCACCGGCAACCTGCCGATTGTGTTGTCGGAGCTCGGCTCTCGCGCGGGTGTGGCGGGCGCGGCCGTGCTCGCCAGCGAGATCGCGTTTGAGCGGGCGCTATGAGCGAGACCATCCTCAGGCTGGACGGGATCGTCAAGACGTTCCCGGGCGTGCGCGCGCTCGACGGGGTCGAGCTCCAGATAGCGGGCGGCGAGGTGCACTGCCTGCTGGGCCAGAACGGCGCGGGCAAGTCGACCCTCATCAAGGTGCTCGCGGGCGTACACCAGCCCGACGAGGGGACCATCGAGTGGCGCGGTGAGCACGTCAGGTTCGCCAATCCGCTCGCCGCCATGCGCGCCGGCATCGCCACGATCTACCAGGAGCTCGATCTCGTGGACGAGATGACGGTCGCAGAAAACGTGTTCCTTGGCCACGAGCCGCACGTCAGAGGATTCGTCCGCCGTGCACAGATGGCGCGCCGCACGGCCGCGATCCTCCACCGCCTGGGCCACCCGGAAATCCCACCGACCCGTCCCCTCAACAAACTGCCGAGCGCGGGCAAGCAGCTGGTGAGCATGGCCCGAGCACTGTCGCACGAGGCGAAGCTCATCATCATGGACGAGCCGAGCGCGGTGCTCGCCCACGACGAGGTGGCCAACCTGTTTCGCATCATCCGTGAGCTGACCGCCCAGGGGATCGCGGTCATCTACATCTCCCATCGCCTGGAGGAGATCCGCGAGATCGGCGACAGGGTAACCGTTCTCAAGGACGGCCGCACAAGCGCCGTCGACCTGCCCGCCCGCACCACGCCAACCCGCGAGCTGGTCAGCAACATGACCGGTCGCCACATCGAATACGTCTTTCCGCCCCGCAAAGCCGTGATAGGCCAACAGCTTCTTCGGGTCGACGGGCTCACCCGCTCCCGCGAGTTCGAGGACGTGTCCCTGGCCGTCCACAGTGGAGAGATCGTGGGCATCGCGGGTCTGGTCGGCTCCGGCCGCTCCGAACTGCTCGAGACAATCTTCGGCGCGCGCAAGCCCGACTCCGGTGTCGTGACAATGAACGGCAAGCGGCTGACCGGGATCGCCGTCCGCGATGGGATCGGTCTCGCTCCGGAGGAGCGCAAGTCCCAGGCCCTCCTGCTCGACGAGCCGGTCTACAGAAACATGACGCTATCGACGTTCCAGCGTTTCGCGACCGCCGGGTTCACCAACGCCTCCCTCGAAAGGCAATTGGCGCAGGAGGTGGCGCGGCAGCTCGAAATCCGGCCACCGGACATCAAACGGCCGGTCAACACGCTCTCGGGCGGCAACCAGCAGAAGGTGGTCGTCGGCCGCTGGCTCGTCGGCGACGGCACCAAACTCATGATCCTCGACGAGCCCACCCGTGGCGTGGACGTGGGCGCCCGAGCAGAGCTCTACCAGGTGATCCGGACGCTGACCGAGCGCGGCGTGGGCGTGCTGCTCGTGTCCAGCGAGGTGCCCGAGGTGCTGGGCCTGGCCGACCGGGTCCTCGTCATGCGCGAGGGCCGGATCATCAGGGAGGCCAACGCGGGCGAACTGTCCGAAGAAGACGTGCTCGATCTCATCATGGAGGGCAGCCGTGACGCGTAACCTCGCACTGATCGGGGTTTTGGTCGTGCTTTTCGGCGTGGGCGCGGTGATCCGGCCCGAGCTCTACAGCGATCCCGGCTGGGTGGTCAACAACACCCTCGTGATCCTGCAGCAGGCGGCCGCGATCGGCGTGGTGACCGTGGGCGTCACGTTTGTCATCATCGGCGGCGGCATCGACCTGTCCGTGGGCGCGCTCATCGCGCTGGCGGGCGTGTGGTCGACGACCGTTGCCACGCAAAGCTTCGGACCCGGCGTCATGATCTTTTGTGCGCTCGCGGTCGGCGTCGGCGCCGGTCTGATCAATGGACTTCTTATAGCGTACGGCAAACTCGTCCCGTTCATCGCCACGCTCGCGATGCTCGTGGCCGCGCGGGGCCTGGCCGCGCAGATTTCCGGCAAGCAGACGCAGATGTCGGGCGACCAGTTCATCAACGGCCTGGCGCGCAACAAAATCCTCGGCGTGCCCACGCTTGTGCTGATCCTCGTCGTCGTGGCGGGCCTCGGCTGGGTCCTGCTGAACCGCACCACGTTTGGCCGCAGGACCGTCGCGATCGGAGGAAACGCGGAGGCGGCGCGCCTGGCGGGCATCAACATCCGGCGGCACACCATGCTCCTCTACGCGCTTTCGGGACTGTGCTGCGGCATCGCGGCCATCATGCTCACGTCGCTTGCCACGTCGTCTCAGGCAGCGGCGGCGGAACTGTACGAATTGGACGCCATCGCTGCGGCGATCATCGGGGGCACGCTGCTGTCCGGCGGCCGGGGCACCATCGTCGGCTCGATGATCGGTGTCGTTGTCTTCTCCACGGTAACCAACCTGTTCGCGATCGCGAATCTCGCGACAGAAGTCCAGAACATGGTCAAGGGCGGCATCATCGTGCTCGCCGTTTTAGTCCAAAGTGGAGGTATCCATGAATCGACGCTTGCTCTTGGGCGGCGCCTTGCTGGGCGCGGCCGCCGGGTTGAGCGCGTGCACTAGCAACGAAACGCCCAACAACACCCCGCAGACCAAGGGCGCGGACACCAACAACCCCAACACTGCCGCGGGCAAGAACGTGACCATCGGGTTTTCCGCACCCGCGGCGGACCACGGCTGGATCGCGGCGATCACGGCCAATGCCAAGGCTCAAGCCGGTACCTATAAAGATGTGAATTTCAAAACGGTGGAGGCCGGCAAGGACGCGGCGGCCCAGCGCGCGGCGCTCGAGACGCTGATCGCGGAGAAACCGGATGTCGTCGTGTTGCTCCCGCACGACGGCAAGGAGCTCAACGCCTTCGGGCTCAAGGCCATGGGCGCCGGCATCCCGGTGGTCAATCTGGACCGCGCGTTTCCTGACCCCCTCGCCTATCGTTGCCAGATCAAGGGGGACAACTACGGCATGGGCGTCGCGGCGGGCAACTACATCGGCAAGGCCATGAAGGCCAAGGGTTTGACCGCGCCGGTGATCGGTGAGATCGCGGGCATGGACGAGCTCGAGCTGACGCAGGAGCGCAGCGCGGGCTTCAAGGCGGCGCTCGCGACCTACGGTTTCACCGTGGCCAACCGGCGCGCGGCCCGTTTCACCGCCGACACCGGGCAGAAGGAGGCGCAAAACCTGCTGCAGGCACTGCCCAAAATGGACGGTCTGTGGAATCACGATGACGATCAGGGGATCGGTGTGCTGGCGGCGATCGCGGCCGCCAACCGCAGCGAGTTTCTCATGGTGGGCGGCGCCGGAAGCAGGAAGGCCATCGAGGACATCGCCGCCGACAAGACTGTGCTCAAGGCGACCGTGACCTACAGCCCGTCGATGGCCTCGTCGGCGATCTCGCTGGCGCGCCTCATCGGCCAGAGCCGGGGCATGGCGGATCTCGTGGAATTGCAGGTGCCCAAGGAAATCATCCTCTCCTCGGAGACCATCACCAAGGATAACGCGGCAAACTACTTGAAGCTGGGATTCTAAATATGTCTGTTCTTCGGGTTGGCATGGTCGGATACGCGTTCATGGGCGCCGCGCACTCACAGGCGTGGCGGACGGTGAACCGTTTCTTCGACCTGCCGGTGCGGGTGGAGATGACCGCGGTGTGCGGCCGGGACGAGCGCGCCGTCGCGGCGGCCGCGCAACGGCTCGGCTGGCAGTCCCACACTACCGATTGGCAATCGTTGGTGGCGCGGGATGACATCGACGTCATCGACATCTGCACACCCGGAGACAGCCACGCGCAGATCGCCCTGGCGGCGCTTGCCGCGGGCAAACATGTGCTGTGCGAGAAGCCCTTGGCCAATTCCCTTGAGGAGGCCGCCGCGATGGTCGAGGCGGCATCCTCGGCCGCGGGTTTTGCCATGTGTGGCTTCAATTATCGCCGGGTACCGGCGGCAGCCCTCATGCGCCGCCTTGTCCGCGAGGGCCGGATCGGCGACATCCGTCACGTGCGCGCGACATACCTACAGGATTGGATCGTCGATCCCGAGTTTCCGTTGGTGTGGCGGCTGCAGAAGGAACGGGCCGGCTCGGGCGCGCTCGGCGACATCGGCTCACACATCGTCGACCTGACGCAACACGTGACGGGGCAATACATCACGGGCGTGAGCGCACTCACCGAAACGTTCGTCAAGGAGCGCCCGGGTGGGACCGTTACCGTGGATGATGCCGCGTTGTTTCTGGCGCGGCTCGACGGCGGGGCGATCGCGACATATGAGGCTTCGCGCTTTGCGACAGGGCGGAAAAACGCGCTGCGCATCGAGGTCAACGGCTCGCTGGGTTCGCTGGCCTTCGACCTCGAGCGGCTCAACGAGCTGTCCTATTACGACGGTGCGTCGAAGGAGGCCGGTTTCAGCACGATCCTCGTGACCGAGCCGCACCACCCCTACATGGCCGCGTGGTGGCCGCCCGGCCATATCATCGGCTACGAACACTCGTTCACCCACCAGGCGCGCGACTTCATCGAGGCCGTCGTGGCCGGCGAGCAGCCCAGACCGTCCTTTGCGGACGCCTATGGGGTGCAGCTTGTGCTCGACGCGGTGCAGCGGTCGGCATTGTCCGGCTCAGTCTGGACCCAGGTTCAGCAGAAGGATGGTTCAAGATGACTAGACCGGTCACACTCTTTACGGGGCAATGGGCGGACCTGCCGTTCGAGGAGGTGTGCCGGCTCGCGTCCGAGTGGGGCTACGATGGGCTCGAGATCGCCTGCTGGGGCGACCACTTCGACGTCCAGACCGCGCTCGCCGACTCGTCCTATGTGGAAGGCAAGCGGGCGACGCTCGCCAAATATGGCCTCGAGGCATGGGCGATCTCCAATCACCTGGTGGGTCAGGCCGTCTGCGACCACCCGATCGACGAGCGGCACCGGGCGATCCTGCCCGCGCGACTGTGGTCTGCTTCGGCCGAGGAAGTGCGCCAAAACGCGGCGCAGGAGATGAAGGACACGGCTGTGGCCGCGGCCCGGTTTGGCGTGGAGACAGTAGTCGGTTTCACCGGATCATCGATCTGGCACACGGTCGCGATGTTTCCGCCCGTCCCCGCGGCGATGGTCGACGCCGGATACGAGGACTTCGCCAACCGGTGGCACCCTATCCTGGATGTGTTTGACGAGGTGGGCGTGCGGTTTGCGCACGAGGTGCACCCGAGCGAGATCGCTTACGACTATTACTCGACCCGGCGCACCCTCGAGGCGATCGGGCACCGCACTGCGTTTGGGCTCAACTGGGACCCGTCGCACATGGTGTGGCAGGGCATCGATCCGGTCAACTTCATCCTCGACTTCGCCGACCGCATCTACCACGTAGACTGCAAGGACACGAAGGTGCGCCTGGGCGATGGGCGGCGCGGTATTCTGTCGTCCCACTTGCCGTGGGCAGACCTGCGGAGAGGCTGGGACTTCGTGTCCACCGGGCATGGCGATGTGCCGTGGGAGGATTGTTTCCGCGCGCTGAATGCGATCGGTTACCGTGGCCCGATCTCGATCGAGTGGGAGGACGCGGGCATGGACCGCCTCACCGGCGCCCCCGCTGCCCTGCAGTTCGTGCGCGGCCTGCTGTTTGATCCGCCGTCCGCTGCTTTCGATGCGGCCTTTGCCGCGGAGCAGTAGTCTGCTTTGGCATATCGGGCAAGCATCCGCAATCCGAGCATGTGCCGGGGCCGCACGCGGAGAAGGCGCGCCGCACCATCACGCGGCCGGGCACCACACGGCTGCGCCCTCGGACGCGGCTGGGCGTCGCGCGGCCGGGGACGGCGGCTCGGGTCCCGCGGGCGTTACGGGTGACGCGGGCATCGCCGGTGATGCGGGCGGCTCCCAACCGCACGTCCCATATGTCAAAGGCCGAGGACCTTCCGGCCGACGGCCGCCCACCTAACGGGATCACCGCCGCGCCGATGTCGCCACAGACGCCGCCCACTACACCCAGTCACGAGCTCGGTCCGGGCGGGCAATCGCAGCAGAAGCTCACCACCGAGTCGATGTCCGGCGGCGACTTCGCGCCACACCACCATCATCAATAGGCAGGCGCGAGCTCAGCATGATGGCGGTGCGGTAGTAACCGGTCACCACTAAGCGACCGGTCACTACCTCGCGTTACCGGTTACCGCCTGGCGTCGGCGGTTTGGCCGGGCTGGGCCGGGCTGGGCCGGGCCGGCTGCGATTGCGCTGGCCGCTTCTCGGTCCAGCTGGCCATTCCCTACCCGGACTTCTACGGCCACTTCCTCGGCACGCAGTTGCCATCGGCACGACCGAATACGCGGCGACGGGCACTACACGGCCAACGGCGACGACGCGCCCTTCACGCTGACCCGCGCCTGAGCGAAACCGTGTGCTCGAGTGAAACCGTGCTCTTGAATGAAACCGTGCTCTTTGGGCGGGATGAGACCGTGCTCTTGGATGAGACCGTGCTCTTGGGTGGGACCGTGCTCTTGGGTGGGACCGTGCTCTTGGGCGGGATGAGACCGGGCTCGTGGGTGGGACCGGGCTTATGGATGAAACCGCGCTCTTGACCGGGACCGCGGCCGGAGGGAACGATCGGGGTACTTGAATAGGTAGACCGGTTGCCATTGTGGACCGCGCCCCGGGGTGGCGACCCTGACGGAGGAGTCATCATGCCCGGGGTTTCTCGACGCACGCTCTTCGGCGCGGCCGTGCTGAGCGCGGCAGCACTGCCCACGACACCGGTTTCCGCAGCAGCCGAACCAGACGGACACGGCGACGCTTCGAGCGCGCTGCTGGATCAGTGGGCGGCCACACCCGGCGCCCATCCGCTCGTGCCCGACATCTCGCGGGCCGGATACGGTTTGGGCGCAAGGCTGCCACACGGCCGAGTGGTCGCCAAGGTAACCGACTTCGGCGCCCGCGCCGACGGTGTAACCGATTGCACCCCCGCGTTCAACGCCGCGCTGCGATCGGCGGGAGAGCGAGGCGGCGGGGTCGTGTGGGTGCCGCCCGGCACCTATCTGCTGTCCGGCCCGGTGTTCATCCAATGGTCCAACGTGGTCCTGCGCGGCGCGGGCCGCGAGTCGACCGTCCTGCACTTCTCGCGCCCGCTGGACGACGGCTACCGGCCCGCGCGGCAGTCCAACGGCAACAGCCGGTGGTCGTGGACGGGCGGCCAGATTTGGTTCATCTCCCCCGAACGCAAGGCTCTTTCAGAAACAGAAGACTTTGCCGGGACCGAGGGGTGGCTGCTGGGTGAAACCCTTGCCGAAGTGAGTGCGGCCGCACGCGGGCAGCGCACGCTGGTGGTGAGCGACACGAGCAGGTTGCGCGCAGGCGAGATGGTCGTGCTCGAGTGTGCCAACCCACCGGATGCAAGCCTGCTCAAACACCTCGCAGGCGACATCCCCGGCACGCGCGAGGGCTACGACTGGCCGCGCCGCGCGCCCCAACTCGTGACAGGCTCGGGCGGACAGTACATCCAATACGCCACACCGCAGTGGCCCGTCCGCATCGCGTCAATCCTCAGCGGACGATTGGTGCGGCTGGCCCAACCGCTGAAGTACGACCTGCGTCCCGCGTGGCCCGCCCGCCTGCGCGCGATCGGCCCGACCGTGCACGACAGCGGCGTCGAGCGGCTGACCGTGCGCAACGAGCTCGTCCCGATGACCGCGCACAACCGCCATCCCGGCTCCAACGGCGTCTGTTTCCAGGCGGTGCACGACTGCTGGGCCCGCGACGTGCGGGTCGAAAACTGCGACCTGGGGTTTGGCTTCACGAGCGCGAAGTCCAACACCCTGCAGGGCGTAGCGGTCGGCGGGCGTGCGGCGCACCACAGTTTCGCCTGCCGCATGCAGTCGCACGACAATCTGGTGGAGGACTTCGAGATCGAGGCCTTCACCGTGCCCGTCCCGGCGGGCGCCGTCCATCATGGACTCAATCTGGAGGGCCTGTCGTCGGGTAACGTGTGGCGCGCCGGGCGCATGGCCGAGGGCACGTTTGACACGCACCGGGCGCTGCCGTTTGACAACGCTCGCACCAACATCACGCTCGTCAACAACGGCCGGGTCGGCGGCTCGGCCGCGTCGGGGCCGCTGTTTGGCGCCCGCATCGTGCACTGGAATGTTTCTATCACGGGCGGTTCGCCCTATGCGCTCACGATTGCCGATGTCGCGCCGCGTGGCCTGACCGTCGGCATCCAGGGCGTGCAGAGCACCGGCTCCGAACTCACGCCCGACTTCGCGGGCGACCTCGAAAGCCTGAGCGCAGACTTCGGGGTGCGCCCGCGAGTCACGGATCTGTATGAGGCGCAACGACGCCTAGCTTGACAGTATTGCCACCGCTCGCTTTTCGAGCGCCAGGCAAGCCTCCACCAACGCGGCCATCTCGGCGAACAGGTCCCGCAGCACCTGTTCGCCGAGGGGCTCGCCGACCAGCCCGGCCAGGCGCTCGTTGAGCACGCGGACCCGCGCGGCAACGTCGGGCGCCTGGCTGAACATGAGCGCTAGTCGTTCCTCGGCCACCTCCGTGTAGGCGCCGAGACCGGTTACTGTTTCGTGCGCCAGCGTCGCGAGGCGCGACCACGTGTCGCCTGACTCGCGGACCAGCGCGGCGGCCTCGGTCAGGTGGCCACCCACGATCGGCGCCGCCTCGGTGAGGAAGTCCGCGTAGATGGGCCGGGTCGCGCCCGGTGCTGTGTATTCGAGCTCCAGGCATTCGTAAAGCCGGCGCAGGCCGTGAAACAGCGGCACCGGCCCGGAAAAGCGGCGCAGCCAGCCCTGCTTGGTGCGGGTGTCGCGCAGTTGCGCGGCGAGCTTGGCCATGCCGCTGAACCCGAAGTTGCTGTCGAAGGCGTGGCCCAGCACCGGCCCGGTCAGGTGGCCGATCGTCATGGCGATGGCCTCCCGGATCGCCTCGGGCAGGTCGCGTGCCGGGCGGTCACCGGTGACGGTGAGCAGGTGATGGCGTCCCTTGCGGTGCGCCGACCACGCGCCCGCAAACTGGTCCATCCCGAGCGACCGTGGGACCGGTCCCTCGTCGTCGACATACACGGTGTCGCCGTCGCACCCGGCGGCCACCACAACGTAGGGATCGGTCCCATAGCCGGGGTCGAGGCCGTGCCAGGGCAGGCGGCTGCGGTCGACGGTGGTGATGGCGGGCGTGCCCTGCGCGAGCGTGTCCCGGAGCCGCGCCATGGCAGAGACCGGTTTCCCGCTGTGCTGCTCACGATGGGTGATGCCCAGTCCGTTGAGGACGGTCGGCGCCCACGGCGCGGGATGATGCTGGGCCACTATCGTCAACAGGGGCGGCATTTCGCGGTACTCGAAAATGGCATACATAAATCCGATCCCGCCGCCGATCCCGGCCAGCATCGCCTCGGTGAACGGTCCCCCGGTGTGCGGCGCGGTGATGCCGCGCGCCTGCAAGACGTGGGCCAGCAGGCCAGACTCGTGATGCTGGAGCGCGCCGAAGGCCGGATAGCCCGGCACGACACCGGGAAAGGCCAGTGCTGGCGAAAGCGCTGGCGAAAGCGGCGAAGGTGCCGGCGCCTTCGCCAGCACGTTGCGGCGGGCGGTCGTGTAGCTCTCGCCGGTCTTGTCCATGCGGGAACGGATGAGTTGCTTGAGCTTTTTCTGCTGCGTCATGTGTGCGTTGTCCTCCATGCGCGCCGAGGTGCCCGTGCCCACGCTGACACCCGCGCGCGGTAAGAGGATCGCCAACCACGCCTTGCCGGCCCGCGATGGCAGGGCCACCTTTGCCTCCGCATGGCCCGGCGGCGTGGGCGCCCGGTCAGGAGGTCAGGCACGCGAGCATGCCGGCATCCAGGATACCGGCTTCGGGCTCAGTCGGAGAACTCCCTGCTCTCGGCGTGCTCGATGATCTCCGCGACGCTCGGCGGCTTGGTCAGCATCCCGCAGATCACGTCGGCGCTCGGGTCGCCGCAGGCCCGGCAGCGCGCGACCGCCTCGGCTACGTCGTAGCGGGTGCGCCGCAGCCGTACCTCATCGTCAAAAAGGGCCCAGAAGGCATATTGCGGCTCGTCGTCGTGATAAGGCAGACCGACGCTGCCCGGATTGATGCTGCGCAATCCGGCCACAACGCGGTCGAACTGCAGGTGCGTGTGCCCCGACACGAGCACCCGCTCCGGCATGGTCGCCGCGATCTGCGCCATCCGGCGCTCGGGCGTGCCCGGAGTTATCAATTCGGTGTCGCCGCGGGGCGAGCCATGTCCAAACCGGACAGTGCCCAGGTTTTCAACTTCCCAAACGATATTCAGAGGGTACGAGGCGAGCCAGCGCACCGCTTCGGCCGAGTGCCGTGCGAGCATCCACTCTTCGCGCGGGCGTTGGGGTTTGCGCTCACCGCTCGCGAGCTCGACGACCGCCCGGTCGGCGTTGCCCCGCGTGAAAAGCGCCCGCCCGCCCAGCCCCATCAGTATCCGCGCGGTCTCCTCGGGCTCCGGCCCCCACGTGATGTCGCCGCAGAACACGATGAGCTCGGCCGACGCCACATCGGGCTCGGCCAGGACGGCGCGAAGCGCGGGAACGTTGCCGTGCACGTCGGCCAGGACCGCGACGCTCACTGCTCGCGCCCCGCGCACAGGTTTTCGGTGACCCGCTGGAGGAGGCGGGCCAGCTCGCGCACCTCCACATCGGACAGTCCGGCCACGGCGACCCGGTCCGACTCCGCCGCGGCCTGCTGCACCTTGTCGCGCAACGCATCGCCGGAGGTGGTCGTGCAGACGATGTTGGTCCGCTTGTCGGTCTCGGACGGGCAGCGCGAGATGAGGCCGTTGCGCTCCAAGCGTTGCAGCGTCTTGGTGACCGTCGACGGGTCGAGGTCGAGCGCCGTGGCCAGCTGCGCCTGCGACTGCGGGCCGCGATCCCAGAGGGCTTGCAGCAGGAGCTCCTGTCCGGGGTATACGCCGGCCTCGGCGAGCAGTGAGGCGACGAGCATCGATTCGGCCTTGGCGGCGCGGCGCAGCACGCAACCGACCCGCGCGTTGTCGTGCAGGTCTCCGAACCCGCTCGGGCAGTCGGCGTCTGTGTGCTGCGTCACTCGTCCCTCTCGCGCTTGTGTTTGTTGGCCTGCCAAGCATAGCTTATGTTGGTCGGCCAACTATTGGTCGGCCAACTAAATGATGGAGGTGGACGTATGTTGTTCGACAAGCTCCGGCTCGGGCCGCTTGAGCTGCCCAATCGTGCGGTCATGGCGCCCATGACGCGCAACCGGGCGGGGATTGGGGGAGTGCCCGGGCCGCTCGCGGCTCAGTACTACAGGCAGCGGGCCGAGGCCGGCCTGATCGTGACCGAGGGGGTGCAACCGAGCGCCATCGGGCAGGGCTACCTGAACACTCCGGGCCTGCATACACCGGCGCAGATCGATGGGTGGCGGGAGGTGACGAGCGCGGTGCACGCGGCGGGCGGCCGCATCTTCGCGCAGCTGCTGCACACCGGGCGGGTCAGCCACCCCGCAAACAATGGGGGCATCGAGCCGGTGGCGCCGTCCGCCGTACCGCTCAATGAAAAATGTTCACCCATAATGGATTAGCCGATATTTTGGTACCACGTGAGCTGTCCACAAAGGAGATTGACGGCACCGTTTCGGACTTCGCGCGGGCCGCGCACCACGCGGTCGAGGCGGGCTTTGACGGCATCGAACTGCACGGCGCCAACGGGTACCTTATCCATCAGTTCCTTGCCCAAAACACCAATCAGCGCAAGGATTCCTATGGTGGCACGGTGCTCGCCCGGCTGCGGTTCGCGGTCGAGGTGGCCGAGGCGGTGAGCGCGGCGGTCGGCGCCGAGCGGGTCGGGTTCCGGATGTCGCCTGGGAATCGGTATAACGGCATCGACGAGCCCGATGCGGCGTCCGTCTATCCGGCGCTTGTCGACGCGCTGCCTGACGGGCTGGCATACGTTCATCTGATCGCCTCGCCGGACACGGATCTCAACGTGGAGTTGCGCCGGCGCTGGCAGGGTCCCCTGATCGTGAACGCCACACGGGAACGGCCGGTGCACCACGAGACGGTGCAGGAGTGGTTCGGGCGCGGCGCCGACGCGATCTCGTTCGGGCGGGCATGGCTCGCCAATCCGGACCTGTTGCGGCGCTTGAGGATCGGCGCACCACTCAACGAGCCCGATCCGGCGACGTTCTACGGAGGCGACCACCGGGGATACGTAGACTATCCGGCGCTGGCCGATTCCACGTCCGCCAGCTGAAGCTCCAATTCGGACTGTATCGTCGGGTGGGCGAGTTCCCACGCGTACGGGCTGATTTCGACCGGGCGGCGGTGCGGCCAGACCACATCGGCGGCCGCCACCGCCGCGGCCGAATCGAAGCCCCGCCAGCCCGCCCAGCAGGCAAACTCGAGGCAGCCGTGCAGGTGGCATTCGGCTGCGTAAAACACGGCCATCGCCGTGTGATCGTCGTGCTTGCCGTGCCATTGTGGGCTCAGATAGAAGCGCCCCACCCCGGCCGCCACATCGTCGTCCGCGGCCCGTTTGACCGCGTCGAGCAGGCCAGCCATGTCCCGCCGCAGGCCGGCCTCGCGCCCAAGCGCCCGTTGCGCAGCCGACACGGCAAAGCGCGTGCGAGCCTCGGCCGGCGCGTCGCCAAGCATGCGCCGCACCGTGGCCCGCACGTCGACAAAGTGCTTCGCCCCGAGCTCGTTGAGCTCTGCCCGGGCAACCTCCGCCCTAATCGTGTCGTTCATCCCCGCCCCCGCCCGGCCCACCACCGTCCCGCGCGGCCCCGTCACCTTCGACGAGCCGTGCTTCATCCCGCGCAGCCGTATCGTGCCCGGCCGCATCCCGTCTCGCGTCGCCCGCATCGCGCGTCGCGCTGCCAGCGTCCCGCCTTGCGTCGCCGGCGTCCCGTCTCGCGTCGCCCGCATCCTGTCCCGCGACGGTGGCCCCTCCCACGCCGCCGCTATCACCGCGCGTGGTCTGGCCGTGCCCTGCCAGCCGTTCCGGCGACACGCGTTCCGTCGGTTCGGCCTCCTCGTCGTGCCCGGCCGGCTTCGCCGGACTGTCGTGTCCGGCGGTTCCTGCCAACGCCGTGGCCGCGCCCTGCCGCCCCTGCGCGGCAAGCTCCTCCAGCCCGGTCACCGGCGTCTCGTCCTCGACCGCCTCCGCGACCTCGTCCGACTCCTCGATCGGCCGCACCACGTCGTCAGCGTGCGCCCCCAACTCCCGCTCGGCCTGCCGCCAACGCTCGTAGTCCGTCCCCGGCTCGGTCATTCGGGCTGAATACCCACAATCGCCCCGCAAGAACCCTGCCCGCGCCCGGACCTGCCCGCGCCCGGACCTGCCCGTCGCCTTTCCTTTCGCCGACCGACACCAGCAGCCGTGGCCTCTTGTTGTTGCCGGGCGGCACCCGGCTAGCCGAGTCCACGTGGCCCGCACCTCCCCTATCAGACCCCGCGCAGACCCCGCGCGAGGCGCCGGGCCGCACGAGGCCGCGCTGACCCAGGGCCGTGCGCTGACCCAGGGCCGTGCGCTGGCAGCGGGGCATGCCCTCAACGCACTGGGCTCTCGACCGAACAAACGACGCTGTGCGCAGGGCTGCCTCGAACTGGGCAACCTGTCTTGACAAGAAAGCCTCAGCACCAACCCAGCGAGCGATCTGCCCGGCGCGCATGCCACAAAGGCACAGCGCTGGCCGCAGTCGGCCGGTTGCGGTTGGCCCACCTCAGATCGACTCGGCTCACCGTCCGCGGCCAGCTGCCGTTCGGCCTGCTCGCTCGGCCCAGCGGAGTGGCGGCTAGCGCTAGCCAAGCTCGGCCCAGCTCGCTGCGATCGGGCTAACTCGGACCGGCGGCGACTCTCGGCTCGGCCCGGTCGGCTCGGCCCGGTCGGGAGGTTAGCTCCGTTTGCAAAGACAGAATGGATGACCAGCAGGGTCGGCGAAGACGCGGAACACGCCTTCGGCGCCACCGGGTAGGCGGCGGGCGCCGAGTTTCAACGTGGCAGCCTCGGCCGTGTCGAGGTCGTCGACCATCACGTCGAAGTGCATCTGTTGCTGGATCTCGGGCTCAGGCCAGGTCGGCGCGGCGAAGCCCTCCGCTCGGGCAAACGCCAGCCCCACGCGGTCGGGGGCATCACCGATGACCACCCAGTCGCCCTCATCCTGCACCCGAATCATCCCGAGCAACTCCTCATAGAACGAGGCCAGCGCCGACGGGTCCGGGCAATCGATCACGATGCCATGCAGTCGTCCGATCATGTCCGAGATAGTCCCACGGCGGTACGACATTTTCAGGTGCCCGATACATTCGTCTACTTTGGACCATCGGGGCGCCGCTCACCGATGGCCGGGCCGAAAATGTCGGTGCCCCTTGTTAGCGTCCGGGGCATGGATGAGAGCGAGAAAGAGGCGCTGCTGACGTTCCTCGAGGCGCAGCGGGCCAGCGTTTTGGCCATCCTCGAGGGCCTCGACGAGGAGGCGTTGACCACTGCGGTGCTCCCATCGGGGTGGACGCCGCTGGGCATGATTGAGCACCTTGGCTACGCCGAGCGGCACTGGTTCCAGGAGGTGGCGACCGGCTTGGCCGAGTCTGTGGCTTGGCCTGACGACGACCATGCACCCCTGACCACTCCGCGTTCGCCGGGCACGGTTTTCGCCTTCTACCGCGCCCAGCGCGAGCGGTCCAATGCCATTATCGCGTCGTTGCCATTGTCGGCGCCGCCGCGTGGGCACCATCCGCCCCCGCTGTCCGAGGAGACGACAGACCTGCGCCGCATCATCCTGCACATGATTGAGGAGACTGCTCGCCACGCCGGCCACCTCGACGTCGTGCGCGAGTTGCTCGACGGCAAGACTGGCCTTGGTCCTAGATAGCGTGCGATGTGTGTCAGGCGCACAGGAAGCGACGGAGGGTGGGGAGGGCGAGTGGTCGCGGTGAGGAGCGGTGGGCGGATTCGGTGGTGGCCGGATTGGTGGGTGTGGGCGGTGCCGTTTGGTGATGGCTGATGTGGAGGGTGTGTTTGGGATGGCGTGCGGTGTCGGCTGGCGGCCGAGGTCGGGCAGTGCCGGGTGTCTGGGCGGTCGGGCGGTGCCGGATGTCTGGGCGGTCGGGCGGTCGGGCGGTGCCGGGTGTCTGGGCGGTCGGGCGGCCGGGCGGTTATGCGTCGGTGCGGTGGCGGTTGAGTTGCATTCGCGGGGAGGAGGTGCGGCGGAAGCCTAGGCGGTGGTAGAGCGGCTCGCCCTCGATCGAGGCACTCAGGTCGATGCGCGTGACGCCGCGGGTGGCGAACCAGGCGAGCAGTGCCTCCATGCATGCCCGCGAGAAGCCTTGCCGCCGCTGGTCTTTGTCGGTGGCGACGTTGAAAATGTAGCCGATGTCGCCGCTGGGATTGTTTGGGCTGCCAAGCCGCGACTCGATGATGCCGACCGCGCAGGCGGCGAGGCCGGTGCGGGCCGGGCGATCGATCACGAAGGCGGCCAGTCGGCCGTCCGGGTCGGACAGTTGCTTGTGGAGCGTCGCGAGCGCGATGGCCTGCCACTCGCCCGGTGCCGGTTCGCCGCCGTGCATCGACGCGAGCATGACGCCACGCAGCCGCACCAATTCTTCCGCATCGCCGGGGACGGCGAGACGTGCGGTGTGCGGTGTCGCGGGCACACCTTCGG
>JBIOYB010000353.1:0-22491 GCA_044869915.1 Allorhizocola sp.
GCCGCCACCGCCAAGGCCGCCACCGCCAAGGCCGCCACCGCCAAGGCCGCCGCCGTCAAAGCCGCCCCCGCCAAGGCCCGTTGCCTGAGACCGGTCTCCCGCCGCCAGCGCCGGAGGCCGGTCTTCAGAGCCCGTTGCCGGAGACCGGTTTCCAGGGTCCGGCACCAGAAACCGGTCTCCGAGCCCGGGATAGGTAGCCGCGCGGTCGCAGCTGCCGTAGAGATAGACCAGCGATTCGGCACGCTCGCCGATGACCGCGACCAGCCGCGCCCGCTCGCTCAGGTCCAGCAGGCTCAGACCAAAGCCATCCGTGCCATAGCAAGCGTGGCAAAGCCCCGCGAGCTGCACGTCACGATCGCATCCCCAATCACGCAGGGCCAGCCCGACCCGCGTCAGGTGGGAGTAGAGGTCGCCACCCGGATGCGCGATGCCGCGCGCACCGAGCGTTTCCAGAAACAGTTGCGCATCCTCGAAACCGTTCACTACCGCAGCCTAACCCGCATGGCGGATTCCACGATCGGCTCCACGAGCGCGGGCAGCGCGTCCAAACAGGACAGTGGGACGAAGCGCCGCAGCGCACCCGGCGCAAACGTGCGCATAGCCGCCGCGACCGGCGGGCCGGCCGGATAGGCGAGCGCGGTCAACCACAATTGAAACAGGATCGACTCGGCGACCACCGAAGTGACGCGCTCATGCCCGTCGATGGCCTGCTTGAACAGGTCCAGCGCCTCGCCGACGCTCAGGCCCAAATGGTCGTGCGTCTTGACGACCTGCCACCCCCCGTCCGGCTGCCGCACGTGGCACACCGACATACCCTCAAAAATAGACAGATGCGGCGATACGGCTCCATCCCAGACACCACCACCCAACGCGCCGGGTGCGAAGTATGCCGACCGCCGCGGGCCCATCAGCAGGTCGTTGCCGATCAGGCTGGGCGAGCTCGCGTGCTCGGCGAGGTTGGGCACGGAGACATACGGCGTGATCCCGCGCTCCCGCACGAACCGGAGCAGCAGCACGTCATCGGCAACGTCGAAACCCTCGCATGCGGCCAGTTCGCGCGCGATGCCGGCCGGATAGAGCGTGGCGGCGGTCGGGATGTACGGGTCGAGCACCGGCACCCACGACCGACCGTCCACAGTGGCCAGCCGCACCGCGTGCGAGGTGCGCGAGCCCCACTCCGTGAAGAAGCACAGGACGTCGTCCGGCCGCGCCGCGACCGCCAACTCTAGATATGTAGAGAAGTTGTCGGCGAGCAGCATGTCGTCCTGGACGACCAGGTGATGGGTGGCCCCGTCGGCGACCGCGCCCCAGGCCCGCCTGGCCGCGCGCAGCGCGCTCGCCGGACCGCCGGGCGCGGGATCGGTCACGATCCGAAACGGCAGCTCAGGATGGGAGTGCCGCAATCGCTCCGCCGCAGCACGCCTGCTCGGATGGGTCATGACCACGCAAGATAATCGCGGCTCCATTTAGGAATCTTAACTGTTAGGTGGATCCACTTCGACGACAATCGCTCTACCGTTCTTCAATGTGCGCTGGCTTCATCTCGTGCGGCTGCTCCCCCACGCGGGCATCGGCCCGCTGAGCGCGGCCATCCTGCTCAACCTCGCATTCGGCGTCCTCCCCTCCGCCTTCATCATTTTCATGAGCCGTGTTCTGGTACTGCGCGAGCCCACACCGATCGTCCTGGCCACCGCGCTGGCGATCGCCGTCGGCGCGCTCGTGCTGCAGCAGGCCCTCGGGCCGTTCCAGGCCGCGCTCGGCGAGGTGATCGCGCACCGCATCGACGGCGTGTGCGCGCAACGCCTGATGCGCGCGGCGTTCGAGGATGCTCCGATCGCGACACTCGAGACTCCGGGCGTGCTCGACCGGCTCGCCGACATGCGCGCCGCGTTCAACAAGACGCTGCCCACGCCGGGCGAGGCCGCGGCCGGCACGCTCGCGCTGCTGGCCCGCTACACGCAGCTCGCCGGCGCCGTGGCGCTCACCGCGTGGGCCCTGCACGTCCACACGGCCGCGCTCGTACTCGTGACGGCGCTGATCATCCGGTTTGGACAGCGCGGCTCGCTCGGCCGGTTCGCGGGCATGTGGGAAGGGCTGGCCGGATACCGCCGGCGCAGCGAATACCTGCGCGCGTTGTCGAGCGGCCCGGACGCGGCCAAGGAGATCCGCGTGCTGGGGCTGCTCGGCTGGATGCGCGGCCGCCTCGACCGGTCCGAGGAGGACTACTTCGGCGCGTTTTGGGCCGAACGCAGGCGCCTGCTCTTCTGGCCGTTCGTGGGGTTCGCGGGCGCGGGTCTCGTGGGCGCGTCGCTGGCCTTCGCCGACCTGGCGTCCACCCCGCTGTCGCTTTTGGACTATGCGATCGCCGTGCAGGCGCTGCTCGTGCCGATCCGGTTCGGCGTCTATTTCCCCGAGTGCGACTCGCAGACCCAGTTCGGGTGGCACGCCTATCGGGCGCTGCTGGACTTCGAGCGCACGACCGCCGAATCCGTGGCGCTGCACGGCAAGCAAAAGGCGCCCGCGCTACGCAACGCTATCCGGTTCGAGGGGGTGGGGTTCGCCTATCCTCACCATCCCGTATTCGAGCGGCTCGATCTCCACATCCCCGTCGGGCGCTCGACCGCGATCGTAGGGCTCAACGGCGCGGGCAAGACCACGCTGGTCAAGCTGCTGGCCCGGTTTTACGATCCCGACTCCGGCCGGATCACCGTCGACGGGACCGACCTGCGCGACGTCGACCCGCGCGACTGGCATCGCCGCCTGGCCGTCATTTTTCAGGATTTCGTGCGCTACGAACTGCCGATCGGCGACAACATCTCGCTGGGTGGCTCATATGAGGGCGCCGACGGTGATGTCGTGCCGTTCGCCCGCTATCCGGGCGGGCGGGACCTGTCCGGCGGGCAGTGGCAGCGGATCGCGCTCGCGCGGGCACTGCACGCGGCCCAGCGCGGTGCGTCCATTTTGGTGCTCGACGAGCCGACCGCGCAGCTGGATGTGCGTGCCGAGGTCGAATTCTTCGACGGTTTCCTCGAACGCACCCACGGCCTGACCACAATCGTCATCTCGCACCGGTTCTCGACCGTGCGGCGGGCCGACAACATCGTCGTGCTCGCGGGCGGGCGCGTGGTGGAGCAGGGTTCGCACGACGGGCTCATGGCGCTCGACGGCGAATACGCTCGCCTGTTCCGCCTGCAGGCCGCGCGTTTCGCGGACATGGCAGCGGGCGCCGCATGAGGTTCCTGATCGCGCTCGCGTGGCGCACGGACCGGCGGCGGTTGCTTGTCGCGTCGGCGCTCATGGGCATCGGCTACCTCTCGACGCCCTTCCTCGGCGTGCTGCTCAAGGGTTTGACCGATGTCGGGGGGCTCTACTTTGGACTCGGCGCGGCGGCGCTGCTCGTGTCGGAGCTGATGCTCGGGCACTTCGCGCACCTCTACTACTTCGAGCTCGGTGAGCGCATGGGTGCCCGGCTCAACCTCGAGCTGGTCGACCTCACGCAGGCGCGGCTCGGGCTCGAACACTTCGACGACCCGGCGTTCAACGACACGCTCGCCCTGGTCAGGCAGGACATCGCGCTCACGCGGCAGGGGCTGGAGGGCGTGCTGCACCTTGGCGGGCTGCTGCTGCGCGCCACCGTCACGACCGTCATCCTCACGTGGGTCAACCCGTGGCTGGCGCTGCTGCCGCTGGCCGCGGTCCCGCCGATGTTCGTGGCCCGCCGGGCGCAGCGGATCCTCAGCGCGGCCAGGGAGGCGCGGGCCGCCCAGACCCGGCTCGCCGCGCACTTCGTGGAGCTCGCGACGTCGGCCGACGCGGTCAAGGAGGTACGCGTGTTCGGCGCGGCACCGTTTCTCATGGCGAGGCAGCGGGAGGCCTGGCGCGAGTCGCCGCTGCCGCTGTTGCGCAGCGCCGCGGTGCGGGCGTCGGGGCAGTTGCTGTTCGCGTTCGCGTACGGACTGGCGCTGTTTTTGGTGCTGCGGCAGGCGATTGCGGGGACGGCGACGCTCGGCGATGTCGTGCTCGTGATTACTTTGGCGGTACAGATCAGCGTCCAGGTGGCCGGGGCACTCGGATTGATGAGCACGCTGCAGGCGGCGGCCAAGACGGCCGATCGGCTCGGTTTTCTGCGCGCCTTTCCGGCCACTGAAAACGAAGCCACCGAGGGCACGGGCCCGATCCGGCTGGAGGGCGTGGGATTCGCCTACCCGTCGGGCGAAACGGTCCTGCGCGACATCACGCTCACCATCACACCCGGCACAGTCGTCGCGATCGTCGGCGAAAACGGCGCGGGCAAGAGCACGCTGGTCAAGCTGTTGTGCGGGTTGTACCAGCCCACCACCGGCACCATCACGCCGCGCCTGCCGCTGTCGCGGCTGTCGTTGCTGTTCCAGGATTTCGCCCGCCTTCAGTTGCTGTTGCGGGAGAATGTGGGCGTCGGCGACCTGGGCACCGGCGAGGCTTCCATAAACGCGGCCCTCGACGCGGCCAACGCTTCATCCATTGTGGAGCGTGTGGGGCTGGACGGCTTGCTCGGGCGGGACTACGGCGACGGGCATTCGCTGTCGGGTGGGCAGTGGCAGTCGCTGGGCCTGGCCCGCACGCTGATGCGCCGCGAGCCGTTGCTGCTGGCGCTCGACGAGCCCGCGGCGGCGCTCGACGCCCAGGCCGAGCACGCGCTCTTCGAGCGCTTCGCCGCCGCCGCGCCGCCCGACGCCATCACTGTCTTTGTGTCGCACCGGTTTTCGACCGTGCGGATGGCCGACCTCATCGTGGTGCTCAAGGACGGGCGGATCGCCGAGCTCGGGTCGCACGCCGATCTGCTTTCCCTGAAAGGACTATACGCCGAGCTGTTTGGCCTTCAGGCGCGCGTCTACAGATAGCTCTTTGGCCAGCCGCAGCACCTCGTCGACCTCCCACTGGTCGTAGGCGTGCTCGCCGTGCTTGCTCGCGATGACCCGGCCGTCGCCGTCGAGCAGGAAGTCGGCCGGCAACCCCCACCGGCCGCCCTTGGGGCGCAGGGACGGTGTCGGCCCGCGGTGCGTGACGATCGCACGGATGATGGCGAACCACACGCGCGGGTTGAGCAGCGCCCACGGCGACGACTCCACGCCAAACTCGCGATAGTGCCGCTTGTCCGGGTCGGCGATCACGTGGAAGGGCAGGTCGGCGGCGTGCTTGCGCAGCTCGTCGGGATCGGAGTGGAAGAAGACGACCTCGCGCACGCCCGCCTTGGTCAGCTCGTCATGCCGCCTGACGAACGTGCGCAGGTGCAGGTTGCACACCGGGCACCCGGCGAAGCGGCGAAACTGCAGGTGCGTCAGCACGCCCGGCTCGGCCAGGCCGATCGGCTCGCCATGGATGGTGGTTATCAACGTCAACCCCCTTATTTTACGTGTACGACGTACACCTACGACGCTATAGGTGTACGTTGTAGACTGTCAAGCCGTGCCGCGACAACGATCATTGACCCCCGAGGCCATCGCGCGGGCCGCGCTGGCTGTCATCGACCGCGCCGGGCCGGCCGCGCTCACGATGCGGGCGGTCGCCGCCGAGCTCGACATCACGCCCATGGCGCTCTACCGCTACGTCGACGACCGCGACGGACTGGAGCTGCTCGTCGTCGAGCTGGTCCTGGGCGAGGTGGACGTGCGCCCGCCGGCGCGCGGCGACTGGCGCAAAAAGGTGGCCGTGCTGCTCGAGCGGGCGCGCGAAGCCGTCGCGGAACACCCGGCCGTCACCCCGATCACGCTGGCGCACCGGCACCGCTCCGACGGGGTGCGCCGGCTGGGCGAGGCCATCCTCACGGTCATGGCGGAGGCGGGATTCGCCGGCGCACTGAGGGTCATCGGATTCCGGACGCTTTCGGCGTACCTTATAGGGGCGTTGGAAGCCGAACACCTCAGCTCGCTCGCCGGAGCGGGCACCGCGGCGCTTGCGGCACAAAAGGATTATCCGATGCTCGCCGAGACCGCGGCGCGGGCGCGCACCATCGGAGCGCGGCAGGAGTTCCGCGGCGGCCTCGACATCATCCTGGCCGGGTTGGAAGCGACCCGGTAGCCCTCAGATCGGCAGGCGCACCGCGCGGCACGCCGTGCCTGCGCCCATTGCACGTCAGCGCCAACACGCCATGCCCGCCCATCGTCGTTTGTGGACCGAGCCCGCATACCACGCGTCCATGACGAGGGTCAAACCGCGCCGCGACTCCTGCTTGCGCTCGCCCTCGGGGCCTGCCAACGCATCGATCAGATCTGAACCGTCATCGGGGCGATAATACGACCGCCCGGAGCCAAACCTCGACCCCGGGCGGCGAACCACCCTCGCTCAGCCGCCGTTGACCGGCTCGAACGGTGGGATGATGAGGCGATTACCCATGTCGGCGACGCCGACCGGCGGGACGTAGTCGTTTACCGTGTTAAGCATGACCCGGCCTATCTTGGCGTGCGCCTCGACCGCCGGATGCGTGGCACCGTAGTTGTCGAGCTCGCCGAGCCCGTTGGCGAACATCGCGTAGGTGAGCACCGGAGCACCGTTGGTGCCATACATGATGCCCGCCTCGTTGCGCGTCGCGCCCAGGGTGTTGAAGTCCGCGCCATACTTCGACGCGACCCGGCTGCGCTCGTTGGACGACATGTTGCGCCGGACGCCGTCGTGATAACCGTTGACCCAGCGCAGGATCCGCAGCAGGAAGTCGCACGACGACGGCGAAAGCAGCGTCTTGTTGGCCAGCCGCCACAGCAGGTCGTGCATCTCCCGCGGCGTCGTCACGCCCAGGAAGAACCGGTTGGGGTTGGCCACCGGCTGCACCCGCGTTTGCACAAAACCCTTGGCCGCCAGGATCTCGTTGAGCTCCAGCGCGGGCACCACGCGCCCGCACATGCGCACCGCCGTGTTGTCCGACACCAGCAGCATCGCCGTCAGGAAGTTGGCGATCGTGATGTCGTCGCCCCAGACGCCGTGCAGGTGGTAGATGCCGCTGCCGCCCAGAATGATGCTGGCCTGCAGGTCCAGCCGCTGCCCCAGGGTGAGCAGCCCGCGGTCCACCTTGTCCATGACCGCCATGGCCACGGCGAGCTTCTGCACGCTGTAACCATTGACCACCCGGTCGATGTTGTCCTGCACGACCGGCTGCAAGGCGCCGTTGGCGTCCAGCATCGCGATGTGCGAGCTCCACGTGCCGCCCGCCCGCGCCTTGCTCTGCGCATAAACACCTTGGATGCATCTGGTACCGCTACCGTCCACACCCGACTGTCCTGCCGCCTCAGCCGGTTTCGCGACCGCAAGCGCCGCCGCGGCCGCACCCATCCCGATCGCCGCTCTGCGCGAAAAAGCCATGATCCGAGGTTCCTTCCCCGTAGCCGACAATTCTCCGCGAGCCTAGACGCCTTCCCGCGATCCGACCACTCGTGCAGCTAGATCCGCCTATGGCCGCGATCCGTATACACCCAACTACGTTGGGATGCGCCGCCCTTCTCCGGGAGAAGGGCGGCGCACCTGGGCCGTTGGCTCAGACGATGGACGGCAGGATGTCCACGTCGTCGAGATTGACGTACATGATGCGGTGTCCAAACTGGATCTGTACGTATCGCATGCCGCCTTCGATGACCGTCCAGTCGCCCGGCGACGACCCGCCGAACGTGACGGCGCGGTAGTACTCGCTGGGCAGGATATCGCCGATGACATAGCGCTGGCCGGCCGCGAGCGTGTACTGCAGCGGCGTGATCGGCTGATACGGCACGCCCGCCGGATAGGCCGCCTCCTCGGGATAGCCTCGCCCATAGACCGGGATCGTCGCCTTGCCCGCCTTGGGCTTGGCCACAAATCCAAACGACCACAGAGCAGTGCGCGCACCGCGCGGGTTATGGAACCAGGCCTTGCGCCCCAGATACCAGATCGCCGTCCAGTCGCCCGCGACCTCGGCGATGGCAAACTTCTGCCCGGCCGAGGCGCGCGCGCCGTGATCGGACACCCGCATCGTGTTGGGCGTCCCATCCGGTCGCAGCCCCAGGTCGTTGATCAGCGGAGCGTCGGGCGCGGGCGCCTGCCGCAGGATCACCGACGACGACCCGCGCAACGGGCACGGGCCGGGGATCGCCGGACCGCCCGGATTGGACAGTGGCGGGCAGTTCACAAACGCGGGCCGGTTGGTCTCGAAGTTGGGGTTGATAGTGACCAGCCCGGTCCGGTGCGTCCCCGTCCCCCAGAACGGAGCACGCAAAAGGTTGAAGTAGTGCGCCCAGTTCCAATATGGACCCGGATCCCAGTGCATGCCCGACACGCGCGGCGGTGTGATGCCGGGGACATTGTCGTGGCCGATGATGTGCTGCCGGTCCAGCGGGATGCCCAGCGCCCGGGCGAGGTGGCGCACCAGCTTCGCCGACGTGCGATACATGATTTCGGTGTACCACGTGCCTTGCGCCGCGAAGCCCTCGTGCTCGATGCCGATGGCCTTGCTGTTGACGTACCAGTTTCCGGCGTGCCAGCCCACGTCCTTGGCCTTGATGTGCTGCGCGGTCTGCCCGTCCACCGAGCGCATGGTGTAGTGCCAGCTCGCCGCATAGTTCACGTCTTGCGCCAGCCGCAGCGTGCTCGCGTAGTAGCCCTCGGCATCGTGGATCACGATGTATTCGATGCGCTGCTCCTGCGGGCGCTCGCCCTTGTCGTACTGCCCATAGAATCCGGGATCGGTCCCATTGCCGCGCAACGCATATGATGCCGGGACCCACTCGCACGCGATGTCGACCGGGCACTCCAGCCCGTCGGGCCGCTCCAGTCTGCGCAGCCGCCACCGGTCCAGCCATCCCCGATCGGGCGCGAGATTCCCGTGCGCCCGCAACGTCAGCGCGTGCCCGTCATCCGTGGTCCGCGACGCGCCCTCGCGCAGCGTCGCGTACACCTCATCGGCAAAACCGGCCGCGGCGTCATGCGTCTCGGCGCCGGAGTACCTTGCCACCGCGCCATACCAGGCCGCCGGGTCGGTCGCGCTTCCGACCGGTCCTTGAATCTCTTCTTGGTACCTTCGAAGCCGCGCCGCGCCACCCCGGATGTTTGCCACCGGGTCCGCCCGCAGGTCCTCCTTTGTCGCGCCGGTCAGCGCCGTCGCCACATCAATCGTCTGCAGCGCCGCGGCCGGCGGCCCCGCCTGCTCGTCGCCGTGCGGCACCTCCTGCGCCGCCCGCGAATCGTCGCCGCGCCGATCTTCACCATGGTCGGGCTCAACATCGGGCAACGAGTTGAGGAAGGCCGCATCGGTCAGGTGCATCGGCCCAAACCCGCCGCTTGTGCTGGGCGTGCCCGCGTTGGTGTCCCAGCGGGACTCCAGATAGGACACGGCGAGCAGCACGCTCTCGGGCACACCATATTCGGCCGCTGCCGCCGCGTAGGCGGCCTGGCGCTCGCCCACCGCCTGCGCCGGCGCGACCGGCACGACCACCACCACCCCGGCCAGCACCGCGGCCAGCGCACTGTGTCTAACGTATCGAGACATCGAACCTCCAGAAGGCGTCTCCATCTCGGCCACCTTCACCCCGTACCACCTGCTCTGTCAATGGTTTTCACCAACATCGTCATGCCCGAAAATCATTCACCGGAACACGGTGGGCGGCGCCGGGGGTTATTTTTGCGGAGGCACGAGAAGCGCGAAACCCGATCAGCATGCTCGACACCATCCACATTGTCAACCGACTGGCCGGCGGGAGGCGCGATCCCACTCCCGGAGGCCGGCCGGCGTTCATCCGCACGGGATTACCGTGTCAGGGGCGTGACTGGGCCGTGTCAGGAGGCGGGCCGATTCTTGCGGCATGCAATCGCAGGCCCCCACCGCCGCAGCCAAAGCCGCCCGACCAAACCGCTTTGTCGAGCTGCTGGTCGCTGACCGTCACTCCCTCCCGCTGTCGATCGCGCTGCACCTCGTGCCCGGCGCCCTGATCGTCGCCGCCTACGTGCTCCTCGCCGAACCGCTCGTCAAAGCGATCGGCTACCCCATCTTCCTAGCCTGGGCGATCGCCTTGGTCGTCGTGCTCGCACCGGTTCAGTTCGGCCTGTTGTGGCTGGGCCGCAAACGCAATGGCCGGTTCTCGCTGCGCGCAGTGGTGCACTACCTGGACAAGCCGATCCCGCGCGGGAAGATCACCGCCATCATCGCCGGCCTCATCGTGTGGATGACGGTGGTGTCACTCGCGCTCATCCCACTGGACAACCTCGTCTTCGAGAAGTTCTTCACCTGGATCCCCTACGAAGGCGCGGGCGGCAGCGCCACCACCTACCTCGACGGGTACTCACACTCGCTCCTGGTCATCACGATGCTGATCTGCCTTCCGCTGACCGGATTCGCCCTTCCCCTCATCGAGGAGTTCTACTTCCGCGGATTCCTGCTGCCCCGCATCTCCCACCTGCGCTGGGGGGCACCCGTGCTCAACACGATCCTGTTCTCGGTGTACCACTTCTGGGCGCCGTGGACCGTCCTGTCGAAGATAATCTTCATGTTCCCGGCAGTGTGGCTGGTCTGGCGCAAGCATGACATTCGCGTGTCGATCGGCATGCACCCCGGCACCGCCCTGCTCATGGCCACGATCGGCACCATCGCCATAATCCTGGGCCTCGTGCCGTAACACCTACATGGATGAGGGGCGTCGAACATTGCGGGCGGCGCCCCTCGGTCGTCTTCATGGCAAGGGTCCACTCTGGACCACCGGGCCGCGTCAGCAGACCCCTTACGTTCGTTGAGCCGGATTAGTCCTATGAATTTAGCGCTATCGCCGGGACAGAGTGCGCGATAGTCTCTCTTCGATGCCGATTGATCGGATGTATCGGAGATACTGACATGGTGTCACGACGAACGCTCCTCGGGGCGGCCGCCGCCTCGTTCCTGATCGAGGCGCCCGCACTGGCCGACGTCCCGCTCGACAACCAGATGACCACCGACGCGCAGTGGTCCGCCTTCCTGCGCGGGCAGGACCTGCTCTGGCGCCGGATGCCCCCCACGTGGAAGGAGGGCCCGTTCCTCGGTGACGGGCGCCTGGGCACGATGGTCTACAAGGAGCCCGGCCAAAACCGCGTGCGCTTCACCGTCCAGCACGCCGCGGTGCAGGACCACCGCCCGCAATACGGCAGCCTCTATGGCCTGGCCCGCCTCCCGGTCGGGCACCTGACGCTCGACCCGGTGGGCACGATCTCGTCGGTCGACTGGCGACAGTCGCTGTGGGACGCCGAGCTCACCGGCACGATCACCACATCGTCCGGCACGCTCACCCTGCAGGCCTTGCTGCACAACGAGATCCTCGCCATCAACGTGACCGCCGGCGGCGGTGAGCAGGTGCGATGGACGTTCCACCCGGAGGAGGCGATCAGCCCGCGGGTCGCGTTTGAGCCACCGCCGTCGGGCTACACGGGCAATCCCGCGCCCACCACCAAGGCCACCGGCGACGTGCGCCAGGTGACGCAGGGCCTGCTCGGCGGCGGGCAGACCGCGACCGCCCATCGGCAGGTGGGCAGCGCGCTGTTCATCACGGTCGCGCACAGCTTCCCGGGCACGACCGCCGAGCAGACCGCGCTCGCGCGCGTCCAGCAGGCCTCGTTCACCGCGCTCGTGGACGCCAACCGCGCCTGGTGGCACGCCTACTATCGCAAGAGCTTCCTGTCCATCCCGGACCAGCGGCTGCAGGCCTTCCACTGGATCCAGCTCTACAAGGTCGCCGCGGGCACCCGTGCGGGCGGGCCCGTCATGGCCACGACCGGCCCGTGGCTGGAGCCGACACCGTGGCCCGGCGTGTGGTGGAACCTCAACGTGCAGCTCGAATACTGGCTCATCCACGGCTCCAACCATCTCGAGCTCGACGCCATCACCACCACGCTGGAGGCCGGCCAGCAGCAGCTCATCACCAACGTGGACAGCGCCTATCGGTCCGACTCGTCGGGCCTCGGGCGCAGCTCGGACATGTTCTGCAACCGCAGCGTGGGCACACCCGGCTCGGGCGCGGAGGTCGGCGACCTCACCTGGGCCCTGCACAACGTGTGGCTGTCCTACCGGCACACCATGGACGACACCATGCTGCGCGGCCTGCTCTTCCCGCTGCTCAAGCGCGCCATCAACTATTATCGTCACTTCCTCACCACGGGCTCGGACGGGCGGCTGCACCTGGGCTCGACGCTGTCGCCGGAATATCCGACGACCGCACCCGACTGCAACTACGACCTGTCGCTGATCCGCTGGGGTTGCCAGACGCTGCTCGACGCCTCGACCCGCCTGGGCATCAACGACCCTCTCCGTGGCGCGTGGCAAAACATCCTCACCAACCTCGTGGCCCACCCGACCGACGCCAACGGGTTCATGATCGGTGCGGGTGTGCCGTATGCGCAGTCGCACAGGCACTATTCCCATTTGCTGATGATCTATCCGCTGTACCTGGTCAACTGGGACCAGCCGGCCCAGCGCGCACTGATCGAGCGGTCGATCGTGCGCTGGCACGCGCTCACCGGCGCGCATCGCGGTTACAGCTACACGGGCGCGGCATCGATGTATGCCATGATGGGCCGGGGCGACACCGCGCTGTCCTATCTGCTGCGCTTCTTCGACCAGACGACCTCCTTCCCGTGCCTGCCCAACACGCACTACACCGAGGCCGGCCCGGTCGTGGAGACGCCATTGTCGGCGTCACAGTCCATTCACGACATGCTTTGCCAGAGCTGGGGTGGGACCGTACGCGTCTTCCCGGCCGTGCCGCCGTCGTGGGCGGACGTGACCCTGCACGACTTCCGCACACAGGGGGCGTTTTTGGTCAGCGCGGCACGCACGGGCGGCGTGACCCGCTTCATCCGGGTGCGCAGCCTCGCGGGCGAACCGTTGCGCCTCAAGCACGGCATCGGCGGCGGCTCCGCCGGTACGACATATCAGGCTGAAAATGCTCTTATCTCGCAAGGCGTCGTGGAATCCAACCATGCGGGCTTCACCGGGACCGGATTTGTCAACCTTGACAACGTCGTGGGGTCCTATGTGGACTTTTCCGTCACCGGCCCGTGCTCGGCGGTCGCCATCCGCTACGCCAACGGCACCACCACCAACCGCCCCATGACCGTCAACGGCGCCACCGTCGACTTCCCCGGCACCGGCGCCTGGACCACCTGGGCCACGGCCACCGTCCCGCTCACCCTGCCCGTCGGCACGCACAGCATCCGGCTTGCCTCCACCACCGCCAACGGCGGTCCCAATCTGGACAGCCTCACCGTCCAAACCGGACCCGTTTCCCACCAGGCGGAGGACGCCACGATCTCGCAGGGCGTGGTCGAGTCCAATCACGCGGGCTTCACCGGCACCGGATTCGTCAACGGCGACAACGTGATCGGGGCTTATGTCCAGTGGCCGGTCAACGCGAACGCGATCGACGTGACCAACCTCGTCTTCCGGTATGCCAACGGCACGACCACCGACCGCCCGATGGCGGTCACGGTCAACGGCGCCTCCTTCGGCACGATCGCCTTCCCGCCCACGGGCGCGTGGACCAACTGGGCGACGGCCTCGGTGCGCGCCTCATTCTCCACCGGCGTCAACACGATCCGGCTCACGTCGACGACGGCCAACGGCGGCCCGAATCTGGACCGGCTCGACATCGCCGCGCCCTCGCCGCTGGCGGTCACGCTCGACGACGGCTCGCCCGCGACGTGGCGCGACGTGGGCGACGGCGTCATCGAGGTGGACCTGGCGGCCGGGCAGGAAGTGCTCGTGCACGCCGCCGGCCCGCGCCCGCCCCTGACCATCGCCCCCGTCGCCCCAACGATTCCCGGCCCCGCGTGGGGATTGCCGTAGCTTTCCGCAGCGGGTGTCCGGAGCCGCTTCGCGGTCCCGGACACCCGCGCGAAGGACGTGAGGCAACCCGGATCGCCCGTGCAGTATGTATTTTCGCCGCTTCGCAGCGAAATGGGGCCGTTCAACACGCTGCCAGGGTCACCGGGATGAGCACCGTGCTGACCCTGGTCCCGTCCTCCCCGGACACTTCGAAGACCTCGACGGTGCCGCGCTGCTCGGCACACTGCTTGTAGGGCACGGTGATCGTGTAGTCGCCGCGGCAGCCCGAGCCGCACGTGGCGGTCGTGAAGCGGGTCGCGATCTCGCGGCCCGACGCGTCGAGGACGCGCACGTTGACCGTGGCCTCCCGCACGTCCGCGGTCCCGGTCACGGTGACCGGGCTCGTGATGCGCTGCCCGATGGCCGGATGCGACACCAGGATCCGCGGCAGCAGGTCGGCGTATGCGGCGCGCCCGACGGGCGGGCCGTACGACCCGCCGCTGAGCTGGAACTCGACCCGGGACACGGTCGAAAACTGGGTGAGCGTGTAGACGACCTGTGCCTGGCGCAGCCGGCGCTGATCCGGGCCGTCGGCGTACATCCCGGAAGAGAAATTGACCGTGGCCACACCGTCGCTGATGCCCTTGATGTCAAACGTGGTGTTGCCCGGCACGGCACTGGTCACGCCCACGCCGGTCTCCCACCCCTCGGGGCCCTTGATGAGCTCGGTGAGCGCGAGCCGCGACGTCGTGATCGTCGCCGGCCTGGTCCGGTAGGTGAGGAACACCCGGCCGTTGCGGGTCAACCACACCTGGACCGTGATGAGCCCGCTGGGCTGGACCGCCAGCGACGGCGCGATCGTCGGCTCGGCACCGTGCGATGTGGACGGTATGGGCGCGGACGGCATCGGCCCCAGGGTCCCCGAGCCGGGAGGCGTGCACCCCGCCGTCGCCAACGCGAGTATCAATACAGGTTTCGCTAGTCGTTTCATGCCGCCCCACGCTCCGCCTCGACCCCCACAGCGGTTTCACCGCCGGGTAACCGTTGCGTAACGGGCAGCGCCAGCCGAAACTCCGTGCCCACACCGGCCGCGCTGCGCACGGTCAGCCGCGCGCCGAGCAGGCGCGCGTTTTCCCTCGCGATCGACAGGCCCAGCCCGCTGCCAGGCCCGCTGCGCGCCGGATCGGCCTTGTAGAACCGCTCGAACAGCCTTGGCAGGTGATGCGCCGCGATGCCCGGCCCACGGTCGGCGACCGTCACGACACCGTCAGGCGACACGGTCGCCACAACCGGCGGCCCGCCGTGCTCCACCGCGTTGGCCACGAGATTGGCCAGGATGCGCTCGAGCCGCCGCGGATCGGTGTCGAGCGTGAGCGGCCCGCCCGTGACCTCACCGCGCCCGGCCACGATCTGGCTCACCAGCGCCGGCACGTCCGTCGGACGGGCCGACACGACCTCCTGCCCGGCGTCCAATCTGGAGATTTCCATCAGCTCCTCGACCAGATGCCGCAGCCGCACCACGTCGGCGACGAGCAGCTCGGCCGGGCGGCTCGCGCCCGGGGGCATCGCATGGAGGTGCTCGCGCAGCAGCGAGGCCGCGGCGACCAGTGCCGTGACCGGGGTGCGAAGCTCGTGTGCGACATCGGCGGTGAACTGGCGTTCGCGAGCGATTTTGGCCTCGAGCGCCTCGGCCATGCGGTTGAACGACTCCGCCCACGCGCCGAACTCGTCGCGCCCCTGCACGGGAAGCCGCGTCGCGAGCAGACCCTCGGCGACCGCGTGCGCCGCCGCGCTGGCCCGGCCCACCGGCTCGAGCGTCCGGCGCGCGAGCACGTGCCCGATCAGCGCCGCGCACAGCACGACACCGAGCCATCCGGCCAGCAGCACCGAACGCAGCAGGGCCAGATCCTGATGGATGCGATCCTCGTCGTAGACGACGTAGAGCTGCTCGGTGCCGCCCGGGATGCGCCCACCCACGACCAGCCGCGTCCCCGTGCGCTCGAAGGCGATCTGCCCGTCGGCCGCCAACCCGCGCACCGCCGCGCTCGGCCCACCCGCATCGCCGCCTTCGCCTCCGCCTAGCAGGATCACCTCGCGCCCACTGCTCTCGAAGCTGGCCATCATGCTCGCCCTGCGATTGTCATCCAACGGCAAAAACTGTTGCGCCAGTTTTATTTGGTACCGCACATCGCTCGCCGAACGGGCCAGCGAGTCATCAAATCGGGCCCGCGCCACCATCAGGTAGGAGCCGATCGCCAGCGCGCCCGCCGAAAGACCCGCCACGAGCACGAAAGCGACGGTCAACCGGCGGCGCATCCGCCCCGGCTGGATCGCCCGCCCGCCGGTCACGTCAACCCGCCAGCTTGTAGCCCGCGCCCCGGACCGTCTTGATGAGCCGGGGGTCGGCCGGATCGTCCTCGAGCTTGGCGCGCAATCGCTGCACGGCCACGTCGACCAGGCGGGAGTCGCCGAGATAGGGATAGTTCCACACGCGCTCCAGCAGCAGCTCGCGCGTGAACACCTGCCCCGGGCGGCGGGCGAGCTCCAGCAGCAGGCGGAACTCGGTCGCGGTCAGCGGCAGCTCTTGCCCGTCCTTGCGGGCCACGAACCGGGCCGGGTCCACCTCGAGCCCGCCGACCACGATCGTGGCCTGCTGCTCGACCGGTGCCGACGCCCGCCTCAGCAGGGCACGCACGCGCGCCACGAGCTCGGGCACCTCGAACGGCTTGCGCACATAGTCGTCCGCGCCCGACTCGAGCCCGACCACGACGTCGATGGTGTCGGTGCGCGCGGTGAGCATGAGGACCGGCACCTGGCTGGACTTGCGGATCTCCCGGCACACCTCGAACCCGTCGAGCCCGGGCAGCATCACATCGAGCACGATCAGGTCGAATTCCTTTGCGCGCCAAGCGGACAGGGCATCGCGCCCGTTGACCGCGGTGCTGACGCGCAGGCCCGCCCGGGTCAGGCCGAGGGCGGTCACCTCGCGAATGGACGCATCGTCCTCCACGACCAGCACTCGACCATCCACAGGCGCCAGCGTGACACAACGGTTACGTCGCTGTGAAGCGGCGGTGAGGTCATGCCGGGACCGTCGATCGCATGAGATTACTCAGCTTCGTGGTTGCGGCAACGCTTCTCGCCGCCGGGTGCGCCACGCCGCCACCGCCCGGTGTCGCGTTGCCGTCACCGATCGATACCCCCACACCGAGCCCTGCCCCTGTCCAGAGCTCGCCGGCGCCACCGCCGCCCGTGGTGGCGGCCCCGGGCGGTCTGCTGGTCGCGATCCGGACCGCGCGGCACGACGGCTTCGACCGGCTGGTGTTCGAGTTCGGCGGGGAGAAGCCGCCCGAGCCGCATCACGAATACGTCGACGCCGTGACCCACGATCCGTCCGACCGGCCGGTGCCGCTGATGGGCAAGGCCTTCGTCAACATCAGCATGCAGGGTGCCATGCTCGACACCATCGCCCAAGAGCCGGACCCCAGCAAGGCCAAGCGCTACACCGGCCCGACCCGGATCGCCCCCGATCTGCCGCTCATCCGGGAGGTCTCGGTGTCGGGCGACTTCGAGGCCGTGCTGAGCTTCGGCGTCGGGCTCAGCCGCCGGGCCGACGTCCGCGTGCAGGCGCTGGCCTCGCCGCCCCGCGTGGTCTTCGACTTCGTCTATTGAGGTCTATTGAGCCGGGCCCGGGTCGGCGGCCTCCACATCGGCGGGGAGCGGCACGGCAGCCTGCGCCGTGACGTCGGCCACCCGCTCGATATGGTCGCCGCCGAACGTCGACGCCTCGCGGATCCGCAGCATCAGGCAGAACGTCGGCCGGTCGCGGAACTCCCGCTCGAGCTCCTTGCGCCGGTCGGTCAGATATCGCGCGGCGGCAAGGTTGGTGTGCGCCGTCTGTCCGATGAGGAGGAACACGGGCCGGCGCGCGTCCGGCGGTTGCGTGCGGATCAGCAGCACGTATTCCTCGCGGTCGCGGGTGCGCGTGAAAACCCGGTCGCCGACCACGATCGGCAGCTCGTCCACCGCCTCCGGATTCTCGTTCAGGTCGGCCCGCACGCCGGGGAACAGCAGCCGCAGGTAGGCCGCCGTGCGCGGGTTGGCGATCGGCCCGCCCACGCAATACTCGGCCAGCCGGCCCGACTCGCGCCGGGCGTCGCCCGCCACGACCAGTGTGGGCTCGCCGCCACACTCCTTGACGACCGTGGCCAGCTCGATCAGCGTGGCCACATCCGACCGGTGCACGCTGCTCGACCGGGGCGACGAGTGGTGCTTGGCCACAAACATCAGGACTTCCTCGCCGGCCTGCACGCCGAAGAACGCGCGCTTGCGCGCCATGTCGCGCAGCCGCGTCAGCCGCTGCGCCGCCCACACGGCCAGACCGGCGATGACGCTCGCCAGCAGGTTGATCACGAGATCCTGCATCGAAGGGCTCCTGTGAACGGAGTTGGCGGACGCCTGACTCTAGCGGTCACCCCACCGCCCGCGCGCCCCCGCCCGAAGGCGCTCGATGTCGGCACGGCGATCCGAGTCGGTGCGCGGCGGCAGACCCTTGGCAGCGCGCAGCTCAGCCATGCGAGCACGCATATCGATCCAATTCACAATGGCCGATTTTAAGGGCGCTCAGTGCGCGGCGGGGGTGAGTTGGGCGCCGGTGACGACCCAGCGCCCGGAGCGCATGCGGAGCAGGAGTGCGGCCAGGCGGATGACGATGAACAGGGTCAGGCCCGCCCACACGCCGCCGAGGCCGAGCTGGAGGACGTGCGCGGTCCAGATGGCGGGCAGGAAGCCGCCGAGCGCCGCGAGAAGGGTGAGGTTGCGCATGTAGCGCACGTCGCCCGCGCCGATGAGCACGCCGTCGAGCGCGAACACGACCCCGGCCAGCGGCTGCATCACGGCAAACCACGGCCACGCCACCATGGCCTGCTCGTGCACTGCCGGGTCGGAGCTGAACCACCCGGGCACGACCCACGCCCCGGCCGCGATCAGGATGCCGAGCCCCAGACCGCACACGCCGCCGATGACCGCGATCCGGTTGGCCAGCGAGCGGGCCTCCTCGCCGCGCCCACCCCCGAGTGACGCCCCAACGAGTGATTGGGCCGCGATGGCGACGGCGTCGAGGGCGAGGGCGCAAAACAGCCACAGCTGCAGGGCGATCTGGTGCGCCGCGAGCGCGGTCACGCTGAACCGGCCGACGACGGCGGTGGCGGACAGGAAGCACGCCTGGAAGGCGAGCCCGCGCAGGATGAGGTCCCGCGCGACGACGAGTTGCCGACCCATCACTGTCAGATTTGGACGGAGCCCCACTCGCTCGAGGACCAGCGCGCGCAGGAACAGGATCCCGGCGACGGTTTGCGCCACCGCGTTGGCGATCGCGGAGCCGACGAGGCCGAGGCCGAAGGCGTACACAAAAATAGGGCATAAAATCGCGGAAAGCGCGAATGCGCCCACCACATAGGACAGTGGGCGGCGGGTGTCCTGGATGCCGCGCAGCCAACCGTTGCCCGCCGTCGCGAGCATCAGCCCGGGCGCGCCGAGCGCGGCGACCCGCAGCCAGTCGGCCGCGGGGCCCGCGATCTCGCTGCCGCCTACCAGTGCCCGCGCGAGCGGATCGGCGGCGAACTGTGCCGCAATGGCCACAAAAACTCCGGCCGAAAGGGCTAACCACGAAGCTTGAACCCCCTCGGCGATCGCGGCCGTTCGATCCCCCGCACCGAACTGGCGGGCCGACCGTCCGGTGGTCCCGTAGGCCAGGACCGTGCCCAACCAAGCGACGAGGGTGAGGATCGTCCCACCGACGGCCAGTGCCGCAAGTGCTTGGCTCCCAAGGTGTCCGACAACGGCCGTATCGACGAGCACGTATAGCGGCTCGGCGGCGAGGATGACGAGCGCGGGTAGGGCGAGCCGGGCGATTTGTCTCACGCGTACATGCTTCCCGATGGAGGTAAGGATCACAAGGGCACCAGTGTCCTTACTCTCGGTTTTTGACCTTCCCCTCTGGCGGATTAATCTCCCGCGGCTAACATTGTTCGGCTACCACCAAATTTTGCGCGGGAGGTACTAAAGGAAGATGATCAACGACACCATTGTCGACGGGCTGACCGGGACCGACCCACCCCCACTGCAAGCGCAGACACCGTACCTACTACTCGACACCAACGTCGCCGCTGTCCAATACGACCGCCTCACAAAGGCGTTCGGCCCGACCCAGATCTTCTACGCCGTTAAGGCGAATCCTGAGCCACGACTCATCCGGCGCCTAGCCGCGAGCGGCTCATCCTTTGACGTAGCGAGCCCCGCAGAGATCGACCTTTGCCTATCTGAAGGCGTCGACCCGGGCCGTCTCTCCTACGGCAACACCATCAAGAAGGCCAAGGACATCCGCTATGCCCATCAACGTGGGGTACGGATGTTCGTCTTCGACAGCGAGGCCGAGTTGCAAAAACTGGCCGAAAACGCGCCCGGAGCGGATGTCTTCTGCCGCCTGCTAGCGAGCAGCGCCGGGGCGCAATGGCCATTGAGCCGCAAGTTCGGCTGCACACCCGAGATGGCGACCGCCCTGCTGATCAAGTCGCGCGATCTCGGGCTCAATCCGGTGGGCGTGTCGTTCCACGTCGGTTCGCAACAGCTCGACCCCAGCCGCTGGGATCCGAGCATCGCCGAGGCCGCGGAGGTGTTCCGGGACGTGAGCGCGAGCGGGATCGAGCTCACCCTGCTCAACTGCGGAGGCGGCTTCCCGGCCGGCTACGTGGACGAGGTCGCGCCGATCGAGCGGTTCGCGGAGGCGATACACGCGTCGGCGCGGCGGCACTTCCCCGCGATGCCCCGCATTGCCATCGAGCCGGGGCGATTTATCGCGGCGGCGGCGGGCGTGCTGCGCGCCGAGGTGGTGCTCGTCTCCCGCAAGTCCTTCACAGACGACGTGCGGTGGGTCTATTTGGACATCGGTCGCTTCGGCGGGCTGGCCGAGACCGAGGGGGAGGCAATCCGCTATCAGATCGTGACCGCCTACGACGACGGGCCCAAGGGCCCGGCCCGGATCGCGGGGCCGACCTGCGACAGCGTCGACATCCTGTATCAGACGACGCCGTATGAGCTGCCGCTGGAGCTCAAACCGGGTGACATGGTCGAGTTTCTCGGCACGGGCGCGTACACGACAACCTACTCATCCGTTGGATTCAACGGGTTCGCACCACTGGCAACTTTCTGCATCGGAGACAACGCGTGACGACGACGATCCCCAGCCTCCGCTTCGGCGGACGGGTCCTGCTTCTGGGCTGTGGCTCGGTGTCGCAGTGCCTGCAACCCATGCTGCTGCGGCACCTCGACATGGACTTCAGCAAACTCACGGTGATGGATTTCGAGGATCTCGAGGGCTCCATCCCCGGCACCATCGCGACGGGGGCGACCTACGCGCGGGTGCGGATCACACCGGACAACATCTCCGAGGAGCTCGGCAAGCACCTCGGCGAGGGCGACCTGCTGATCAACCTGAGCTGGAACATAGACACCGGCGACATCATCGAGTGGTGTCAGGACCACGGCGTGCTCTATGTGGACACGTCGGTGGAGCTGTGGGATCCGTATGAGAACCAGCTCACCACGACGCCGCAGGACCGCACGCTCTACGCGCGGCACATGAGGCTGCGCAAGCGTGCCGCGACGTGGAAGCCCAACGGCCCCACCGCGGTCGTCGAGCACGGCGCCAACCCGGGTCTGGTCAGCCACTGGACCAAGGTGGCGCTGGAGGACATCGCCGATGCCATGTTCCACCAGCTTTCGCTGGAGCCTTCGCGCCGGGCGGAGCTCGAGGAGGCGTTGGGCGCCAAGGATTACGCCCGCCTGGCCCAGGCCACCGGGACAAAGGTGATCCACATCTCCGAGCGCGACACCCAGGTCAGCGACCGCCCCAAGGAGGTCGGCGAGTTCGTCAACACCTGGTCTGTGGAGGGCTTCTACGAGGAGGGCATCGCCCCGGCCGAGATGGGCTGGGGCACGCACGAGCCGGTGCTGCCGTCGTTGGCTTTTGAACATGCCGACGGACCAAGAAACCAGATCTGCCTGGCGCAGACCGGCATCACGACCTATGTCCGGTCGTGGGTGCCGATCGGCGGGCCGATCATCGGCATGGTGGTCCGGCACGGCGAGGCGTTCACCATCAGCGACCACCTGACCGTGTGGCAGGACGGCCAGGCCGTTTACCGGCCGACCGTGCACTACGCCTACCTGCCCACGGACGCCGCGATGAACTCGCTGCACGAGTGCCGGATGAACGGCTACGAGCTGCAGACCAACCAGCGCATCATGAACGATGAGATCACCGAGGGCATGGACGAGCTGGGCGTGCTCCTGCTCGGCCACGAGCTCAACGGCTGGTGGGTCGGGTCGCAATTGGACATTCACGAGAGCCGGAGCCTGGTGCCCCACCAGAACGCGACGACCATGCAGGTGGCCGCGTCCGTCCTCGGTGCCGTCTACTGGATTGTCAAGAACCCCGACAAGGGCCTGTGCGTGCCGGACGACCTCGACCACTCCGAGGTGCTCGCGGTCGCCAACCCCTACCTGGGCAAGGTCCCGTCGGTGCAGACCGACTGGACCCCGCGCAGCGCGGCGTATGAGCCGTTCGCCAACTTCCGCCCGGCGACCGGCAACGACGACCAACCGTGGGCGTTCGAGAACTTCCTGGTGTCCTAAGCCGACAGTCCCGCGGGCCC
>JBIOYB010000354.1:0-33136 GCA_044869915.1 Allorhizocola sp.
GTGGTTAGCCTTGTTGACCTTCGGTCAGCTTCGGCGTGGGCCTCGGAGTTGAGCCCCGGGGTCCCCACGATCGGCTGGTTCGGCCTCCCTTGTGGTTAGCCTTGTTGACCTTCGGTCAGCTTCGGCGTGGGCCTCGGAGTTGAGCCCCGGGGTCCCCACGATCGATGGGTGCGGCTCCCTTCTGTCGGGGCCTTTGACCTGGGGGCTTGTTGGCCTTCGGCCAACCTCGCTGGGGCTTCGGGCTTGCTGCGGTCGGTGGGCGTGGGCTTCCCGCGATTGGCTGGTGCGGCTCGGGAAGTTGTCTGAAGGTTGACAAAAGAAGGCCAGGCAAAAGGGGCTATGTGGATCTGAAGGCGCGGCGGTAGGCGCGGGGTGGGAGGCCGCGGCGTTTTTGGAACTGTTCGCGCAGGACGGTGGCGCTGGCGTAGCCGACTCGGTGGGCAATCTCCTCAATGGACAGATCGGTTGATTCGAGTAGCTCCTCGACGCGGGCGAGTCGCTGGTTGAGCAGCCAGGAGTGCGGGGTGGTGCCTGTGGTCTCCTTGAAACGGCGGGCGAAGGTGCGTGGGCTCATGTGCGCGCGGGCCGCGAGGTCGCGGATGGATACGGATTGGTCCATATTGGACATTGCCCACTCGGTGATGGCTGTGAGGAAGTCGCCGGTGTCGGGCACGGGGTTCACGATGAACTGGGCCTGGCCGCCGTCGCGGTGTGGTGCGACCACGATTTCGCGGGCGATCGCGTTGGCCACGACCGAGCCGTGCTCGCGCCGCACGATGTGCAGGTAGAGGTCGATGCCCGCGACCGCGCCCGCGCCGGTGATGAGGCGGCCCTCGTCGGCGTAGAGCACCTCGGGCACGACCTTGACGGCGGGGAAGCGGCGGGCGAAGTCGTCGGCGAACCGCCAGTGTGTGCTGGCCCGCTTGCCGTCCAGGAGGCCCGTGGCGGCAAGGAAGTAGGAGCCGACGCACTGGCTGGCGACGATCGCGCCGCGTGAGTAGGCCTCGTGGACGGCGGCGAGGAGGGCGGGGGTGGGATCGGCGGTGAAGGTGTCGCCTGGGAGCAGGAGCACGAGCTCGCCGCGGGAAAGGCGGTCGAGCCCGTGTTCGGTGTGCAGCTGGAGGCCGGTGTCGGTGCGGACTGGGCCTGGTTGGTCGGTGCACATCGTCAGCTCGAAGGCGGGCAGGCCGCGACGGCTCCGGTCGGCGAAGATCTCCACGGCCAGGCCCAGGCCGAGCGAATTGGACTCCTGCGGCACGTAGGCGGTGATGGATCGGAAGCCCGGCACGCCGCTAGTGTGGCAGAAAACCCGCGAACGCGGGACCCGGCACCCTTGAGAAGGTAGGGCTAGGCATACCTCGGTTGGCCCTCCAGTGTGCTGGGGGCAAATGGTGAGGGTGGCTAGCGTGAGTCGCGTGTCCACTGATCATGTGCTGAAGGCGCTTACGGCGCGCCGATATCTGTTGTCCGTGTGGCCGTGGCGGGCCCTGGCCTACGGCGTGACGACTATCCCCGTGATGTCCATCGTGTCGGCCGCATTGGCGATTGTGGCCCTGCCCTCGGTGGCCGCGGCCAGGCAGGTGGCTATCGGGGAGGTGCCCAACTCGGCGGTGCTCGGGTTCAGTTTTACCGGTCTCCTGCTGCTGCTCACGGGCGGGGTGCTCGCCTCGATCCCGCTGGGTTGGCTTGAGCGGCAACGGCTCGGCATCGCCGACAAGCGGCCGGTGTCTGCGGGTCATCGGGCGCCGGCCGGATCGGGGCTGCGCATCCGGTGGGCTGAGGCGGCCACGTGGCGGGAGATGGCATACCTGCTGATTCTGGCCGTGGTGGGGCCCTTCGCCTATGGCGGCCTGGCGCTGCTGCTCTTCGTCGACCTGCTGCTGATCGTCAGCCCTCTGGTCGTGGTCATTTCCCGTGAGCCTGTGATGCTTTGGTACACCGAGGCGCACACGCTTTGGCAGGCTTTGCCGTTTGCCATGGGCGGGCTCGTCGGGGTTCCCGTGCTCGCCTATCTGGTGGGGTTGGTGGCGGGAGGGCACGCGGCGCTCGCGCGGGCGCTGCTGCACGATTCCGGGGCGACCGACTTGAGGGAGGTTACGCAGTCGCGGGCGCGGCTCGTTGACGCGTTCGAGGCGGAGCGCCGGCGCATCGAGCGGGATTTGCATGACGGGGCGCAGCATCGGTTGACGAGCCTGACGTTGCAGTTGGCGGTGGCCCGGCTCGATGTGGCCGACGGCTCGCCCGCGGCGCAGGCGCTGGACAAGGCGCACGGCCAGGCCAAGGAGCTGATGGCCGTGTTGCGGGAGCTGATCCACGGCATCCGGCCCCAGGCGCTCACCGAGCTCGGCCTTGCGGGCGCGGTCCGGGAGCTGGCGGTGCAGTCGGTCATTCCGGTGACGGTCACCGATCGGGTGGGCGGTGATCTTCCGGAGCGGATCGAGAGCACCGCCTACTTCGCGGTGTCGGAGGCGCTGGCCAATGTGGCCAAGCACAGCCATGCGTCGAGTGCCGAGGTCAGGCTGCTCGGTCAGCCCGGCAGGCTGGTCGTGGAGGTCGGCGACAACGGGCGCGGCGGCGCCGACCCGGAGCGCGGCAGCGGGCTGACCGGGTTGGCCGATCGCGTGGCCGCGGTTTCCGGGCGGTTGCTGCTGTCGAGCCCCGGCGGTGGGCCTACGCTCGTGCGGGTGGAGCTGCCGTGGAGCCGCTGAGGGTCGTGCTTGCCGAGGACGGGGTCCTGCTGCGGGAAGGGCTCGCCGGTGTGCTGGACCGGTTTGGGTTCAAGGTGGTCGCGGCCGTGGGCGATGCGCACTCGCTCAAGGAGGTGGTGCCGGCGCAGCGGCCCGATCTGGTCATCACCGACATCCGGATGCCGCCCGGGTTCAGCAACGAGGGCATCCGTGCGGCCGTCGAGCTGCGTGCCGCGCACCCGGATCTGGCCGTCGTCGTGCTCAGCCAGTTTGTGCAGGCCGAGTTCGCCGCCGAACTGCTCGGGTCCGGCGACGGCACCCACATTGGATACCTACTCAAGGATCGCGTCGTCGACCTGCCGGAGTTCGTGGGCGCCCTGCGTGCCGTCGTGAGTGGAGGGACGGTCGTCGACCCCGACGTCGTCCGGCAGCTGCTGAGCCGCCCGCGCCACCCGCTGGCGGGGCTGTCGGCCCGCGAGCGCGAGGTGCTCGCCCTGCTCGCCGAGGGACACTCCAACGGGGCCATCGGCAAGCGCCTGTTTATCACGGAGGCCGCCGTCGGCAAGCACGTCGGGCACATCCTCGCCAAGCTGGACCTGCCGCCCGCCGCCGACGTCAACCGCCGTGTGCTCGCGGTGCTGACTTATCTGCGTACCACATAATCGCTACCAGCCGAAATGTATGAACACGGCCTACCTGACCGGGGTCAACCTGCTTCCGCGGAGCCGCGCGATCCTAGCGTCGACAAAGACGTCCGCGGGTCGCAGACTCGTCGTCGTGGTAAACCTGCTGAGGGCCAAGCGGACTAGGCGCCTGATGGGGTCAAGGTTGGTCCCGGGTTCGACGGTGAGCCACAGTCTCAGCCGTGGGTCATCGCTGCCGCCGCCAAGATGGGCCGCGGCATTGCTGATTCCAGGTTGGTTGGCCAGATCATGTTCCAGCCCCTTCACCATCACGCGGGCACCCACAACTGTCTGCCCCATGTCCGACGGCGAGGTCATCCGTAGGTCCCGCATGCTTGCCCCGCTGCGGCGGCGAAGCTGCCCCCGCAGCAACAGCAGGCCGAGCAGGACAAGCAGCAGGCCGAGGGCGACCACCCCGACCAGCATCCAGGTGTGCCACTCCCGCCACTGGCGCAGCAGTTCGGGCCAAAGCACGACTTGGTGGCGATCGGTGCGCGGCATCCGGCCGAGGTTGATCAGCAGCCCCACCACACCCAGCCCCGTCAGGACCAGCCCGACGATGGTCCAGAGGATGCGATTGCCGGTGTTCACGCTGCCCTCCCCGGCTCGCGCACGCTGACGACCAGCGGCACCTCGCTGGGCACGGAAAGCTTGTCCATCGCCCGCCGCGCCGCCGACCGGATCTGTTCGGTCTGATCCTTGTGGGCCAACGCTCTCACCCGAAGCTGCCATCTGTGCGGTCCACCGCGCGCCATGGCAGCTGCCTCTTTTACCCCAGCCACTTCGTTCACCGCGTGCGACACCTGCTCCTCCAGCGACCGCCGTTGGATCTGCCAATGCGCCTGCTCCTCGTCGGGGCGCAGGTCCAGCGCTGTGGGTCGCCAGCGGCGCAGCTGCGCGAGAAGGATCAGCAGCCCGACAGCGATCAGGCCGATCGAAACCAGGCGGACGATGTTGGCGCCAAAGGTCGTGCTCGTCAGGCGCTGGTACCAGTCTCTCAGCGGCATCACCGGAGGCCGGGAAGCGAGCGCCAGCACGGCTTCGATGACCGCCAGCACCCCGGCGGCGACCAGTGCCAGCCCGAGCAGGGCCGAGGCTATCCGGTTAGCGACACGCATCAGTATCCTCAGATCCCTTCGAAATCGTCGATGAAGACCTCCACCGGCCGGGTGTCACCCGCTTGGGCAAGTACGACTCTGGCGGCCGTGGCCGTTTTCTCGGCCACCGGCGGCAATGGCATCTTGTTGGCGACGACGTGTACCTCGACGGTTTCGCGGAGGCGGACACCGAGCACCTTTCCACCTGCGAACTGCGTGGCGACCTCAACGTCGTTGCCGCCGGTGAGTCGCTCGATCCCGGGTACGGCTTTTACCGCTTCGGCGATGGCAGCCGCCAGGGCGGCGCGATCCGGCGCCGGTGTGATGGCAGGTGTCATTGGACGCGTTGCTCTTCTTGCTGGCGGTGTTCACCCTCGACGTAGATGTCGTCGACGCTGATGTTGACCTCGACGACTTTGAGCCCCGTCATGCCTTCGACCTGCTTGATGACGTGGTCACGGACGGCGTCGGTGACTTCGACGATGCTCTCGCCATAGTTGGTCACGATGTCGAGGTCCACGGCGGCTTCCTTCTCGCCGACCTCGACCGATACACCTCGGCCGCTTGCGCTGGACTCTCCGCCGCCCACCAGGGACTTCAGCTGTCCCATTCGGCGGGCCATCCCGGTGCCCATGGAGTGCACGCCCGGGATGTCACGCGCGGCCAGCCCTGCGATCTTCGCCACCACGCCGCCCGCGATCTTGGTCTTGCCGGTCTCGGTCACCAGTGACATGTGGCCGCCGGAGGTTTTCATCCCGGCGCCTGAGTCGTCGGTCGAGCCGGGCATCGCCGGGCGCGTCTCGGTTTGCTTCTGCCCGCTGGTCTTGTCGGCTGTGGTCATTTTCGCTTCCCCCAAAGGCTAACGGCGGGACGGTGTGAGGTGTTCTATGGCTCCACGGATGTCGAACTGTCCCTCGGCCACGCGCACGGCGACATAGCCCGCCACTCCGGCGAGGAGGGCGCCGACCGCCGCCCAGAAGCCGGCGATCGCCCAAAGCGCGGCGATGGCGAAGCCGATCACGAATCCCCACTGGCGATAACTCATCTCGCCTCCCTACCTCGGATCCCTAGTCGCCTTCTTACCCCCCCGTAGCCGCAAGAACACGCAAAGTAATACCATCTAAATTAAGAATAAACCTCAGGAAGGGATCAAAAGCCTCAATAAGGAACGATTGGGGCATTCCGGATCGTCGGTGTGAAGCCGCCACAACAGCGGCGACCCGAGGACTGCGTGCGGTAATCCGTTTCTTTAGGACCAATCCTTGGGGAAGCCCGGCATCTTCTGGCAGCCGCATGTGGAGTAGAACTGCGGCGGCATGCCGGGGGTCAGGTAGCGCGAGAGGGTGTCGGACGTGATGACCGGCTGGGGCAGGACCCACTCGCGCGGCACCTGCTTGCCCGAAAGGATGTGCACGGCCGCGATGACCGCGGTGCGCCACTGGTACACGGGATACGTCGGCGCGAGCGCGGTGAGCTTTTCACGCTGCCACAGGGCCAGGAAGTCCTGCTGATCCTCGGCGGTCAGCGGCGGCACCGGCAGTCCCTTCGCCTGGAACACCTCGGCGACCGCGACGCCGACGGCGCCCGCGTCCAGCCACACCCCGTCGAGCTTGCCGAATCGCTGCAGGTAGTCCGCCACGATGCTCTTGGCCCTCGCCGGGTCGGCATTGTTGAACTCCACCCCGACCACCTCGATGCCTTCCCGCTCGAAGACGATCCGCGCCGCCTCCCAACGGCTTCCGAGCACGTCGACGTCGGGCCGCAGGCGCAGGGCGAGCACCTTGCCGCCCTTGCCCGCCTTGAGCGCGACGAACTCGGCCGAGGCGGCGCCGAACGCGTATCCGCCGATCGGGTGCACGAAGGTGACCGGGCAGTTGGTGCCGACGCCGCGCTGGAACACGATGACCGGAACGCCCGTCTGGCAGGCCTTCTCGATCGCGGGGGTCAAGGGGGCGTTCGAGTTGGGCGACACGATGATCGCGTCGCACTTCTTGGTCTGCAGGTCCGCCAGATCAGCGACTTGCTTGTCGTCATTGCCTCCCGCGTCGGTGATAGTGAAGTCGCGGATCTCCGGGTGCAGCTTCACCTCCGCCTTCATCGTCGTCAGGCCGGTGACCCGCCACGGGCTTGCCAGACTCGCGTTGGAAAAGCACACGTGCCACTTGCCGCCCGGCTTGGCATATTTGCCGGTGTCCACGAACGACGGTTGAATCATCTGCTGCCACGGTGTGGCCGGGTCTCCCTGCGGCGCGATCCGGCGCTGCGCCATCTGGCGGTCGTAATCCGCCTGGCTGAAGTACTTCGACTGGGCCTGCGCGCTAGGCGACGCGCTGGGCGCACCGCCCGCGGGCGGCTGCAGGGTCGTGCCGTCGCCGCCGCTGCTGCACGCTCCAATCGCGAGGGTCAGCGTGATCGCCAGATATTTCGTCACCACAGGGATGTACTCCCGCTGATCTTCCGGGTCAATGGCCCGACCGGCGGGAGTCGATCGCCGCCCCGGCTTCTGTCCGTCAGTGACCGGGTGGAAGTGGAGCCCGCCACCACCGGCGCCTTGAACAGCGAAGGAGCGCCAATGACGAACATGGCCGTCCTCAAGGTCTCCAAGGAGGAACGCGGCGCACTCACCGACTACCAGTACAGCCTGGACACCTCCGTGCACACCGGCCTTCCGGTGTCGCTGCAGGTGAGGGTGTCGCTGAGCACACAAATGATCTCCACCCTCTGCACCGCCGCCCAGCAGGCGTCTGAGGCGGCGACCGACCACCCTCGGCAACTGCGCAGCCTCGGGCAGACGATCTATCGCCTGCTCTTCTACAAGTCGCACGAGGGGCAGTTGATCGCCTCCCGCCTGGCCGATTGGCGCGACGCGCTCATCGTCAGCAGCAACGAGGTGGAGATCCCGTGGGAGTTGCTGCACGACGGGACGGACTTCCTCGGGACCAGGCTGCCGGTCGGGCGGCAGATGCTCACCCCGCACATCTTCGGGCTGGGCGCGCCGGTCGGCCAGATCCGCAGCGCATTGATCGTGAGCAATCCCAACGGGGATCTGCCGGCGGCCGCCGCCGAATCGGGGCGCCTGGCCGCGTTCCTCAAGCTGCAGGGGATCGAGTGCACCCATCTGAGCGGGCCGGCGGCCAAATTCATCCGGGTCAGCGAAGAATTGCGCAAGGGCCACGACATCTTCCACTATTCCGGGCACGTCGGCCTGGATGCCACGGACCGGCCGTCGCTGCGGCTGTCCGACATGTTCTTCGCCGCCGAGGACATGCTCGCGATGCTGGCCGAACCGGGCGAGACCCCGACCAAAGCGCCGCCCATCGTGTTCGTCAACGGGTGCAGCTCGGCCACGCACATGACCTCGGTGTGCGGCGCGTTCCTGCACACCGGCTCCCGGATCGTGATGGGCACCCGATACCGCATCGATGACGAGGCCGCGCGAGACTTCGCCGAGGCCTGGTATGGACACCTGCTGTCCGGGATGACCGCCGGCGCGGCCCTGCGCGCCAGCCGGTCCGCGCAACGTGACGGGCCCACCGGGACTTGGGCGGCGTTCGTCCTGTTCGGACAGCCGACGATCCAGTTGTGGCCGGACGGCCAGGAGCCCAAACCGGTCGCGCCGCCCCCGCAGGAGACCGTCGAACCGCCGCCGGGCGAGTTCTGGGCGGATCACGCCGCCTGGCTCCGGGCCGACGTGATCCGGCTGATCCGGCGGTTTACCGACGTCGCGGCCGGCGACATCGGCGTCGTCACGTCGTTTCATCTCGCCGCTGCCCTGCTCGAAGAGGAGACTCCGTTGTCGGCGGCGATCGAGTCGTCGGACATCGAGCGCGCGACCATCGTCGACGCGCTGGAGATCTTCACCACGCTGGGCTTCGAGGGCGAGGCGGCCGATCCCGACGGCGAGGTGATCCTGTCTGACAACGTGCGCCGGGTCTTCGAGCAGGCGATACAGAAGGCCCGCGCGGACGGCCGGGTCCACATCGGAGTCGGCGACGTCGCCACCGCGTTCATGGCCGCGGGCGGCGGGCACGCCGGCGAGCTGCTCACCCAGCTGGGCGTCGAGCTGTCCACCGAGGCGTCGCTGTTTCGCTCGGGCGGGCTCAACGCCGCGCTGGTCGCGCCGGAGACGCAGCGGGCCATCCGCTGCGCGCGCTTCATGTCGTCCACGCGCGGTGAGATCATCGGCTCGTATTCGCTGATCCTCGGTTTCGCGCTGGCCAACAGCGCGATCTTCCGCGAGGCACTGCTGCATCAGGGATCGCAAGGCGAGAAGGTCGTGCGCTCGTTTTTCCCCGACGGGATGCGCGTGTTGTCGCGCCACTTCTCCGAACGGGCGCACGCGGCGCTGGAGCAAGCGCTCGTCGCGGGCGACGGCACGGTCAACGACGCGCAGCTGCTCGCCCGGGCGCTCAGCGATCCCGGCGGCACGGCCAGCGCGCTCGTCCAGAGCTGGGGCCTTGACCGCGAACGGTTGCTCGCCTCGTGCGAGGCCCTGGGCGGCCAGTGGTGAACCCATTGTGGTGGCTGACCGGCCGCGGGCGGATCCGCCGTGACCTCGCCCGGCCCGGGCCCGACCTGCCGCGCGCCAGGGCCCGCCTGGAGCGCACGGTGGATCGCCTGACGGACACGCTCGAGCGGGGCGAAAAGGACGCGTTCAATCGCGGCGAGACGCGTGCGGGAGGGCGTGGCGAGACGCATGTGGGAGGGCGTGGCGAGACGCATGTGGGAGGGCGTGGCGAGACGCATGTGGGAGGGCGTGGCGAGACGCATGTGGGAGGGCGCGGCGAGACGCATGTGGGAGGGCGCGGCGAAACGCGTGCGCGAGGGCGCGGCGATCCCGGGGTCGAGCGGCTGCTCGGCCAGGCCCTGACCCGCCTGGTCGGGGTCGCCATCGCGCAGGGCGACTTCGACTCGGCCGCCTCGAGCCTGGGCCGGCTCGACGAGCTGGACCTCGATCCGGAGCTCGGCACCCCGGCCGTAGCCGAGCTGAGGTGGGAACTCATCACGGCACTGCGCTCGGCCGGACACGACGAACCGGCGATCCGTCACGCGCGGGCGCACATCGCGGATCGCCTGGCCACCCCGGTCCAGCTCACCGAGCTGCTCCGGTGGGCGCTCACCTGGACCGACTCCGGCGGCAGGCGCGAGTTCGCGGCCGGCGTGCCCCTTCCGGACAACGGCACCGGTCCGCTGGGGACGCTCAAGGCGCTGTGCATCGCGCCCGACGACCTCGACGATCCCGTGCAGGCCGAGGCGCTGGCGGCCGGGCTGCTGCCCGAACTGCTGGCGGCATGGCCACACCTGCAACGTGACGCGCACCTGCTGAAGGCCCGGTGCGCCGAGGCGCGCGGGCGCTGGGCCGGCATGCTCCTCGAGGCGAACCGGGCCGCGGACGTGCGCCCGCACGACCCGGAGCCACGCTACTGGCGGGCGCGGGCGCTCATGCGTTCCGGCCGGTTCGCCGAAGCGGCGGAAACGCTTGCGGAGCAAGCGATCGTGTCGCCCGGCGGGTGGCCGGTGCCGCTCCTGCGGGCGGTGTGCGCCGCCATGGACGCCGATCTGGCGGAGCTGCAGCGGCAGTTGGCGCAAGCGCCACCCGTCGCCTATGCCGGCGATCATCGCGTACTGGCGTTCGTCCGCGACGCCCTGATCGCTCTGTCCGATGTGGACCCACAACTCGACCCGGCCGGGATCCGGCCCGGTCCCATCACCCGCGCGCTGCCCGAGCTGTCGGGCCTGCTGACCCTGCTCACCTCTGCCGTGGCGGTGGTCTCGGGCGCGCCGGAGCGGCCGGTGTCGCTGCCGCGGGTGCGGACGGGCGGCGGGTGGTCGAGCTGGCTGCTGTGCCGCTTGGCGCACGCCCTCGGCGGCGTGCCCGAGGTGGTGGACTTCGCGCGGGAGTGCGGCCTCGCGTGGGAACGCCTCGGCACCCTGCAGGACCTGAGCGCGCACCTCGAGCCGGGCGTGCGCGCCGAGGTGACCGCCGGGATCGCCGCGTTTGCCGAGCGGGACGACGGCCGGGCGCGGCTCGCGCTCACGCGCTGGGACGGCCTCGAGAAGGTGGTGCCGGACCCGGCACCCGCGACCGGCATCCCGGGACCGTTGGCACGGCTCGATGCCGCGGTCGAGCGGGCGTACCTGTCGGGCCGGTTGGCGTTGCGCGAAGGGCGCCCGGACGAGGCGCTGCGGTGGTTCGCGCAGGCGTGGCCGACCACCGGTGGCACCCTGGCCAAGGGCTTGGTGCTGCTGCGCTTCGCACCCCTGCTGTCCTATTGGGAGGGTGTCGCGCTGGCGCACCTGGGCCGCCTGGGCGAGGCGGAAACGCGCCTGGGGCAAGCGATGCGTGGTGCGATGGCGCCGCAGGCGCGGGCGCAGGCCGGTCTCGTCGCGCTCGCCCGTGGCCGGCCCGACGAGGCGCGCGGGTGGCTGGCGCAGGTCGGTGCGCACCGCCCGGCGTCGGCGGACTACCTCGCAAGCCTGCTGGGGGAGCAAAACCCCGTGCACGACGACGGCGTTTACGCGGCTGCGGCACACCGGCTGCTGGGCCGGCGGCACGAGTCCAAAGTGGAGCTCGATACGGCACGCGAACACTATCGCAAGGCGCTCGACCTGTGGCCCGGTGACGCGGCGGCCGCGGCCGGTCACGACCGCGTGTTGCTGCGCCGGCGATTCGAGTCGATCCGGTGCGGCGGGCAGACCAGTGGGCGGATCGATGATGGGGCCGGTTTCGCGGGCGAACTCGACGGCACCATGATAACCGTGCGCACCTGCCTCGAGCTGGCCTCGGGCGACCCGGTGGACGCCGCACGGCTCGAGGCGCACGCGACCCGGCCGTCGCTGCGCCGCCTGTTCGTCTCGTCGCTCGCGGTGGCCGGGCGGCAGGCGCTCGCGGCGGAGGCGGCGGCGCGGTGGGCCGGCGCCACGCCCGAGCTCGCCGAGGTCGCCGAGCTGCTGGCCGCACGGGAGGAAGCGCGGACGTTGTGCCTTGCGGGCGGCGGTGCTCGCTGGTCCGGATCAGTGATCGTAAAGCGGCTCAGGGTGGAGATTTCCGCGTATCAAAGAATGGATTTTTGGAAAGCCGTCGCGGAGGCCGTATCGCACCCGGAGAATGCGGCGCGGGTGATGGCGCCCTTCGTTTTTGAACAGCGTTGTCCCGCGGACTATCGGCGCCTGGCGGCGTTTTTCCAGCTTTTCGCCGGCGATGCCGAGGACCGGCGGGCCGCCGCCGCGCGGCTGTGGGGCGACGAGACCGCCGGGCCGGTCGCATGGTGTTTGGCCACAAGCGTTCTGGGCAACGACCGCGATCTGCTCGAGCTCTGCGCGCGGCTGGACGTGCGCGAGCTGCCCTGCGAACCGGCCGACATCTATTGCGCGGCAAGCCTTGCCCGGCTGCGCGCGGGCGACATCGACGCGGTGATAGGCGGCCCGATCCCCGAAGCCCTGCAGGATCTGGCCGATCCGGCCGTGCGCCGGGTGATGGCGTTTGCCTTCGCGCGGCGGGCGGTGCGTGACGGGGAGATCGACCCACGGTCGGCGTTGTGGGACACCGAACAGGCGCTGGACCTGTTGCGCCCCGAGGATGAGGGGTGAACATGTTTGACCCCAAGGACTTTACGCCGGAACTGACCGAATTGCTCGGCGACGGCACGGGTTTGCGAGGCGAGGCCCTGGCCACCGGGTGCGACACGGTCGAACCGGTGCACCTGCTGGCATTCTTGGCCCGCAGCAAGGGTTCGGTGCTTCGGGCACAGCTGCTGGAGCCGCGCGGGGTCGATCTCGACGGGTTCCGGGCGGCGCTCTACGGCTCGGCGCCGGCCCCCGACGGGACGGCCCTGGACGCGGTCTGGGGCGAGTTCGCCTCGGCCGGCGGCGGTGGCGAGCGTGCCCTGCTGCGGATTCTCTTGCGGCACACGACGATCGGCCACCAACTGCTCACGGCGATCGCCGGCACACCGGACGAGCTGGAGGCCTTCCTGGCCCGCCCGGACACCCATCGGGTCGTGCGGGCGTTCGATGGCGACGGCCGGCTGCTGCGCGGCTCGTTCGAGGGCTCGGGCCACCAGATCCTCGACGTCCTGCGGGAGGAGATCGCCGCGCTCGGCGGGCGCAGGGCGACCGTGCTGCACCTGCTCTATGCGTTGGTGGGGGTGGTCGGGGGCGTGATGCAGCGCGCCCTGATGTTCCAAGGCATCGATCCCGTACGCGAGGTGCACGGCTATCTCGCACGCGAGCTGGCCCGGCCGGGCGCCAAACGGGCCTCCAATGTGGACCTCAGCGTGGCTTCGATGCACGAACCGGTAGCGCAGGCGCTGCGGGTGGCGGCCATCGACGCCACGCGTGAGGGCACGCTCGTGCGCGAGCACCACGTGGCGCGGGCCCTGGTCGCCCCCGACCGGGGCATGGTGGCCGGATGGCTCGCCGGCCGTGGCGTGCGCCTCGATCCGCTCCGCGAATACCTGCTGCAGGCTCAGTCGGACGAGCCCGACGAGCAGGACGACGGGCTGGTCCCGCTCGACCGGATCGAATCCGCTCTGGCCGAACGGATTCTCGGCCAACCGCACGCCATCAAGGTGACGCTGCCGTGGATCAAGAAGCTCCGGTTCGGTCACCCGCGCGACCGCGGCACGGCCGGCGTGATGCTGTTCATCGGGGCGAGCGGCACCGGCAAGACCGAGCTGGCCAAGCAGATCGCCCGCACGGTCTACGGCTCGGCGGATCGCCTGCTGCACCTGGAGATGAGCCAGTTCCAGACCGATGTGAGCGTCAACAACTTCATCGGCGCCCCGCCCGGCTACGTCGGATATGGCGAGGGCAAGCTCACCACCGGCCTGCGCGACAAGGCGCCGTGCGTGGTGCTGTTCGACGAGTTCGAAAAGGCCAAGGGCTCGGTGTTCACGGCGCTGCTGCGCTTCCTCGACGAGGGTCTGATCAGCGATCCCGCGGGGCCCACCCGCGACGGGCGCGGCTGCATCGTCGTGCTCACCGGCAATCTCGGCCACGAGCTCGACACGGCGACCCTCGCGGTGGACGAGGAGACCGGCCAGCCGACACCGCAGACGGAGGCGATCATCCGTCGCCTGGTCGTCTCGCACGTCGAGCGGCCCGAGATCTACAACCGGATCGACGAGAAGGTCGTGTTCCATCCGCTCGGGCCGGAGGTCTACACCGCGCTCGTGCGGCGGGAGGTCGAGCTGGAGTGCGGCAGGTTCGCCGAGCGCGGCACGCGGGTCGAGGTCGACGCCGAAGTGCTCGACTGGCTGACCGTCGAGGCCATGAGCGTCCTGGCCGAGGGCGCGCGATCCGTGCCGCGCCTGGTGAGCAGGTATGTCGTCGGGCCGGTCATCGACCACCTCTGCGGCTCGGCCACGCCCAAGGACAAGATCAGGGTCTGCTTCGGCGGAGACGGTTAAGCCATGGACATTGTCGGCACTGTCCTGGATGGACGGTACTTCATCCGCAGGCTGTTAGGCGCCGGCGCCTTCGGCACGGTATACCTGGCCGAGCAGCGCGTCTTCGGCCTGCCGCTGCGGCAGGTGGCGCTCAAGCTCTTCCACCGCCAGATGGTCACCGAGAAAAACGCGGCCGCGGTGCTCAACGACGCGGTCATGCTGATGCGGCTGCAGCAGGAGCCGACTCACACCGGGCCTGGGGACCGCCTGGTGACGGTGCTGGACACGGGTTTCCTGCGCGAGGACGCCGAGCAGGCGTTCGTCGCGATGGAGTATGTGCCCGGCTATCCCACGCTCGGCGGGAGCTCGATCGCCACCCTGAGCGGCCTGATCCGCGCCTATCGTCCGGTGCCGGTCGAGCTGGGGCTGCGCTGGCTGGCCGAGCTGCTCAAGCCCGTGGCGTGGATGCACACGCTCGACCCGCCCGTGCTGCACTGCGACCTGAAACCGGACAACATCCTCGCCGACGGGCGCGACCGGCTGAAGTTAGCCGACTTCGGGCTGGCGCAGCTGGCCATAGGCGCGGTCGGCACCGCGCTCGGCGCGGGCGCGATCACCTGCCAGGCGCCCGAGACGCTGGCCCGGGTGGCCCCGACGACGGCATCCGACGTGTACTCGATCGGCCTGCTCTTCCACGAGATCTTCACCGGCCGCAACCCGCTCGCCCGGGTCGGCCTCGCCGCCCTGGCCGACGACGACCACGAGGGCCATGTGTGGCAACAGATTCAGGCCCGCCACGCCGGGCTGCCCGACCTGGCCGCGGCGGAACGCCCGGAGTCGCCGAGGCGCCTGCGCGATCACCCGCTGCTGTGCGACATCGCCGCCCGGTGCCTGCGGTTCAAGGCGTCGGAACGGTATGACAACGCGGCGCTGGTGCTGCGCGAGATCGAGGCGTATGCCACGACCGGGGTGACGCTCGACCGGCTGCTGGCCGAGGCGGACAGCCTCGCGCGCGCGGATCGCGGTGACGAGGCCGTGGCGCGTTGCGAAGAGGCGATCGTGCGCTACCCGAAATCGCCAAAACCGTGGCAGGCGCTGGCGCGGGTCCACAAGGGACAGTGCGCGTGGGAGCGGGTGAAAGAGGCGTGCGCCGCGGGACTCCGGGTGTTCCGGGAGGATCGGGACCTGCTGTGGCTGACCGCCGACGCCTACGACGCCACGGGCGAGCCGGGCGTCGCGGCGCAGCTGCGTGCGCTGGGCGGGAGGGCACCATGACCGCGGACTCGCGCGAGCTGCGCGAGCTGCTCGAACAGTTGCGCGACGAACTGAGGGTCGACGCGAACCCGGACCGGCAGGCGCGGGTGCTGCTGGTGCCCAACCGGTACGGCTGGACCGCGGAGCCCTACCACCCCGACGCGTTCCGGCTGTGGGACCAGCTCGCCCGGCACGCCGACAGCGGGCCGTCGACCCGGGTCACGTCGCTGCACCACTTGGCGATCATGTATCACGCGCGGGCGTTCGACCGTGAGCTGTCCGACCGCCCGGGGTCGGCGGATCCGGACTGGCGGCAGGCGCTCGAGCTGTGGCACCGCCTGTGGGACACGCCGTTGTTCTGGGACGAGCTGGCCGCGTCGGCCGACCCGGACGCCGTCGCCGCGGCCCGCGAGGCCCTGCCGGAACGCTTGCTGCAGGTCCACTTCGACATCGCGCTCGACGGCGAGACGCCCGACGGGCGCAAGCGGGAGCACGTGCGCCTGGCCCTGGAGTCACCGTTCGGCGCCGAGGTCAAGCAGCGGGTCCGGCTGCGGGCATACGAACGCGCGGTCAGCGGGCTCGACCCGGTGACGTGGCAGCCGCACACCCTGGACGAGGTCGTGCTGGAGCGGGCCGTCCAGGCGGTCGGCGACCATCTCGCGATCGACGGCACCTGCACGGCGGCCCTGACCGATCTGCTCTCCGTGCTCGGGCGGCTGACCCAGGCGTATGTGGTCAAGGCGAACGCGGCCCAGGACGAGTCCGACGACTACCGTGACTCGATTTTGCGGATCCGGGAGCTGGCGCGCGACTACGGCCCGAGGATCGAGGGGTTGTCCACTTCGGACCCGGCCGAGCAGGAGCAGCTGATCCGATGGTACAAGATCGCCGGCCAGGTGGCGGGCCTGCTCGGCGAGCACGACCTCGCCGAGTCCTACCGCGAGAGGCGCGCCGCTGCGCAGGGGGATCGCGCATGACCACCTTCGGTTGGATCCGCGGACGGAACCTATATCGCCTCAACGCCTTCGCCGTACTCCAAATAGGACCTCAGCTCAACCGCGCGGGCATCTCGGCCAGGCGCCAGTATCTGGTCGCGCGGATCCATCGCGGGGGACACCACGTCGTCGCGGGCCGCGACCTGACCGTGGCCGAGGTGCAGGCGGCCGAGGGCCGGTTGCTGCGCGACGAGAGCCGGGCGGAGGAGATCCTGCTCGCGCATCCGGTGCCGAGCTCCTCCGGCGGGCGGCTGCCCGAGGTCAACCGGGCGGTGCTCGCCGCGACCGAGCCACGGTGGCATTCCTCGGGGCCGCACCGGCTCAGGCTGGCCAACCTGCCCGCCCTGGAGCCGCTGCTGCCCCCGCTGCGCCACACCGACCTGCCGTGGCCGGAGTGGGACGAGCTCGGCATCCCCGGGCCGGAGTCCGCATTGGACGGCGCCATCGACCTCGCCGACATCCAGTTTGACCTCTAGGGAGCACGATGATCATCGGAATCGATCTCGGTACGACGTTTAGCGTCATCGCCGTCGACGGCAGGGTGGAGCTGACGAAGGACCACCCACCCGCCATATACCTCAAGGAGTTGGACGTCACCATCGTCCCCGACCCCTACGGCAACGACCTCATCGCCTCGGCGGTGTGGGAGGACCCGGACCAGCCGGGTAAGCTCATCGTGGGCGCCGAGGCCAAACAGGTGGCCGCGGAGGGCCAGACCCCGATCCTGTTCTCCAAGCGCAACATGGGCACCGACATCGGCCACCCGCTGGGCGACCGCACGTTCAGCGCCCGCGAGGTGGCCGCCGAAATCCTCAAGTACCTCAAGGGCATCGCCGAGCAGGCGCTGGGTCGCACCATCGACCGCGCGGTCATCACCCATCCCGCGTTCTTCGATCCCGCCATGAAGAGCGAGACCGCCGCGGCGGCGCGCGACGCCGGGTTCGACTTCGACGAGGACCTGCATCTGTTGATGGAACCGGTCGCGGCCGCGCTCGCCTACACCGTCACCGACACCCGCGATCCGCTCCAGCTGCTGACCTACGACCTGGGCGGCGGCACGTTCGACGCGACCGTGATGCAGCGCCAGGGCGGGGTCATCACGGTCAAGGCGTTCGGCGGCAACCGGCTGCTCGGCGGGTACAACTTCGACCGCGAGCTCGCCCTGTGGCTGTATGGCCGGCTCAAGGCGCGGGGCGTGCGGCTCACCCTCGACGAGCACGACCCGCGCTCGCGCGCCAAGTGGGCCTATCTGATGCGGCTGGCCGAGGAAACGAAGATCAAGCTGGCCAAGGAGCCGACCGACCTGATGCCGATGACGGTGAAGGCCGACTCGGCACTGTCCGATGACGACGGACGCCCGGTGACGGTGACCGACCGGATCACACGCCGCGAGTTCGTCGCGCTGATCCAGCCCCTGCTCGACGAGACCATCAAGGGTAAGGGCGGAGGCGACGCCTACACCAAGGGGTGCGAGCTCATCCTCGTGGAGGCCAAGGTCAAACCGGGGCAGCTGCGCGAGGTGCTGCTCGTGGGCGGTTCGACGGCGGGCCCGTGGGTGGGCGAGACCATCGAGCGGGCGTGGGGGTTGCGGCCGAGGTTCCTCGAGCCCGACCGGGTGGTCGCGGCGGGCGCGGCGATCCACGCCCGCTCACTGCCGATCGATGTGCCCGGCGACCAGTGCCGCATCGAGCTGGACACCGTCGCCGAGTCTCCACTTGAGACGGTCGCGGTGGGCGGGCGGATCCATTCGCCGGCCAGGCCGATCCCGATGGCGGAGCTGAGCGTGTCGCTGTCGGACCATCTGGGCAACGGATACTCCACCAGCGTGCGCAAGGACGGCTCGTTCGTCTTCGAGGAGGTGGAGCTTGCCGCGCAGGCGGTCACCCGGTTTGACCTGTCCGTCAGCCACGGATCGCACGGGCGGCTGGCCGCGCACGCCTTCCAGATCGTGCACTCGGCCGACAGCGTCGGGGTCACGCCCGTGCTGACCGTCCTGCCCAAGCCGCTGTTTGTCAAGGTGGTCGGCGGCATGACCGAGCTCGCGGCCGAGGGCGTCACCCTCCCCGCCGAATGCGAGATCCACCTGGCGCGCGCCAACGAGGACGACACCATCCAAATTAAACTGTTCCAAGAGGACGAGCCCATCGGCACCATCATCATCAAGGGCGTGCCGGCGGCGGCGACGATCGGCTCGCCGGTCACGCTCAAGGTCACGGTCACCCGGAGCAACCGGATCCACGGTCACGCCCTGGTGCACACGCGCAAGGGCGGTGTCGCGGTCGATGCCACGGTGGACGTCAGCATCCCGCCGATCCAGGTCCCGGAGGTCGAGGAGCTCAGGCTCGAATTCGAAGCCGTCGCGGCCGACATCGGGCAGAGGATGGAGGCCGAGCCCGACGCCAACACGCGGATGGTGATGCGGGCCCAGACGCACCGGCTCGAGGAAAGGATCCAGAAGCAGTTCGCGGGGGCCGCCGACCGCCAGGAGGTGATGGTCGCCCTCCGCGCGCTCAAGAAGCTGGCCAACCCGCCCGAGGACGACATGGAGCCGCCGCTCGCCCAGTTTGAGGCGCTCGTGTTGCGGCTCCGGGAGTTGCTGGCGTCGCGGCCGTCTGACAAGCCCACGCAGGATCACGCGCCCATCATCGACCGCGTCACGGCCGATGCGCGGATCGCCCACAGCCGCAAGGATCGCAAGCGATGGGCGCGGGCATTCGAGACACTCTATGAAGTCCTCCGCCGGCTGGAGCGCCCGCAGGGCGGCGAGTCCCGCTCCGACACGCCACCGACCGAGCTGCAGAAGCTGATGGCCTCCGCCGAGGTGGACCAGGTCCGGCAGTTGTTGCGGGCCAAAGAAAACTCGCTGCGGGCCGAGCAGGAATTCGAACTGTACGAGCGGCGGATCGCCCGGCTGCGCGAAAAAATCGAGAAGGCACAGGACACCATCGACGCCCTCGACGACGCCCTCGATCCGGTGACCGCCGACCACCGCATCAGGATGGTGCTCCTGCAGCAGCTCAAGCCGATCATGCCGCAGATATCCCACATCACGGACGATCTGACGATCGACGGCACGCTACCTTAGCAGCGATCGCGCGGTCGGCTGAAGCCGCAAGGCATGGCCGGCCGCGACCGCCGACAATCCAAAAGCGACAGTCACCTCGACATCGGTGCGGACCGGCAGAGCGGGGAAATTGTTTTCCGCGTGCTCCGTTTCATAAAGACCTAGGACATCTTCATCTGGTACCACTGAAGCGCTCGCCCAGATGGAAACATGCACCACGGTCTGTGCCACCGCCGTGGCGCCGATCGGCGGGCGCGCTCCGGGCGGGCGCAACCGCGAGCCGGGCCGCACCGGCCGCAACAGCAACACGTCGTCGACGTCCACCATGGTCGCGTTGGCCTCCTCCGCGTGCGCCTTCCACACCGGCCCACTGTAGAAGGCCGCCAGCGCCTTGGCCCGCGACGGCATATCGTCAAACTCGCGCAGCCACACAAACCGGTCCGGCTGGTCCAAATCGCGGAACTGGCCGAGGATGCGCATGCCACACTCCTCCTGCCCCTCCACGAAATGCCGGTCAAAAATGTCGATGAGCACGTCGCGTTGGCCGGGGCGCAGCGTGTATTGCCTGAGTTCGAGCACGGTCACACGGCCAAGAATGCGTGCCGCGCCAGGCCCGCAACAGCCCCGCCGCCGCTGACTTTCACGGGTTTCCTGCCACGGCACGCACCGCCGGCCCGACTATGCCGGGGAGAGGTTGGCCCGCCGGAGTGCGTGCTGCAGCAGCGAAATCAAGGCATCCCGGACGGACACCCGCTCACGCGCGTCAAACGTGATGAGCGGGGTCTCGTCGCTGATCGCCAAGGCCCAGCGCAGATCCGCCAGCCCGTGCGCCAGCCGGCCGTCGAACATGTTGACGGCCACCACAAACGGCAGCTCCATCTTCTCGAAGTAGTCCACGGCCGGGTAGCAGTCGTCGATGCGGCGTGCGTCGACTATCACCATCGCGCCCAGCGCGCCCTGCGCCAGGTCGCGCCACATGAACCCGAACCGGTCCTGACCGGGCGTGCCGAACAGGTACAGCTTCAAGGATTCGTCGATGGTCAGGCACCCGAAGTCCAGCGCGACGGTCGTGGCGGTCTTGGCCGGGATCTCCTCCATGACATCGATGCCATCGGCCGCGGTGGTGATGGCCGCCTCGGTCGTGAGCGGCCTGATCTCCGATATCGCGCCGACCGCGGTGGTCTTGCCGACACCGAAACCGCCGGCGATGACTATTTTCACCGGTACGGGCAGCGCCTTACCGGATGGATTCGAGTCCACGGATCACCCTCTCGATCAGGTCAGGGTCGTGCGCGAGCGGGAGGCTGGGCCGTTTGACGCGCACGTATCCCAGCTCCGCCAGATCGGCCACCAGCACCCGCGCGACTCCGATGTGCAGCTTGAGTCGCGCGGCCACCTCCGCCACCGACATCGGTGTCGCGCACAGCCGCACGATGTCGCGTTGCTCAAACGCCAAGCCCGACCCGCCCGCGTCCAATGCTCGCGTGCCCGGTTCGGCTGTCAGCACCTGCGCCTCGATCTCCAGTGTCCGGTCGGCGGGCTCGGTGCGCCCGTCGGTCAGCAGGTACGGACGCAGCGGCGAGATGTCCACACCGGACTCGTCGTCGGGGAGATCGGCGTCCAGATATGGTCGCATCGCATCACGTGCCCACGGTCATCTTCAGTTCCTCGATGAGGCCGGGGGACAGCGCCGAGCTCGCACGGTTGGCAAACAGCGCCATCTCGTAGGCCACGCTGCCCAGGCTCGCCTGTTTGGACGCCAGCACACCGAGCGCGCAGCCCACGCTGATCGTGCATACCAGCATGTAGCCCTGGGTCAGCTCGATGATCACTTTGTCCGGCTCGCCGAGCGGTGCGCACTCGGAGACGCCGTGCGCGAGGCTCAGCGTCGCCGAACAGATCGCGGCCAGCCGGTCGGCGTCGGCCCGGGGGAGGTCGGACGACATGGCGATCAGCAGTCCGTCCGATGACACCGCGATCGCCGCGACGACGCCCGCGGTCTCCTGGGCGAACTTGCCCACGAGCCAGTTGAAGTTCTTCGCCGCGCTGCTGACTTCCGATGCGGGCGTGCTCATTGTCCGTTCTCCTTGTCTGCCTTGTCCCAGGCATGGGTGTATCCGTCGAATGTGGAGCGTTCGTTGTCTGGATCACGTGGTGGCGCGGCGGCGATGGACCGCTCCTTGGCCTCGGGGATGAGGCTCGCGCCTGGGGTGCGTTTGGCCAGGGTGGCGCGGCTGAAGGCGCTTTGGAACACGTCCAGCGCGGCGCGGGTGGCCAGCGGGTCGTGCACGGGGGCGGGCTCGGGTGCCTTCCGCACCGGGTTGGGCAGGTTGGCACCGGGCACCCGCCGGCTCAACGTGCCGCGCTGTTCCGGTACGGGCTGGGGCTGGGGCTGGGGCGCCGGTTCGGGCTCGGGTTCTGGCTCGGATCGCGTCTGTGGCTCAGGCGACAGCTCGGGCTCGGGCTCGGGCTCCAGCGCCTCCCGGTCGAACCACGCGAATTCGCCCGGCACGACAGGGATTTCCGGCACCGCTGGGATGCTGGCGAGGGCGAGGGTGGGCCGTGGCTTGAGTGCGGGCGCCTTCCTCGCGGGCTCAGGCTGGGCGCCGGTGGTGAACAGGGTAGGCGGGATGGAGACGGTCGCCGTCACGCCCTCGCCGGGCGTGGGCGACAGCCACACCTCCAGCCCGTGTCGCCGGGCCAGCCGCCCGACAACGAAGAGACCCAGCACGCTGGTCGGCGCGATGTCGAGCCGTTCCCGCTCGACCAGCCGGCGGTTTTCCTGCGCCAGCTGCCGCTTGGTCATGCCGATCCCGTAGTCGACGATGCTGACCCGGCACCAGCCGTCCTTGATGGTCTGAGCGTCGACGTCCACTGTGGACCCGGGCGGGGAAAACGCGGTCGCGTTCTCGAGCAGCTCGGCGAACACGAGTACCAGATCGGGCACCAGATCGGCCGTGATCGTCGCATCGAGGAGCGCGCCGAGGCGCACCCGGCGGTAGTCCTCGATCTCGGCCAGCGCCGACCGGAGCACGGTCGTGAGCGGCATGGGGCCCGCGATCCGCTCCTCGTTGCGCGACCCGGCGACCACGAGCAGGTTGTCGGCGCTGCGGCGCAAGCGGGTCGACAGGTGGTCGAGCCGGTAGAGCTTGGCGAGCAGGCGCGAGTTTTGCTCGTCCCGCTCGAGCTCGTCGACGAGCGCGAGCTGGCGGCGCACCAGATTTTGCGTGCGCTGGGCCACGTTGGCAAACATGAGGCTGGTGTTGCGGCGCGACACCAGCTGCCGCTCCAGTATCATCGCGGCGCTCGACTGCACCCGGTTGAACGCCACGGCCAGCTCGCCCAACTCGTCACCCGACGAGACGTCGATCGCGGTCAGCCGGTGCGGCCGGTCCTCGTCGAGCTCGACGTCGGCGACGCGCACGAGCTCCGCGTTGGTCAGGTCCGCCACTGCTGTCGCGGCCCGGGTCAGGCGGTTCAGCGGCCGCGCGATGGACCGGCTGACGACCAGGGCGAACGCGATGACGAGCGAGAACAGCGCCCCTGTGCCGAGGCCGACGGCCCATCCGATGATGCGGCCCATGAGACGCCGGCTGGCCGCGGCCCCGGCGATATCACCGGTGATCCTGGTTTGCACCATCCGGCGCAGGTCGGCCTGCACCTCCGCCGCGCTGAGCGCGTTGCGCACGAAATCCGGCGAGCCGTCCCGCTGCTGAGCGAGCGTGGAGATGCGCCGGGCGGCCTCGCCCTGGTCCACGAGCACGACGAGGGCGGCCAGTTCGGCGTCGGCCAGCTGCACGAACCGTTCGGTGAACATCTGCGCCTGCGCCGTCGACGCGGACAGCTGCTCCCGCCCGAGCTGTGGGCTGACCGCCGTCATCAGCAGGGCCATGCCGCGCTGCGCGCTCTCCTCGTTGGCGCGCAGCAGAGCGTCGAGCGCGGCCAGCTGACGGATGCCCTCGGAGTCGCTGTTGCGCTGCTGCGTCAGGCGAAGGGCGTCGATGAGCGCCTCGATCACGGCATGGTATGCGCGGGCGATGCTGTCCAGTGGCACGCCGCGGGCGCGGGCGGTCTGCCGCAGCTCGCTGAGCGAGCCGAGGCGCACGAACGCGTTGGACAGCTCGTCGGAGGCCAGAGAGCCAATGGTTTGCAGCATTTCTCGCGCCATGTCGGCGACCCGCTGCTGCTGCACGACCATGGTCACGTCCGAGGCGTCCGGGTCGGCCAGATAGGCGGCGGTGACGAGCCGCTCGCGCTGCAGCTCCCACATGAGCGTCCCCAGCAGGCGCGCCTGGGACGCGGCCTGGGTGGTGGCCAGCGCGGCCCGGGCGTCGATGGTCGCGTTGACGATGGCCGGGGCGCCGAGCAGCGCCACGGCCACCAGCGGCAGGGCGATCAGCAGGTTGAGCTTCCCCCGGACCCGCAGGCGATCGACAATCATCGTCGCGCCAGGAGTTCGCGAGCGTCGATGATGTTGGGCGTGCGCCGCTCAGCGCCGGCGCTGTCCGGCTCGCTGGGCGGGGGCGGCGGGGCGGGGACGCGCCTGCGCGAAATCATGAGCCATCCCAAGACGATCGCGGCCACGATGGGCAGGCCTCCGGCCAGAAGCAGCGTCTGGCGCTGCCGGGTGAGCTCCGCGGTCGTGGCGTCGAGCGCGTCCTCGAAGGTGTTGAGCGCGGCCGATTCGAGGGCGACCCCGGCGGCCTCCACCCGGGCGGCCGCCAACTCGAAGTCCTCGCGGGAAACGGCCCGGCTCAGGGCGTCAGCCGACGTGGTGAACTCGTCGAGCGGCGCCAGCAGCGGCAGGTCGGGGGACAGGGACGCCGCGCCAAGACCCGCGCTCACCTCCTGCGCCGCGCGGGCGATCCGGTCGCGCAGGACCGCCACCTGCCGATCCGCCGGGGCGGTGTGCGCGAGCGAGGACAGTTCTCCGGCGATGGAAAGCACCTCGGGCGACCGCTTCAACGCGACATCGATGAGGTGAAATGAGTTGGACGGGTCGCGCGTGACCTGCGACGAGTCGGCCAGCCAGCCCAGCAGCTCCCGGTTCATGGCGATCGGCACCGCGAACGCCCGCACCGCGGCCTCGCCGGCCGGGTTGCGGGCCAGCACGGCGTCGATCTCGCTGGCCAGGCGCGGCCAGCGTTGATCGATGCTCAGGCTGGTGACCAGCGAGCGGTGGACGCGATCGACCTCGCTGATGCTCGCGCGGATGGCCGAGTCGTCGACGCGGATGCTGCGTGCGGCCGTGTACTGCGCGTCGACCAGCGCTGCGAGCAGGCCGTTAAGCGGGCGGCCGAGGACGGCGGCGGCCCGTTCGGTCGCCACCACCTCGGTCATGGCCTCATTTGCGCGCCACGACCGTTCGTTGAGGAACACGACCGGCGCGAGCAGCACCAGGAGGACCGCCACCTGGAGTGCGACGCTTCGTGGCACGCGGAGCTGAGGGGTCGGCGGCGGCGCCACCGTTGAGGCGGGCGTCGACCTGTCTACATCGGATCCTGGTGCGAGACTCATGGGGGGAGCTTCCTCGATCGGGGTTAGTCCGGTACCGCCTTCACAAACCGCTCGTCCAGCAGGCCACCGAGGTCTGGGCGGCTCTGGATCATGCCGGCGCCGAAGACGAAGTCCGCGATCTGCGTGGCCTGATGGTTCAGGTGCTTCGGAGTGGTACCAGCCTTAAAGGCATCTAATGCTTGTTGACGGGTGAAAATGGTGGTGCCTGCCGCGTAGGTCAGATAGTCCTGGACGCTTACGCCGCAGACGCGGGCCATGATTGCGGTGGCCGCCTCGCGATTGTCCTTTATCCATGCGAGTGTGTCGAACCATGTGTTGACCAGGGCCTGCACCGCCTCGGGGTGCTCCGCGATCAGGGCGGGCCGGACCACCAGGTGGTTGGGGATCGCCCCGGGGAACTCGGCCGACGTGGCGATCGCGCGACTACCCTCGCGATAGAGCGCCCGGCTGGTGAACGGCACCGACGCGCTCACGGCATCCACCTGGCCCGCCGCGAAGGCCGCCGCGGCCGCCTCCGTGGACTGCGGCTGCAGGACGACGTCCTGTTGGGACAGGCCCGCCTGCTGTAGTGCGAGCAGCAGCAGGTAGTGGTCGGCCGTGCCCTGCGCCACCGCGATCTTGTGCCCCTTCAGCTCGGAGACGCTCGTGATCCCTTGGCGGGCAATGATTTTATCGTTTCCCGTGGAATTGTCGTTGACCAGCACGATGGTTTGCTTCGCGCCGGAACTGATCGAGATCAGCGTGTCGTTGAGCGTCTGGCTGTTGGCGTCGAGCGCGCCGGTTTCGAGCGCGAGCAGGCTGTCGGTGTAGTTGGTGTAGAACTTGAGCTCCACGTTGACGCCATGCTTGGCGAACAGGCCCTGCTCCTTGGCCACCTGCCACGGCAGCCAGCCGGGCCACGCGGTGAACCCCAATGTCAGCCTGGTCAACCCACCTTCCGAAGTAGAGTCGCACGCCGCGACGTTCGCCGCACCTACGAACATCACGACACTGAGCACAAGGGACGGCAGGCGGGTCAAAGGCAAACACTCCTGAGCGAGGCCGCACTCAGCGGGGATTAGCGGAGTATAAGAGATCCTATGTCCGATGGCGAGGTTCTGGTCTTCAGACAAATAGGCGACCGACATTCATCCTTCATCTGGATAACGTCATCCGCGTGACCCTGTCCGACCCACTGTCCGACGAGGACGGGCGGCGGCTGTCACGTGCCTACCTCTGCGCGGCCGTCGGGGGGATTGACGAGAAGGATGACTTGGTTAAGGAGCTAGACGCGGTGCGGGCCGAGCGTGACGAGGCGAGTGACGCGGATGGTGGTCAAGGATGACAGGCGTGGGCAACAGGCACGCGCTGAGCATAGGGCTGGGGCTGTCGTTCGCGCCGGAGCGGGTCGAGACGATCACCAAGGCGCTCGGCCGCTTCGGTTACTCATGCTCCACTTTGGACGGCGAGGCCGTGCCGTCGGCCGAGCGGATGGCCAGTGCCATCTGGCGTGCCGCCGAGGGGATGGCGCCCGATGACGTCCTGCTGGTACACATCCTCAGCCACGGCTACATAAGCGACACCGGTGCACTCTACGTGGTCGGGGCCGACGGCAGGCACCACACCGACAGCGAGGTCAATCACTGGATGCGGCGCGCGGCCGACTTCGCGGGTCTGCCGCACATGCTGTTCCTGCTCGACATCTGCCACGCGGGCACGGCGGCCAGGCTCAGCTGGTACCCGCACGGTGACCAGCGCGGCTGGGTGATCGCGGCGTGCGCGCCCGATGAGCTCGCGTTCAACGGGCGGTTCACCGAGGCGGTGGCCAACGTGCTCGACCTGTTCGCGCGCAGCGACGCCGAGTTTGACCCGTCGCGCAAGCACATCCCGCTCGAGACGTTCGCCCGGGCCGTGCGGCGCGAGGTCAAGCGGCTTGCCGAGCTGGGCAACGGATACCCACAAGAGGTCACCGGAAGCCTCCTGGACATCACGGCCGAGCTGCCGGATCTACCCTTCTTCCCCAATCAGCACGCCACGACCGACCCGCGCCGCCTCGCCCGGCCGCAGGTCGACGCGGCGGTCGCGCCATTTCTCGACGAGGTGGACGAGGCGCTCGACGCCGCGCACTTCATCGAGCGGGCCGCTGGCCACGGCGACCTGCCCACGCAGGAGCAGGGCGCATGCTGTTTCAGCGGGCGCAGGCACGAGCTGAAACTGCTGTCGGAGTGGTTCGACGGCTTCGACGAGCGGCGGCTCATCGTGGTCACCGGCAGCCCTGGCGTGGGCAAGTCGGCGCTCGTGGGCGTGGCGGTGTGCGCCGCGCACCCGAAGCTGCGCGAGCCGACGCACGGCCTGTGGGCGCGCCTTGACCGCACGCCGCATCGCAACGCGCGGCTGGTCGCCGTGCACGCCCGCCAGCGCGACCTGGACGAGATCGTGGCGTCCGTCAGACGCCAGCTTTCGCTTGAGCCGCAAGGGGATATCTTCGAGCAGTTGCGTGCGCTCGAGGAGTCGCCGGTGATCGTCGTCGATGCGCTGGACGAGGCCGAGCGCTACGAAGAGGTGATGGCGTGCCCACCACCTGCTGACCGCCCACGCGCCGATCCGCGACCCGCAACAGGCCTCCGAGCTGGGCGGCAGGGTCCCGCTGACGCTGCCCGCGCTGCTGGAGCTGGAGCTCGCGGCGCGCAGCGGCGTGGCCTGGCTGCGCCCGTTGCTCGTGGCGCTGGCGCACGCGCGCGGCGAGGGCATGCCCATCGAGACGGCTTCCCGTGCGGCGCAAGCGTTTGCGCCCGACGTGCCCTCGTCCTCGTCCTCGCCTTCGCCCGAGGAGGTCGCCCAGGCCATGCGCGCGGCGCGCTTCTATCTGCGGCGCAGTGCGGACGTCGACGGCACGACGCTTTACCGCCTCTTCCACCAGGGGCTGGCGGATCACCTGAGCGCCGGCAGCGACCCGTTCCCGTTGATGGTGGCGATGCTCTCGCACATCGATGTGGCCGGTTCGCCCTCACGGCGCTGGGATCTGGCCGAGCCCTATCTGCGGCGCCACGTCGTGCAGCATTGCGACCACGTCAGCAGGCTGTTCTACGATCTGGAATTTTTCGTGTACGCCGACCCGGCGGCCGTTTTGGCGCTGCTCGCCGAAGCGACCCTGTCGTGGTTGGACACCGAGTCGTATCAAACGATCACGGGGACGGTCGTGGCGCGCCGATATGCTCTGGCACTGTCGGCGTTGCGGGCGGGTCAGCGCATGGTCGCCGACGACCTGAGCGCGTCCCTGCCATGGCGTCCACTGTGGATGGTGACACCCGGCGGGCGAGACGAGCCCAACACGGCGCTGCGCGTCAGCGAACGGCCCACAAGCGCCGGCTACGCAAAGGTGGGCAGCACGGGCTACCTGTTCACGTGGGAGTCACACAGCCACTTCAGCGCGTGGGAGTTCGGGCGCGACGGCGGCGGTCGCCTGTGGACGGTCGCGCTCCCCGAGGCCGTCGCGAGCGTGGAGGTCATTGGCGGCGCGGTCGTCGCGCGCCGCCCCGACGGCGCCGGCCGCTATATGTCGCTGCGGCTCGGCACGCCCGGCGGCGCGTTACCCGATGCCGGCGCGACCTCGGTGTCCCTGGTGGAGGGTGGCCGCTCCCGGTGGATCGCCACGGAGCAGGGCCCGATCCTCGTGGCGGCCGATGAGATCAGCGGCATCCGGCTGTTCAAGGAGGCTCCCGGCGGCACGCGGATCGCGCACGGGCTCATCCCGACCGAGGGGCAGGTGACCGCGCTGGACTGCGTGGCCGAGGCCGGGACGCTGACGGTGACCGCGCTTTGCGGCGAGCAGGTTGTCGTGCATGCCTGGCTGCTGCGCAAGCATGCGCCGGGCGGGCGGATCGTGCTCGGCCGCGCCCGCGGCGCGTCGCGGATCGGGTGCTTCCGGGTCGGCGGCAAACTTCTCGTGGTGACGAGCGGTGCACAGGTGCTGGCTTGGATCTGGCCCGCCCCACCTTCCACGGTGGACAAAGACAGCCTCGCCATCACGGCCGTAGCGTGTGACGCCGGCCGTTATGCCGCCACGGCCACCGCCGACGGCGCGCTCTCAGTGCACAATGTGGACAATGGAGCGCGACTCGCGTCCTTCAAGGTGCCGTCCGGACCCGTCACCGCGCTGGCCTTCGCCACCGCGACCGGCCGCCGGCTGTTGCTCGCCGGCACACGCTCCGGCGACCTCTTCGCGTGGGACATCGAGCGCGATCGGCAGGCCGCCTTGCAGCGCGCGATCCACGGCGGCCCCGTGACCGGCCTGGCGGTCTGCGAGTTGGGCGGCGGCACGATCCTGCTGTCGGCGGGCGAGGACGGCGTGCGCCTGACCGACCTCGCCACCAACACGCCCATGACCGGTGAGACCGCGATCCCGCTGCCCAGCCCGTCTGACCAGGATCTGCCGCGCCGCCTGCGCCTGGACGACGACGGCACCACTATCATCGTCGCCGACCCGCAGACGGGCCACGCGATCGACACCGTGCCACTCGGCGCACCCATCGAATCCTTCGCCGCCACCACCACCGGCGACATCCTCGCCATCGTCGCGGGCGACGCCGTCTTCCTCCGCCGCGCCTAAGTGATCGGGGCTTGTGGCATGAGCCGATTCGGGGCCGGCCCACCGAACCCGGAACCGGTCCAGGACCTCACCGCGGGCGCGGCCGAGCACGATCCGCCCGCCCGGCGCATGCTGGCGCAGCAGCCAGGCATGCACGGCAACCTGCTCGCCGCAAAGCGCGGTCACCGTCAGCGTCCCGGCTCGCCAGGTCCGTGAGGCACCGCTCCTGATAGGCCGAGACTTTGTCGATGGCCTGGCGCCGCTTGGCCTTCGCATCCACAGGGGCACCACACCCAAGTGGGATCGCTCATGACCGGCCGGCCGTCGCGCGCTTCTCCTTGGTGGCCTGCAGGCGGCTGGAGAAGTTGACGCTGATGCGCGCGCCCGCCGGCGCGGTCTGCTTGGGCACGCAATGGCGCCAGTCGCGCTGGCAGCGCCCGCCCATCACGATCAGATCCCCGCTCTCGGGGGTGAGCGCGATGCTGCGCCCGCCCTCGCGCGGCTTGAGCAGGAAGCGGCGGGTCGCGCCGAGGCTGAGCACCGGCACGGTGCACACATCGCGTTTGCAGGTGGGCCAGTCGCCGTGCCAGCCGGTGCTGTCGTGGTGGTCGCGGTAGAGGTTCATCCACAGCCCGTCGTAAGGCACACCGTAGTGATTGGACAGTGCGGCCGCGGCCGTGCGCAGCAGGGGATCCGGCGCCTGCTCGAGGTCGGTGCATTCGGCGGTGAGCCTGGGCTCGACGACCATCCGGTTGACCATCCACCGCTCGTGCCGCGCCCACCCGGCCGCCGTCATCAGCGAAGCGAACAGCCGCTCGCTGCCGCTCAACCAGCCCGGCACGTGCTCGACCCATGATGTCTCGTCGAGCTCGATGCGGTGGGCGCTGGCAAACGTCATGTCCTCATGCGCGAACAGTGGGATGGATAGCTGCATGCCTCATTCGTATGCCATCGCCAACCACGATGCTGGCCGGATCCGGACACGCCGGATCCGGCCGCGGCACCCCTAACCTTCTTCTTGCGCGCGGGCCTGGCGCGCGGCCGTCACCAGGTTGGCCAGGGCCGCCCGCACCTGCGGATAAGTACGCGTCTTGAGCCCGCAATCGGGGTTGACCCACAGCCGCGAGGCCGGGATCATGCGCCCCGCGGCGGCGATCATCTTGGCCACCTCGTCCGTGGACGGCACGCGCGGCGAATGGATGTCGTACACGCCCGGCCCGAGCCCCCGCTCGAACGCGGCCGCCGACGGCTCCCGCAGCACCCGGCCGTGCGACCGCGCCGACTCGATCGTCGTCACGTCGGCGTCGAGCCCGTCGATGGCCCCGAATATCGCCGCCGCGTCCGAGTAGCACAGGTGGGTGTGTATCTGGACGTGGTCTGCGGCACCGGAGGTGGCATGCCGGTACGCCTCCACCGCCCACTCCAGGTAGGCCGCCTGTTCCCGGCCGCGCAGCGGCATCAGCTCCCGCAGCGCGGGCTCGTCCACCTGGATGATGCCTGTCCCGGCCGCCTCCAGATCGCGGACCTCTTCCCGCAGCGCCTCCGCCACCTGCCAGACCGATTCGGCGAGCGGCACGTCCTGGCGTTTGAAGGACCAGGCCACGATGGTGACCGGCCCGGTGAGCATGCCCTTGACCGGCTTGCCGGTCAGCGATTGCGCGTAGCGGGTCCACTCGACCGTGATGGGCGCGGGCCGGGCGACGTCGCCGTGCATGATCGGCGGCCGGGTGCACCGAGAGCCGTAGCTTTGCACCCAGCCGTGCTGGGTCGTGGCGAAGCCGTCCAGGTGTTCGGCGAAATACTGGACCATGTCGTTGCGCTCCGGTTCGCCGTGCACGAGCACGTCCACGCCGAGCTCCTCCTGCAGGCCGATCACCTTCGCGATCTCGGCACGGATGGCGTCCTCATAACCCTGCCGATCGAGTCGCCCGGCCCGGGCCGCCCGCAGCTCGTCGGTCTGCGGGAACGAACCGATGGTCGTCACCGGCAGCCGCGGCAGGTCCAGGTGTGCGGCCTGCGCTAAAGCCCTTGTCGCGTAAGGGCTTCTGCGCTCGGCGCGTCTCGGCGCCCACGTGCGTGGAGCTTGCGCGAGCGAGCCTGCGTGACCCGTATAGGAGGCCAGCTCCACCACCTCGGCCACCTTCTGTTCGGCGAAGGCGAGCCGCGCCGCGACCGCGGGGTCGAGCGACGTCTCCAGACCCACGTCGTAGGGCACGTGCAGCAGCGAACACGACGTGCTCACCACCACGGCCGGGCCGAGGCCCCGCAGCAGGCGCGCGGCGGCGGGAAGGTCGGTGCGCCACACGTCGCGGCCGGACACCACCCCGGCCACGATTGTCTTGCCCACCAATGCTTCCAAGCCGTCCGCCGGCCCGCGTACGAGGTCGACCGCGACGGCCTCGATCGGTGTGCGGGCCAGGATGGGCAGCGCCTCGCCGAGCCCGCCGAAGTACGAAGCCACCAGGATGGCGGGCCGCCGCGCCAGCCCGCCCAGGTACGAATACGCCTCCGCGACCGCCGAAAGCTCGCGCATCGACCGGTCCTGCACAAGGGCCGGCTCGTCGAGCTGTACCCACGGCACGCCCTCGGCGGCCAGCTCGGCCAGCAGCTCGGCGTAGACCACGAGCAGCGCATACAGCCGGTCCAGCGGGGTGAAGCCGGGCGGGCTCCCCGCCTCGGCCTGCGACAGCAGCAGGAACGTGATCGGCCCGAGCACCACCGGCCGGGTGGTCAGGCCCAGCCCGCGCGCCTCCCGCCACTCGCCCAAAACCTTGGCGCTGTTGAGTTTCAGCGGCGACGATGGTCCGATCTCCGGCACGATGTAGTGATAATTGGTGTCGAACCACTTGGTCATGGGCAGCGGGGCCAGGTCGCCGGTGCCCCGTGCCATGGCGAAATAACTGTCGATTTCGCTTTCCAGTCGATATTTATCCGGTACCAAATCAAAAAGCACCGCAGTATCGAGGACCTGGTCGTAATGGGAGAAGGTGTTGCCGGGCAGGCTATCCAGGCCGAGCTCGTGCAGCCGGAGCCAGGTCTGCTCGCGCAGCAGCCGGCCGGTTTCGAGCAGTTGCTCCGCCTGGGTCCGGCCGTCCCAATAGGACTCGAGCGCCCGCTTGAGCTCGCGTCGCGGCCCGATCCGCGGATAGCCAAGCACTGTGCTACCGCCAAACGGCGTTCTGTCGAAGTTCGTCACAGCGGGCATTCTGCAGCTCACCGGGCGATTGCGGCGCAGGTATCATGCTCGCTTATGGGTTCGCGCCCAGACCAGACTGTTGCCCTCGACACGGTGCCGCTGCTTCGCGACATCGCGTGCTATGTGGTGGTCGCGCGGCACATGAGCTTCTCCGGCGCGGCGGCGGAGCTGGGCATGTCGCAGCCTGCGGTCAGCCAGACCATCGCGCGGCTGGAGCGGGCGCTCGATCTGCGGCTGTTCGACCGCAGCAGCCGGCGGGTGCAGCTCACCGACGCGGGCAAGCTCCTGCTGCCCCGTGCCGAGGAGTTGCTCGAGCGGGCGCAGGCGTTCACCGCCGAGGCGACCCGGCTCGCGATTCCGGACGCCAAACCTATTCGCCTGGCTTATGACCCGCTCACCGGCACGCTGGCCGCACAGGTCGCGCACCGCCTGGCCCGGCGCACGCCACCGATCGACGTGCAACTGCGCCCGACGAGCTGGAGTTCGGCGACGGCCGAGCTCGAGCGCGATGCCGTGGCCATCATGGGCACGCCGTTCCCGCCCGGCTACGCCTGCGCGGGACGGTTCCACATCCCGGTCACCCACCTGGCCGTGCCCGTGTCGGATCCGCTCGCCCGAGCCGTCAAAGTCCAGCTCGGCCAGTTGGCCGGGTGCACGCTGCTGATGCCGAGCAGCCGCCCGCTCGGC
>JBIOYB010000355.1:0-17113 GCA_044869915.1 Allorhizocola sp.
CGGCCCCGCCGCTGGTGCTCACCTCCGAAGGTGTCGAAGGGTTGTCTTGTCGCTTCATCAGTGGAAGTCCCAATCGGAATCTAGATCGTCGTCGATGAACTGGTTGTTTTCTGAGCGCGGGTTCGGATCGTCGGAAAGCGGCATACCCCACTGGTCGAAGAACTCCGCTTCCGCGCTGCCGTCGCTGCCCTCGCTGTGGTGGTCGCGCATGGCAAGGGCCGTCTTGGTGGTGCCGGACGGTCCTGTCCATTTGCCACGTGACCAGCCCGGCTCCGCGTCGGAGGCTTGCTCCGGGCGTAACCGGGTGGCCTGGTGCGGGAACGGCCGCGACGCCGCCGCCACAGTGAACCCGAACAATGCCGGGTCGGCCGGGAGATGAAACAGCACCCCCAGCTCCGAGCACGTGGCAAGCAGCCACTCGCCCCGATGGGCGAACCGGTCGGAGACCGCCGACCTGGCCCACCACAGCCGCCGTGGCCGCAACCCTATGGCTGCGACCCGGTAGCCGTTGGCCAGCGACGAAGCATCGGCGATAGCCCATCCTTTGCCCGGCCGCAGCGCGACCGCACGGATAACCACAAGCAGATGCGGGCCGCTGCCCAGCTTGTCGGCCGCCCGGCGCATCGCCAGGCGCTGCAACGGGTCCGGCGGCCTGTGCTCACCGGCAGAGGGTGCCGTGTGCCGCGAGGACTTGCCAGGTGTGAGCAAATCCAGCAGCCCGCGCAAGACTCCCAGCACCAGACCTGTCACCAGATCCAGCGTCTTGAGCCCCAACGGCCGGCGTGGTTTGACCGGCTGCCGTGCGGCCGAAGCGAGCTTGGCGATCCGCCGCTGCGTGGCTGGCTTGGCCAGGATTTGCAGCACCGTCGGCCCGCCCTGCTCGGCCAGAGCGTCGAACACCGCCCGCAGCGGGTCACCAGCCGGTGACACGCTGGCGGCCAACCGCGAGCGCAGGTAAACCTCTTCTACCAGCATCTCGTGATCGGTGGTGTGCGGCGCCAGCTTGAACCCGGCCGCCTTGAACCCCGCATCGGCCATCGGCGGTACGAACGGGCGCACCAGCGCGCCCGGCCACGCCCGGCGGACCTCGGTGGCCACCACCGAGACGGGCACCCACTTGGGCACCCACACCGTCAAAGCCAAAGCGCCCCGGCCGTCGCCGTGAACCTCCAAGGTCAACGGCGGGCGGACCAGATGCGGTCCCGAACCGGCACGGCGGGCCAGCGTCGAGAGCAGCCGCCACACCGCCGTCGAAGCGGTCACCGCCGTCTCACGCGGTGGCACCACCTCAAGCCAGGTGCCCCGGCCCACGGCACGCCGCCACGTGAAGCGCCGCCATGTGTAGCAGGCCCCACCGAGCACTACGGCCAGCAGCGCCCACAAGGCGAACCGGACCCAGTTGTCGGCCAGCAGGTGCCACAGCCACGACGGCAGATCGCCTACCGCCGAGCCCCAGCCCCCGACCGAGCACACGGCCTTGGCCACCCCAGCCCCGGACTCGCCCGGTGACGTTGACGGGCAACCCGGAACCGGGCCGGGAGTCGGATCTGCTTGCCAAGCAACAACATTGCCAAGAACAGGATCAATAATGTGTTTAAGCATCATGAATATCACCTCCTCTCTGCTCTCGCAGGGACGTGCGGACTCCAGTGCGTTGATCACAGGCGACTCCTGGTGAACGCTGAACCCCGGCGCGGCTGCGCCGGGGTGGGAACACGAAACGGCCGCCCGGCGGCGATGTCGGGCGGCCAAACGTGCAGTGCGGGAAGGTTTTCGACCCTCCTACCGACCATAAAAGGACCGGACGCCCCCCGAAAATCACAAGATCGAGAAAACTTTCGGGAAATGTGGCGGCGGTCACTTCCTCGGGCGTGAGGCTTCAGACCCTCCCGAAGACATAAAGGGACCGGCCCGGCCCGCAGAATCACAAGATCAATGGATTGGCTGGAGAGATATTCGCTTCCCCCCGCTCCGTATGCTGAGGATCTACGGTGGTATCGACGGCGAACACGGCTGGCGTCCGACTCGCCGGGACGAGTGCCACGGCTAGAAGCGGCAACGGGGGATCGTGCGGCGCGCAGCGCCAACCCACCTTTCCTCGTACACTTGTTCGGTGACCGGCGGAATCGCAGCACGCCGGAAACTCCGAGCACGGTCAACGACGACCACCGTGCACCACTCGGCATCCGGCGTGTCTACGACAGCAACCCAAGACTGCCGTTGGAGGACACCGCCGTGCACACCCCGCACGCCGCCACACGCGGCCAGCACCCCGGGCACGACACCACGCTCAAGTGGTACGGCCGCGCCTACACCCGCGAAGCCAAACCCGACTACACCCAGCCCCCCGACGCGCAGCCGGCCAAGCCGTTCCCACGCGCCTCGGCCGGAAACCTGTGGCTGGCGGTACTTCAGCACATGGTCGAGGAGATGCCCACCCCGCTGGTGCCCGCCACAATCCTCGGCTCGGCCAGCGGCGATCACCTGCCGATGCAGGAGCTACGCAACGAGATCATGCTGCCCTCCACCAAGGCGGACGTAAGGGACGCGGCCTGGCGTCACGTCGTCACCCAAGTGCGCCAGCTACGACACGACTGGACCTACTTCGCCATCGGCCTGGCGATGCCCGGCCTGCGCAACGCGGCCATGCGCCTCGCACCGCAGGACAAGAAGATCCCGTTCTCGCGGGTCGCGTTCGTGCACCGCAGAATGGCCACCGAGTTCGTCAACGCGCTGGGCAACGTCGAACTCAACCGCGCCAACATCGTCGCCCGGCTCATCAGCCAAGCCTTCGACGCTGTACGCGAGCACAGGCGGGCCAAACCCCCGCCACCACCGCTCGACCTGGCAGTCCTGGACTACCTCGACCCCGGCACCCGCGCCGAAAACAGCCGGCAGTACAAAAGCTCCTACCTTGACGCCCTGATCGCGCTGGCCCGGCTCGTGCATGCCACCAAAGACAACAAGCCCGGCCGCATCCTCACCGTCACCGACGCCCGACTCATCGCCTACACCTACATCGACGGGCACACCCTCGCCCAAGCCGCACCCTGGGTCAACCTCACCGAACCAGCCGCCCGCATGCGCCGCGACCGCGCCCGCAAACTCATCGCCACCCTGCTCGACGGCACAACCGGCCGCCGCCCCCTACCCGAACCCGAATGGGAGCCGGCGCTGGCGCCAGAGGACTGAACAGCGCCTTGTCCCTGCTTGTCAAGGCTTGCGGATCAACGATTCGTTAGCCTTGGCGGGCCAGGTTCGGGTTGAACGACGCCTTGTCCCCGCCAAGGCTGATGCGCGTCAACTGGTGCAGCACCTTGGCCATCATCACTGACGCTTCGGTCATGCCGCGGGCGTCCAGCTTCACCTTCAACGGGACTTCGGTGATGTCGTCGCTGCACACATACACGGCGGTGATAGGCCCGCGGGTGGTGAACACCAGGCTCCACGCCGGGCCATGCACCCGGAACACCATCCCGGAGCGACCGCCCTCGTACGCGGTGGCCACCAACGTCTCTCCGGGAACCAGGATCGCCGACTCGGCGACCTGCTCGACCTCATCGAGCATCCGCCGCACCGGCGGGTAGCTGACCGGAACCTGCATCGCCGCGTCCGCCCAGTCATGCCCGCCGCCTTCGGTCCGGTACGGCGGATCGGCCAGCGCCTCGGCAAGCTGCTGCGCCATCAAACGCCGCGCCGTGGCCTGCTCGGACAGGCCCAGCGGAGGCTCCGGCCGCACATAGCCATCCACAAGTGGATCATCAACCGTCAGGAAGAATAGACTGTCGTCCTCCGGCAGCTCATCCTCGTCGTACTCGTCAGCGTTATCGCCGTCCTCGCGGTCCGGCCCGTCCCCGGCGGCTGACTGCGCACCCCGATCGTCAGCTCGCGCTGCGCCGTCCTGCACCACGATGAAGGTGCCCAGGTCTTCTGGCGTCACCGGCTCATCGTCGCCGAAGTAGCCTGCCGCTGGATCGTGCCACCAGGGCGACGTGTCGATGTCCGGCCCCGATGCAGGGTCGGCGTGCGGGCCGCGCTCGTGCGGGTCGGTGCTCACCCTGCCAGCTTGACACCATCCCGGCCGTCCGCGCGACCCCGAACCCCGGCAAACGACCCCATCCAGACAGCAACCGCCGCGCGGCCGGTCAGCTCAGCCGCTGACGTTGCCGTCGATCGTCGCGCAGAGGGTGTCAAGCTCGCGGCACAGTTCGGCCACCATCGGGTCAGGCAACAGGGGCGCGGCCTGCTGGCTCCAACGGTGGAAGTAGGGGATCGGCGCTCGCAGCGCGTGGCGGCTGGCGAAGAACCCGGCCACGTCGCCGGACCGCTGCGCGCGCTGCACCAGGGACCGGAACGCCACCACCCGGTCGGCAGCCCCGATGAGTACCGCCAGAGTGTTGGACAGGTCCGGCTCGTGGTCGGCTGCCATCGCCTGATGTTCCTCATGAAGAGCACTAACCAGCGGGAACACCCCTTGCCCGACTTCCAGGTCAAGGAAGGTCTCCAGGTCGATCTCCGGTGGGGCGAACTCGGGGCTGTCATGCAGCAGCGCGGCGGCCACCGGCTCAGCCGCGATGTCCGGCACGTGCCGCACGAGGGTGCGGGCGACCAAAACCGCATGGGTGAACGCCGAGGCGTCGTCGATGATATGCCCGTCGCACCATCGGCGGGCATGCTCAAGCGCCCGGATGACGACCGGGTGACGGGGCGGGTTCAACACGCTCACCGTGGTATTCCCTTCCTGCGATTGCCGTTTACGCTTCTATACGTGGCCTTTGAGGAGCTGTACGTCGCAGCGGAGGAGATCCTGGACGCGACTTGTGCCGTATGCCCGGCCCAGTTGCTCCCCTTGGGACAGTTCGATGTGGACGCAGGTCCCAGCCGCCAAACCCGGTATGAGCCCGAACGCGGCTGGCGGGTCAACACCGTCACCGGCGCCCCGACGTGTGTGCACCCGTACCGCGTCGGGCTACCGGCGGCCCGCTACGCCTCCGACAACCTGCCCGTGCCGCAATGCCAGAACCGGCCGAAGCCCACCCTGGCAGACGTCGCGTTGCCCGACGATCCGACGCTGTTGGAGGCGTGGATGGTCGCCATCCTGCGCACCAGCCCACCGCAGGCTTTGGCTTCCGCCCTGTTGCAGGCGGAAGCCAAAGCACTGCAACGGTTCGACTCTCGTGACGTGCTCGCCGCGTTGCGGCGGGTCATGTCACACGAGCTGACCCGTTAGGCCGCAACCGGTTCCCGGAAGTCGATCTCATGGCGGCGGCCCAGGCCGGTGATGCCTACCCGGCTGTAATAGTCGGCGTCCAAGATGCCAAGCCGCCGCTTGGCCTCCGTGGTGCCGATCCAGTAGCGCGAGTCCAGGTCGCCCCATCCGGCGGCGCGGTAGCACTGCTCGGTGTAGTCGCCGGGCTCCCAGCCGAAGTCTTCCCGGTCGGTCATGTGCGGCAGCAGCACCCCGAGTCGGATCTGCATCTGGGTGATCAGGGTGTGCTGGGCGAGCACGGCACCGTTGACTGAACTAAATTGGCGATAATCCCAGGCCAGTCACCATTTCTTGGTCATCTCCGTTTGGTGTTCCGTGAACTCGTTTGGAGAGCCCGGTTCGTGATCTTTCGCTGTTGGTGGTGCCGCAACGTGGTCACCTGCATGACACCGGCGACGTGTGGGAGCCGTATCGGCTGATCGATCCAGCGGGCGAGCTGGTGCCGGCGGCGCAGGGATTCCTCAAGGAGCTCCAGGCGGCGGGCAGTCCGGCGACCACGATTCGCTCGTATGGCATGGATTTGTTGCGCTGGTTCCGGTTCCTGTGGGCGATCGGGGTGCTGTGGGATCACGCGACGCGGATCGAGGCGCGAGACTTCGTCCTGTGGCTCCAGACGGCGGACAAGCCCCAGCGTGACCACTGGCGTCGAATGCGGAACCCGGCCAGCGGCGAGGCTGCGTGCAACAGGCGTGTTCCAGCAGCGAGGCCCGCGCCGGGAACGCCGAATCCGTTGACGGGCAAGCCAATCCCGGGTTCCAAGTATGCGGTGACCACGCGAGCACATTGCGAGACGGTGCTGCGGACCTTCTACGACTTTCATCTGGAGATGACTGGAAAGCCGATCGTCAACCCGTTTCCGCTGGACCGGGCGCGCCGATCGGATCGTGCCCACGCGCACCACAACCCGATGAAGCCGTATGCTGCTCAGCGCGTCGGCCGTTACCGGCCCAAGGTCCCGGCCCGTGTTCCCCGCCGTATCCCCGACGACGCCTTCAACGAGATCTTTGCCGGGCTAAAGTCCAATCGTGACCGTGCGCTGCTGTGCTTTTGGGTGTCTACCGGTGCCCGTGCGTCCGAGCTGCTTGGGGCGTGTCGTCTGGATGCCGATCCGGGTCAGCAGCTCATCGGGGTGGTTCGCAAGGGCAGCCGGGCCTACCAGCAGCTTCCCGCGTCGCCGGACTCGTTCGTCTGGCTTCGGCTCTATCAGGCCGAGCTGTGGCGGCTGGGAGTCTCCAGGGCGCGCACCGAACCGTTGTGGTGGATGCTGCGGAAACCGTTGCGGCCCTTGAACTATCATGCCGCCCGTGCCATGTTCGTCCGGGTCAATGGGCTACTGGGCAGCAACTGGTCGCTTCATGATCTCCGGCACACAGCTGCGTACCGGATGGCACGTGATCCCGAGCTGGCGCTGACCGACGTGCAATGGATCCTCGGTCACGCCCATCTGAGCCACACTCAGATTTACCTCACACCGTCGCCAGACGAGACGATCGAACATGTCCTGGCGCACCACGCGCGGCAAGCCCGAAAAACAGCGGAGGCTCCGAAGCAACCACCGCTGGCTCCGGGCTACAACCAGGACTCGATGAGTATCCTCTTTGGACAATCTTGATGAGCATTGCCGCGTGCCAGTCCGGAATTGTGCGATCCGACCTCGCGCCGGCCGTTCCGGCAGTTGATGAATGGGGCACGGCGCAAGCCGAGGGCAGCCAGGCGACGCTGCGGCGCAAGTTCCCGCCCAGGCCGCCCGTTTCATCGTGGCCTGCCACCGAACGGGGGCGGGCCGAGGTGCACCAGCGCCTCACCGTACCACCGTTCGTCAAGGGCGGTAAAGATACCCTCAAGCTGCGGCGACTGGGAATCGACCTTCTCCTGGCCTGGCTGGAGGATCAGCCCGGAGCCACCTGGCAACAGCGCTGGAACGCCAGCGGTGCTGAGCAGGCAGGCCGCGCCGATTGGATATCACTCCCGGTCGCCTGGGACGAGCAGACCAATGGCCGCACCAGGCAAGTCAGCAGTGCGACCGCGGAACTCAAGTGCGGCATCATGATGCTCATCTGCGGCGATATCATCCGCCCGAGCCTGCCGTGGCTGCTCAGCTTCCGGTCGCACTGGCTACGCGAATCGATGCGCGCTATCCGAGACCCAAGCGGTTTCGCTCGCTTACTCGCGCGGGCCAAGGCCGAGCAGATTCCGCCGTTCCCGACCAATCTGGCGCTGAACAAGATCGTGGCCATTCTCGCGGCCAAGGGAGGGACCGTCGATGCCATCCGGGTCGGCGACTGCGTTGAATTGCTTGATGTCGAAGACGCCATGCACGGCAGACGACGCGGTGACAAGGCCGCGGTTTACCAACTGCTGCAAGGTATCGGGGTCTTCCCCGCCGACTCGCCTGCGACGGTGCGGGCATTCCGCGGCGTCATCGGCCAACGCAACGTGGAGGAGCTGGTCGATGCGGCAGGCATCATCTGTCGCCCGATCCGGGACCTGTTCGTTGACTATTTGAACGAGCGCCGACCGGTAATGGACTACGGGTCGCTGAAGAACCTTGCCTGGACACTGACCAAGCTGTTCTGGCGCGATCTGGAAGTCCATCACCCCGGCATAGACTCGCTGCGCCTGGAACCGGACGTGGCCACCGCGTGGAAGCAGCGCGTGCGAACCAAGACCATCCGGGTGAAGAACGCTGATAGCCACGCCGCCACCTCAGCCATCGTCCCGCGCGCTAACGCGCTCAACCAGCTCGTGCGCATCCGCGGGTTCTACTTGGACATCGCCCAGTGGGCGGCCGAGGATCCGGCGCGCTGGGGTCCTCGGGTCGCGCCATGCCCGATAACCGCGTCGGAAACCAGCAAGTACAAGGAGCTGCGCCGACGGAAAGCCAGGATGGACCAGCGCACTCGGGAACGACTCCCGCTGCTGCCGGCCCTGGTCAGCCTTACGACCCGGCGTAAGGCCGAGACTGCAGCGATCCTGACCGCCGCCAAGGAGACCAAGCCGGGCGAGGTGTTCACCGCCTGCGGGCGGACCCTGCGCCGCTCAGCGGTGACCGACAAGACCCGAGGGACCAAGGTGTGGGGCGAAGACCTCGACGCTCCCGCTGTGGTCAGCGGCTGGCGTAAGAAACGCCGGGACCTCACTTACGAGGAACATGAAGCGTTCTGGGCCTGGGCCGCCGTCGAAGTGTTACGCCATAGCGGGATCCGCATCGAGGAACTGGGCGAACTGAGTCACCACTGCCTGGTGCAGTACAAGCTGCCATCCACAGGCGAAGTCGTTCCGCTGCTCCAGGTCGCACCATCCAAACTGGATGAAGAACGTCTCCTTCTGATCAGCCCTGAGCTGGCCGACGTGCTAAGCCAGATCATCCTGCGGGTCCGTGACTCGACCGGAGCGGTGCCCCTGGTGCCGTCCTACGACATTATCGAAAAGACCTGGAATCCGCCCATGCCGTTGCTGTTCCAGCAGCGTGTAGGGACCGAGAACCGGGATCTGCCCACCGCGACGCTACGCAGGATGCTCAACAACATCGTTGCTGCCGCAGGCTTTTCCAGCGGCGGCCAGCCCGTAACGTTCACTCCACACGATTTCCGCAGGATCTTCATCACCGATGCCATCATGAACGGACTACCGCCCCACATCGCACAGATCGTCGCAGGTCACCACGACATCAACACCACCATGGGATATAAGGCGGTCTACCCCATGGAAGCCATCGAGGCCCACCGCGCGTTCATCGCACGCCGCCGAGCCATGCGCCCGAGCGAGGAATACCGGAGCCCCACTGCGCAAGAGTGGGACGAGTTCCTTGCCCACTTCGTTCTCTGCACTTTGTCAAGCCGAGCCTCGGGGTGTGTCGGCCGAAGGATCCGAGGGCCTGTGTTTCGGGCCGTGGAGGTTGGTAGGTTCCGAAGATGTCCGATCAGCTTGTGGAGATCGTCGGGTACGACCCGGCATGGCCGGACAGGTTCGCCGACCAGCAGAGCCGGGTGGCTGCCGTGCTCGGTCCGTGGCTTGCCAGACCGGTTGAGCACATCGGCTCGACGTCGGTTTCCGGCCTGCCAGCGAAACCTGTCATCGACATGCTCGCGCCGGTCCGCTCCCTGGATGCCGTGCGGGACGCTTTGGGCGCGCTCGAAGCGGACGGCTGGCTGTTCTGGCCGGATGACCCCTGCCGTCACTACCGCCTGTGGTTCCTGCGTCCCAAGCCGGACGCCCGAACCCACCATTTGCACGTGATCGAGAGCGACCATCCGCATGCCCTGGCGTTGCTCGCTTTCCGAGACGCCCTGCGGGCCGACCCAAGTTTGTGCCGCGACTACGCGGAGTTGAAGAAGCACCTCGCGGACCAGCACGGGGCCAACCGCAACGCCTACTCCAACGCCAAGAGCGACTTCGTCGAGCAGGTGCTGCGCAGGGCGGGCATCGAACCGCGACCGCGAGACCGGCTGCCGGAGTAAGGCGGATCTGGTCGAGTGGTTCATGACGCCCTCGCCGGGAGCACGCCCGGCATCCCGAGGTCGACGGGCGCGATACGGGCCAGCCGTCGGGTCTGGTCCCGTTTCTGGCGCAGGAATGCGAGGGTGAGGTCGATGCCTTCGACTTCGCCGAGCCAGCCCTCGTGTTCGGCTCGGCTGCGACGGTCCACGAGGTCGTCCTCGATCTCGTCGAGCCGAGGCAGCATCTTCGGATTGATGTTGATCATCGGACATCTCAGACAGGCATGCTCATGCTGGCAAGGTGTTCCGTAAGGGCGGGCGCATCCGCCCAGTTCGACCTTGCGCTGGTCGAAATGTTCCTCGAATCCGAGCCATTCAGGTTGGGTGACGGCCCTGTACTCGTCGGTCGGCCGGGCCTGACGACGCCGGTCGAGAAATGCCTGGTAGTGACGGACTACGTCCTCATTGAAGACGGCGACATAGCCACGAGTAGTTTCAAGATTCAAATGTCCAAGTAAGGCGGCTCCGATGTGGATTGGTAGCCCGTTGTTGACCAGATCCGTGGCCAGCAGCCGTCGGAAGTCATGCGGAGTGAAACCTGCGGTACGAAACTCCGGGTGGTGTTCGGCCAGATCGTTGCAGCGTCGACGCAGCATGACCAGGACGGTGGCGGACGAGATGACCCGGCGGACTGTTCCAAGCTGGCGTTGGAACAGGAATGGCATCGGTTCGCTCATCTGGCGTTCGTGTTGGTCGTAGCGCCCGATGAGCGGGATGGCCTGTCCGCCTTGGGTGTGCCGGCGGATGATCGCTGCGATGACGGCGAACAGCTCGGCGGACATCGGGATGACGCGTTCCCGGTCCGTCTTGGACGGAGCGATCACCAGTAACGCGATGACCTCCCCGTTGGGCCGCTGATACTGCCGGATACTGAGGTGGGTGAGTTCAAGGAGTTCTTCAACCCGAATGCCGCTGTGCCGCAACACTTCAACGGTTGCCCACTCCCAGAAGGCGAGTTCCTCGGCCGTGGTGACGTTCAGGTCCACGGTGCTGGTCAGATCGCGGACGCGGATGTTAGCCTGCCCGCCGCGTCGTTGGCGTTTCTCGTCAGCGGGGGTCCAAATACGTTGATAGGAACGGCCCTCGGCGGTGAAGACGTTGCCGGGAGCCAATAGTGAGGCTTGCCGCAGGAGCCCGCGCAGGTGATGGTAGCGGTCTTCGAGGTAGGCGACGAGCGCCGGTAGCAAGGGCTGGCGTCGGCGGATGCGGTCGTCGACTCGTTCCTTGGTGCGCCGTTTCTGGACGGCGAGCCCGCGCAATGCGTTGTCTGGGATCGGGCATGGTGCCACCCACGGCGCCCACCGCTCTGGTTCTTCGACCGCCCAGCTGTGCAGGTCGGTGTAGAAGGACCGCACCGACCGCAGGATCCGCTCGACCTCGTACCGCTTGCCCTGGCCGTTCTCGCGGACGTTGAGCGCCTCACGCCACCGTTCGTAAAGCCCGGCGTTGATGCGCAGGTCGGGGTGGCCAGGCGCGAGAGCCTCAATCTTGGCCCAGAACAGGCCAGCCAGCGATCGGGCGTGCTGGTCCAGTGAGCTGTAGTCCAGCTCGCTCCTGCGCCGTGCCAGGTAGTCGAGAATTAGCTGGCGTACCCCTTGATGTCGGATCTCGTAGCGGTCGACGAGTTCCTCCAGCGTCCGGCGCCCGGTGAGCACTGCTGCCCGCACCGTCTTTGGTGTGCTGGGCGGGAACAGTCCCATGTCGTGCAGGACCGGCCAGGCCAGCTGACCGGCGAACTGGCCGCGGTTCTGCCTTCCACGCGCTTTCATGTTCAGCCCTTGATCCCGGGACTGCCACACGTAGTGCAGGAACACCTCGGGCGTCAGACCAGCCAAGGCAATGCCTTGCGTGGTCAATGCGACCGTGACGTCGAACAGCGCCGCAGTGTGGTGCATCGGATGCACCGGATGGTTCTGGACGCGCTTCCAGAAGTCGTCCAGCAGCGGATCATGTTGGGCGGTCAGGAACCGTTCCCCATAGCCGTGGAACCGCGTCGACCGCAGCGCCGGCAGCGATGGGCGGATCACGCGCAGGCCGAACAAACAGGCGGCACCGGTGCAGACTTCCTTGCGCCCTTGGTACCCAGGGATCATCACGTTGATCGGCCGGCGTGCTTCATCCAGCCCGCTGGCCTCCCAGCGTTGTTGCCACGACCCGCCGGGGAAGCCATCCAGGTGCTGCAGGAGGATGCGGCCACCGCGGGCACGTCTGCGTTTCGCGTCATGGCTGCCTGCCCAGACCCTGTTCATCACCGCCTCGATCTCCTCCAAGTCCGTATTCGCGAGGTGGCCGTAGGGTCCAGGAGGGGTGACGGGTGGCAGAGCTTGCACCGCCTGCAAGCCAGCGAATCGTGTCGGCACGATCCTCGGATCTGCGGCTAGTTGGGTCACCGTCGGCTCAGCCACCGAAGACCGCCTTGATGTCGTCAGGGTCATAGCCTGCCGGGTAGGAACGCTGGGGTCGAGGCCTGGTGTAGTGCTCCTGAAGCTTGTCGTGCATGTCCTCGATCCGGGCCGTCAGGTACCGCCCGGTCGTATCCAGATGCGCATGTCGAAGGATGGTCTGCACTTCGGCCAGGGTGAGCCGCTCATCGCTGGCCATCCTGGTGGCGGCGGTGTGCCGGGCGTCGTGCAAGGTCCAGTTGCTGCCCAGCCGTTCGTTGGCGCGCTGCATCACCCGGCGCATCGCCCAGTACGTCATCGGCCGAGACTCGCCGCGGCGAGTCCGCCACACCGGTTTCCCAGGGCCAGGAAGCCCGTCGGTGGACAGATAGCGGCCCAGGTGACGAAACGCGTCCGGGGACGCCGGAACTGGCTGGCGGATCCTGGTGCCCTTGGACACGACATAGATGAGCTGACCACCCCAATCGATGTCCTCCAAAGTCAACCCGAGCAGTTCACTCGCCCGTGCCCCCGAGCTGACATAGAACTCCAGCAGCGCCCGGTCACGATCGGAGCTCATCGCCGTGAACAACTCATCCCACTGTGCGTCCGGGATCGCTCTGGGCGCTTGCGGAGGAACCCGCTGCCGCAGCCGGGCCCGGCGCACGACCGGGACCGGCTCCAGAGGGCTGCGGTGGGCCAGAACCTGCCGCCGTTGGGCGGAGACGGGGACCGGGTTGACCAAGGGGCCCTCCCCGAACCGGCCGTGGAAGGAGTAGAAGCCGTGCACGACGGTAAGAGCGTGATTGATCGTCGTTGGCGCGTATCCCGATCGCAGCGACGGCTTTCCCGTCTTGAGATTCACTGATCCCGCCGGGGCCGAACCAGGCCGCTTGCGTTCCCGCTGGGGATTCCGGGCGACCCGCAGCCAGCCCACCATCGTTGCAACCTCGGCCTCGGTCGCCTTATCCCAACCGATGCCGAGGCACCACAGAAGCCGGTGCCAGCGGAGAAGATCGAACGCGTAGCTGCGGCACGTAAGCGTGCTGACATCACCGAGCGCCAGATCTCGCAGGTAGGCGCTCACCGGTGCGAGCTCCTCACCGGCGTCGTTCACGACGAAGTACGGCAGATGCGTAGCCTGCCCCGCGACCACCGCCCCCGTGGAGGGAACCGACTGCAGTCCCTCCATCAGTGCACGCCTTACGTCCTCCACTACGCCCCACCCTCACAGCAGACCGGACATTGCGTCCAGTCAACGATCCAGACGAGGTGCAGTTAACAGGGAAGAAGCGGAAAGTCTCACTGGGCAACTGCGGCCGAGCCTTTGGAACTCCATGTATTCATGAACATGCATGCGTCAGGTGCCCGATGCTATGGCCGGACCCAGCGCAGCACGCCCGCCTTTTTGAGATCCGCGACAATCTGCGTGACCGCATCACAGAAGCCGAACGCGAGGGCTGGCTCGGCGAGATCGAAGGACTCAAGATCAGCCTCGCCGGGGCGCAAGAGAAAATGTCGCAGATGCAGCAGGCGCGCCCCCGTGTCGTCGCATTGGGTATGCCCGCATCCGGTCAAAGCAGCATCGGTCAGGAGTGAATACCGTCGGGGCTGTCGAGCCACACGTACTGGCCGTCGGGGTCGTCGAGGGCGCTGATGCCGAGCCGGGCGCGGCCGGGTTTGCCGAGATGGCGCCAGAGTGCGATGGCGCGTGTTCGACGGTGTCCCAGAGCCGGGCGTGGTCGCAGTGGTGGACTGGCCACCGGCCGGGTTCGGCGGCGTCGAGTTTCTTCGAGAGTGGCCTCGCGGATGTTTTCGCGTTCGGTCTCGGCCATCGCGGTCGGCGTGTCACTCTGTGTTGTGTGTCTCGTAACGGAAAGCCCGCGCGTGCCTGGATCGGCATGTGGATGGCAACGCTGCGGAGGTCTTGCAAGGTGGCGCAAAGTCAATGACGAGGTGCCGGTCGGGGGGCGACGTGATAGAGAAGGAACAAGCGACAGCGGAGGAGCAACTCGAAATCGTCGATGAGGGACACGTGCTCGAACGGACTAGCCGAGTCCTTGCTGTGCTGCCCAATCCGGAGGGCATCGACGCTGATATTGAGATCAGCTTCCGCCAATCGACGGTGGTGGCGAGGCAGGCTAAACAGACGATAACAATCTGTGAGGTTTGTGTCACGAAAATCGACCCGGACGGAACCCGGACGTCAGTCTGCAAGCCTATCAAGTGTCCTGAGGAGCCGAGGCGGCCAAGGCCGCGACCGGTGTGACGGTCGTAGCGGCGCTCAGCGCGCAAGCCCGTCTCCGTCACTGCCCGGACCACTGAGCTGCACGGCCGTCGGTCCGAATCCTTGGACGGTAACGGGAAGGGGGGGTGACCTTCCGAGACAGTCGCCCCCTTCGCCCATGTTGCCATGCGCAACCCGCCAGCTGCGGCGACGCAATCTCTGCGACACCGTGGGTGCGAGAATCCCTGTTGCGCGGCCGACCTCCACCGGCACACGCCATCGTCGACGAGCTACTGCGCCATCGTGCCCATCACTGGGCCCCTGGTAGGTATTGTACTCGCCTGCGGCGCGCGGGCGCAGGTGATCGAGCAGACGTGCATCAGATAGTAGTGGTGGGGTGGTCTCGCAGGCCTTCGACGAGTGGGTGTCCACTCTCGAGTGGCGCAAGCTGATCACGATCGTGGCCGAATTCATCGCCTTGGCCAACACGGTGGGAGACCGGGTGGGTACGAGATTCGGGTTGCACCTGGGGGTCCGTGTCACCGACCTCTACGGGCACATCCCGGAAAGACTCTTTCAAGACCAACGCGAGGACGAACGCGCCGTACAGGCCGGCTTCTACGACCCGACCGCCTTCCAGGAACACCAGTATCAGGCAAGCACCGTGCTGTCCGCCGCCCAATGCCGCGGCGACCTCACCCCCGTGATGCACGTGCTGTTTTCGCCGCTGTTCAACAGCCTGGGGCTGCCCGCCATCCCGGAGATGCCCCATCCCGTTGTCTAGCCCCCGTCTAGGCCGGTTTGATCAGTCTCATCCCCTTGTCCACCACGACGCCGTCGGGTTGGCGGCCGGGCATGAATGCGAGCTCCGGGATGACGACAGGCTTGACCACCTTGCCGCCCTTGGCAAACACGGCCAGCGCACCCGACACCATCACGCGGCGGCCGGGCTCGACCACGGTGTCACCGACGGCGCCGTTGACCTCCTCGGCGGTCGCGCCCTCGTAGCAGCAGTAGACCGCATCCCAGTCGAAGGACGTGAGCGTGCGCAGCGGTGCTGACCGGCCGCTGTTGCGCAACTCGGCGGCGTCCAGATGTAGGCGGTGTCGGGAACGGACTCTGAGCGGGCGCAACAGATTGCGGTCGTGTCGCTCTGCGCGCCTACCGGTCGCCCTGCACCTGTTCCCGGATGTCCTCGGCGACCTCCTCGGCGACCCGATGTACAGCAGACTCGAGAGCATCCGCGACTATCTTATCGATAATGATCTTGCCTAGGTCTTTCACGAGGTGGCTGCGGAGGCTGGATAGCTCGAGCACCCAATCGATCGGCCCGAGCCCCTCGTTTGGCAGGCCGGGCATGTTATCTACCGGGCGGGGCACCTCCCCCGCGGCGTAGCGCACAGTGGGCATCTCCCACTGGTCCGTATGTGCGCTGATGTAGATGGAGCCAGCCTTTAACTCCACCACCCTGGTCGGCGGGCTTAAATCGAGCGGCTTGGCCGGGAACAGCATTTCCCGCGGAATCACCAGTTCGGCCACGAGGTCGTAACGTCCGTACCCGTGCGGCCGGACCACGACCCGGTCGATCTGAAGGCCCCGGGAGGTGAAGTGCTCGGATATCACGCCGGTCAGGCTCATCGCAGTCCCCTTCAGCCCTGCTGCCAGCTCCTTACGGCGTTCGCGCTGCGCATCTTTGTAGGCGTCAAGGATCAGCCTGTCGTCGGCCTCCTCGGGATAGCTCATTAGTGCGTGCTCTCGGAGTCGGGCCCCCGCTTCGCGGTAAGCCCGGTAGGCCAGCTCTTGGTCCGCGGCCGCATCAAGCAGCGCATCTGCGGCGGGATCGGGCGAGGTTCCGTTGGCCAAGCGGTCCTCAGCCGCGGTCTTGGCCGCCAACAGTTCGGCGCTGCCGGTGCTAGCCAGGTCGGGTAGCACCGGCGCCTGGCCAGGTGGTGCCGAGGTGACCATCACCGCAGCGTTTGGGACTGGTGTCCAGGGCGACTCATCGTTTGGGACTGGCGTCCAGTCGTTTGGGACTGGTGTCCAGGGCGACTCATCGTTTGGGGCCGGTGTCCAGTGGTCTGGGACTGGTGTCCAGGGCGACTCATCGGAAGACTCCACAGTCTGCGTGTCGGCTTGCTCCGGCGGTGGCACCTGATCGGCGGTGTCATCGGAGTCGCCATCGGCACCGGGGATCGGCAACTCGCTCACCACCCACCTCCTCCGGATCGGTTCATGAACTCGAGGAAGCTCAGCAGTACGGCGACGACCACGCCCACGCTGCACAGCACAACGGTTGCGATCAGAATCTTGTACGCCCAGTGCGAAAAGCCCGGCTTGATGACACTTCGGGTACGGTGGTTGATCACTTTGTGTGCTCGTACCAGGCCCGAATGCAGGCGCCGGCCACGCACCTCGACGGTGTCGCCGTCGGCCACCGTCCCGACTATGTTGTACGCCCGCATCTCCACGGGTGTCGGACTTGAGCCGTCGCCAGGGTCGACCCGGAACCCCAGGATGCTGGTGTATCGCAATGTACTCTGGCGGACTTGCCGTGCGGTACCGAACCAAGGATGCCCGCCACCACCGACCGGGGGGACTGTTGGTTGTGTGGCGACGGCGTGTTCAGTGAACGTGGGGGCCGCTTGCGTGGCGGGCATCGCGGCCGGAGCGGCGAGTTTCGCTTCGAGCTCGGCGGCCTTCTGCCGCGCGACGGCGAAGTCAGGTCGCGCTGCGAGGG
>JBIOYB010000356.1:0-8580 GCA_044869915.1 Allorhizocola sp.
CTCGATCAGCCTGCGCAGCCGCAGGCTGTTGGCGTGCGCCGCGTCCGTGGTCACGCGCACCATCCCCTCGAAGATGCCCAGCTGCGTGCTGAACAGGATGAGTACGCCGATGAACAGCGTCAGGTAGAACATGCCGCGCCCGTATTCCACGTTGAGGACGGACGCGACGAACGTCGGCACGTTGGCCGCGGTCGGCTTCTGCCCGGACAACTCGACCGCGCGGGCCATGAGGATCGTCGGGAGCAGCATGCCGAGCATCGCCCCGATGAAGAAGATTCCCCACTGGTCGGCCAGCAGCAGGCGATACCACCGCTTCCAGCGGGCCGCGTTCACGGCGTCGTCGGGGAACGTGGCGCCGTTGTCGCGCAACGGCTCCCCGGCGCCGCGCAGGCCCGAGATGAACCCGGTGCGGTAGCCCATGCCGTATCCCTTGTCGCGGTAGTGGCCCATGACATACCAGTTGAGGCCGGACGCGAGCGCGGTGAAGCCGACAAGCCCGCCCAGCTCGGTGGCGGTGATCCCGGGCGGGGGCGCGGCCGGGGTGACGAACCCGCGGATGCCCTCCCACCACAGGTCGAACGGCACGACGAACAGGTCGATCAGGATCAGTCCAATCAGGATCGATCCGACCATCAGCCAGTTGGCCAGTTCCAGCATCCGGCTGATCCGCTTGGCGAACGCGGTCAGCAGGAAGACCAGGAGGAGCAGGCCGATCGCCCACAGCCTGGGTTCCTCGGCGCCGGTGGGCGGGATGCTCCCGTGGACCAGCGCATATACACCCTGGCCTGCCGAGGCGGCCCATCCGCCGGCGATGAACGCGAAGATGACCACGAACACGCCGAGTGGGGCCCACAGCAGGAAGCCGGGCGGCACCCGGCCCCATCCGACCACGGGCGCCTCGCCGGTGGCCATGACGTAGCGGGAGAACTCGACGTTGTAGAACGTCTGCAGCACGGCCGAGACGAGGATGACCCAGCCTACCCCGATGAAGCCGAAGCGCCCCACCGATTCCGGGCCGAGCAGCCATTCGCCGCTGCCGATGGAGATGCCCAGCGCGATGAGGCTGGGGCCGAGCGCGTACATGAACAGTTGGCGTGGGCCGAGCCGGGTGACCTTGAAAACCTCCTCGGGCTCGGGCAGGTCCTCGACGGCCAGCGGGGGACGGCTGACTCCTAGTTGCTGGGTGCGTACATCGGTCTGATCCATGAGCACCTCCTCGAGGGAATCCCCCCGGAGACTCAATGATGATCCTCAATGGCGTGACAAATCAAGCCATCTCCGCACCACGTATTGCAAAAAACCTGCAAACGAGACCCGATGTCAGTTGGCGCGCTGGCAGGCCACCCCGTCCAGGGTGCACGACACCACCGTCTGTCCACCCTGGACGATGAACCCGAAGGTGAACTCCCCGCCCGCCGGGACCGGCCTCGGGCTGCCGCCGTCCCAGCGCGGCGGGCGGAACACCCACACCGTCGTCGACTCCTGCGTCACCTCGGCATTCCACATCTGGTCCAGGCGCGCTCCCGCCGGCGCCTCGAACCGCAGCGTCCACACCGCGTCAGCGGCGGACCGATTGGTGAGGACCAAATCCATCTTGTACGCATCCGGCCACGTCGACATCGTGTATGTGGCCGACACAGCGGTGGCAGCGGGTGGTGGCGCCGCGGGTGACGTCACCGGCGTGCTGGCAGGGGTGGGCGTCGCCTCGGGCAGGGGGCCCGGGCGCGTGGGGATGGGGGAGGGATCCGCGGTCGTGACCACGACCTGGCCAAACCCGTCGATGAAGCTCGGTGGCGCGGTGGGCATGGGGTCATAGTCCGTGATCACCGTCTCCGGTGGCTCCTCCGGCTGGGAAAAAGCCCAGGCCGCCGCGCCCAGGGCGAGCACGGCCGCCGCCGCGGTGCCCACCACCGCCGGTGACCTGAGGCGGCGCCGCCGCTCGGCCCGTGCCTGCGCGGCGAGCTCTTCGACGGTCAGCGGCTCGCCCGTGCTGTGCTTACCCACGCTATGGCACCTTACGGTGTGCCCTGCTCGCCGCGATAGGGCGTCAAGCCACCGGGAGTGTCCGTTTGTTGATCGAGGCGTCGAGCACCTGAGCGGTGTGGGCCAGTGCCATCCTGCCCTGCAAAGATGCGCCGATCTGCATCAAGCACCCGGGGTTGGCGGTAACGAGCACGTCGGCGCCGGTCGCCAACACGTTGCGCGCCTTGGCCTCGCCGAGCTCGCGCGCGGGCTCGGGGTTGAGGATGTTCCAGATGCCCGCCGAGCCGCAGCAGATCTCCGGATCGGCGATCTCGCGGACCACCAGCGACGGGATGCCCGCGAGCAGCGCACGCGGCTGGGCGCGGATGCCCTGCGCGTGGGCGAGGTGGCACGCGTCGTGATAGGCCACGGTCAGCGGCAACGGGTGCCGGGTCGCGACCGGGCCGAGCTCGGCCAGCAGCTCCGCGAAGTCGCGCGCGTTGGGCAGGTATTCCTTGGTCGCCGACCCGCACCCGGCCGCGTTGACCACGACATAGTCGACACCAGTCCGGGCGAACGTCTTGGTGAGCCTGTCCGCGAACCGCCGCGCCTCCTCGGCGCGTCCATTGTGGACACTGAGCGCGCCGCAGCAGCCCTGCTCGGGCGGGATCACCACGTCGCACCCCTCGGCGGCCAGCACGCGCGCCGTGGCCGCGTTGACCTCCGGGAAGAACGCGCCCTGCACGCACCCGGTGAGCAGCCCCACCACGGCCCGCCGCTTCCCGACCGCTTTTGTCAAAGCCGGCAAACGCGGGGCATGAGTGACCCGCGGCGCCAGCGACTCCAGCGTCGCGAGCGTCGACGTGCCGCGCAGCAACCGCACGCCGAGCGCCTGATACAGCCGCAGCGGCCCGCGCAGCAGGCGCAACCGGCGCCGATAGGGGAACAGCCGGAAAATGGCCCCGCGCAGCAGGCGCTCCTTCAAGGATCGCCTGTGCGACTCCTCCACGTCTGCGCGCGTCTGCTCGATGAGCAGGTCGTAGCGCACGCCCGATGGGCACGCGGTCACGCACGCCATGCAGCCCAGGCAGCGATCGAAGTGCAGCGCCATCGGGTCCGACATCGGGGCGCCCTGCACCCGCTGGTCCATCAGGTGGATGCGCCCGCGCGGCGAGTCGGCCTCCGCACCCCACAGCACATATGTGGGACACGTCGGCAGGCAGAATCCACAGTGGACACAGTCCTTGATGAGATCCGGGTTCATACGACAAACCTCCCGGGCGCGAACCGATCGTCCGGGTCGAACTGTGCCTTGACGCGCCGCATCAACTCCAGCCCTGGCACGGGCCCCCACAGGTCGACCCCTTCGCGATACGTCAGCACGACCGCGTGCCCACCGGCCGCGTGCGCGGCGGTGCGCAGCTTTTCGACCTGGGAAGGGTCGGTGGCCGCCGCATACAGCACACCCGTGCCCAGTGAGCCCCGCACCGGCACACCCAGATCCCTGGCGGCGGCGAGCAACCCGGGCACCCGCGACAGCGCGGCCGTGAGCTTGACCCCGATCTCGCCGTCAGCCCACGGATAGCGCCCCCACCACCCGGGCGCGGGGTCGCCGGGGCCCGGAACCTCCCACGCGACCTCCCATCCGCCCTCGGCGGGCGCGTCGATCTCCCAGGCGAGACCCCTCTTTTCACCCAGCTCGGTGCCGCTGCGGCGCACGAAGGACGTGGCGACCCGCGGATGCAACCGGAACGCGCACTCGGCGATGAGCCCGAGCGTGCCATACGACCCCGTCATCAGCTTGCCGAGGTCATATCCCGCGACGTTTTTCACCACCTTGCCGCCCGCGCGGGCGATGACGCCATCCGGCCGCACGATGGTCACGCCGATGATGAGGTCGCGCACGGTGCCATAGGCCATGCGGCGCGGGCCGCTCGTGTTGGTCGCCACCGTGCCTCCCACGGTCGCCCCGTCGATCGGAGTGTCCAATGCCAACTGCTGGCCCGCACCCGCCAATGTGGACTGAAGCTTGGCGACCGGTGTGCCCGCCCGCACCACCGCGATCAGGTCACCGGCCGCGTGCTCCACGACGCCCGTGAGCCCTGTCGTGTCAAGGATCAGGTCCACCCGGCGGGGCGGATAGCCCCACGACTGCTTCGTGCCCGCGCCGCGCACGACCACCGCCCAGCCCTTCGACGCCGCCTCGCGCAGCACGGCGGCAGCCTCCACAGTGGACTCCGGCCGGGCTGTCGACGACATCAGAACACCTCCGCGATCCCCGCCTCGTGTAACGGATGCACGCCCTTGTGCCGCCCGGGCACCTCACCGCACAGGCGTGGCGTCGGAAAGACCTTGCCCGGATTGGACAACCCCGCCGGGTCGAACGCGCACCGCACCAGCTGCATCGTGTCGAGGTCGTCGTCGGTGAACATCCTTGGCATGTAACGAGACTTGTCCACGCCGACGCCATGCTCACCGGTGATGGAGCCGCCGTGCTCGATGCACAGGTCGAGGATCGCCCCCGAAACCTCCTCGGCTCGCTGGGCTTGGCCTGGTATCGAATCATCAAAAAGAACAAGGGGATGCAGATTGCCGTCGCCCGCGTGAAAGACATTGGCCACCCGCACGCCGGTGCGCTGTGAAAGCTCGTCTATGCGGCGCAACACCTCCGGCAGGGCGGTGCGCGGGATCACTCCATCTTGGACGATGTAGTCGGGGCTGATCCGCCCGACCGCCGCGAACGCCGACTTGCGCCCCTTCCAGATCAGCGCCCGCTCGGCATCATCGGCCGCCACACGGATCTCGAACGCGCCCGCGGCCAGGCACAACCGCTCGGCGATGGCGAACTCCTGCTCCACGGCCGCGGAAGGCCCGTCGAGCTCGACGATCAGCACCGCACCGGCGCCCGCCGGGTATCCACAGTGGACGGCCGCCTCCGCCGCCTGGATCGCCAGAGCGTCCATCATTTCGATCGCGGCCGGCACGATCCCGGCCGCGATGATGGCCGACGTCGCAGCGCCCGCCTCATCGGTGGAGGCGAACGCGGCCAGCAGCGTGCTCACCGCCTCCGGCAACGGCGTCAATCTCACCGTCACCTCGGTCGCGATGCCCAGCGTGCCCTCCGAACCCACGAAAGTGCCGATCAGATCGTAGCCGGGCGGGTCCAAAGCCTTGCCGCCCAACCGGACCAGCTCGCCGTCGGGTGTCACAATCTCCAATCCCGTCACGTGATTGGTGGTGAAACCGTATTTGAGACAGTGCGCGCCGCCCGAATTTTCGGCGACGTTGCCGCCGATGGAGCAGATCTGCTGGCTCGACGGATCGGGCGCGTAATAGTAGCCGTGCGGCGCGGCCGCCCGCGTCACGTTGAGGTTGATGACTCCGGGCTGGACCACGGCGCGCTCATCGGCGATCGCGATGTCCACAATGGACCGCATCTGCGCGGTGACGATGAGCACCCCGTCGGAGCGCGGCAGCGCCCCACCCGACAGACCCGTCCCGGAACCCCTTGCCACAAACGGGACTCCCGCATCCGAACACGTCTTCACGACGAACGCGACCTCTTCGGCGGTGTGCGGCAACACCACCAGCCCCGGCGTCACCCGGTATTGCGCCAGCCCATCGCACTCGTAGGTGCGCAGCTCCACCGGATCGGTGATGACCTGATCCGGTGTCAGCCGCCTTCGCAACCTCTCGATCACATCAATCATGGCATGCGCTCATATGCCGGCAGCGTAAGGAAATCCACGAAGTCGTCGGCCACAGCCACCTCAAGGAACAGTGCCCGCGCCGTAGCGTAGGTGTCGTCGAATTCGCCCGCGATCCGCTCGACCAGCTCGCGCGTTACGAGCTCGCCCGTGTCGTCGAGCACGACATCGTTGTGCAACCATTGCCACACCTGCGATCGCGAGATCTCGGCGGTCGCCGCGTCCTCCATGAGATTGAAGATGGCCACCGCTCCCGTGCCGCGCAGCCACGACGAAAGATATTGCACGCCAACACTTATCGCGTTACGCAGCCCCGCCTCGGTGCGCTGCCCGGTTGTGTCCCGCACGGCCAGCAGGTCTTTTGCGGAGATGGACACGTCTTTTTGCCGGTCCAGCTGATTGGGGCGGTCGCCAAGCACACCGTCGAATATCGCGCGGCAGATCGGCACCAGATCCGGGTGGGCCACCCACGACCCGTCAAAGCCGTCCCCGGCCTCGCGCGTCTTGTCGTCGCGCACCTTCGCCAGCGCAATCTCGTTGACCTCGGGATCGCGGCGGCTCGGGATGAACGCGGCCATCCCGCCGATCGCGTGCGCCCCACGCCTGTGGCACGTGCTCACGAGCAACTCGGTGTAGGCGCGCATGAACGGCGCGGTCATCGTGACGGCATTGCGGTCGGGCAGCAGGAAGTCGCGGCCGTGCTCGCGGAACTTCTTGATGACGCTGAACATGTAATCCCACCGGCCGGCGTTGAGCCCGGCGGAGTGCTCGCGCAGCTCGTAGAGAATCTCGTCCATCTCGAACGCGGCCGGGTAGGTCTCGATGAGCACGGTCGCCCGGATGGCACCGCGCGGCCTGCCCAGCCGGTCCTCGGCGAAGGTGAACACGTCATCCCACAGGCGGGCCTCGAGGTGGCTCTCCATCTTGGGCAGGTAGAAATAGTTGCCGGTGTGGAACGCGTAAAGCCCGAAGTCGACCAGGCTGCCCGACATCCGCTCGCCGCTGTTTGCCAAATGCTTCTCGCTCAGGTGCCACCCGCGCGGCCGGAACACGACGGTCGGCGGCTCGGCGGCCTCGACGCGATATAGCTTGCCCTCGGGCGAGGTGAACTCCAGCCTGCCCGCGGCCGCGTCGCGCAGGTTGAGCTGGCCGGTGATGACGTTTTCCCACAGGGGCGTGTTGGCGTCCTCGTGGTCGGCCAGCCACACCTTGGCGCCCGAGTTGAGCGCGTTGATGGTCATCTTGGCGTCGGTCGGCCCGGTGATCTCGACCCGCCGGTCGACCAGGCCGGGCGCCGGCTCAGCCACGCGCCAGTCGCCCTCGCGCACGTGCCGGGTCTCCTCGAGGAAGTCCAGCGTCCCGACGGTCGACCGGCGGCGGCCCAGCAGCTCCCGCCGCCGGGGATCGAAGCGCTCGTGCAGCTCGCCCAGGAACGCCAGCGCGTCCGGAGTCAGGATCTCGTCGAAGCGATCCAGCATGGGTCCCGTGACTTGCACGTCCATAGGGCTGAATCTACCTCTACATCGGCGGCCACGGGATCGCGTGACGATCATCGGGCGGCGCCGGGAAGGTCTCCAGCTTTTCGATCCGCCCGGCGAGCGCGTCGAGCTCCTCGGCGGACAGGAAATCGCCCAGGAACGCCAGATCGACCCGGCGCAACGCGACACTGTCCGCTTCGGACACCGGGCGCCCGCCGAAGCCCCACAACACGGTGCGCAGCTTGTCGTCGCTGTGGAAGCACACCCCGTGGTCGACACCGTAGATTTGGCCCCGCTCGGTGAGCAGCACGTGCCCGCCCTTGCGATCGGCATTGTTGACGATCACGTCAAACAGCGCCAGCCGGGCCAGGCGCGGGTCGTCGGCGTGCGCGAGCACGTAGGGCCGGCCCACCTCGTCCCGCGCCGCGGCCACCGGCAGCCAATCGCCCGGCAGGTCGCGCTCGGGCACGAACCCGACCGGCGGCTCGACCAGATCGTCCAGCCACAGCTGGCACGCGCCCGGACCCAGCGGGCCGTCGCGCATCACGGTCGGCGGCACCACGTCCCAGCGCAGCGCCTTGCTCAGCTCGTAGGCCGCGACCTCGCGCCCGGCGAGCGTGCCGTCGGGGAAGTCCCACAGCGGGCGCTCACCCCGGATCGGCTTATACACAGCGTGCACGCCGTCGCCGATCTGCACCCGCAGCGTGATGTTGGAAGCCTCCACCAGCCGGCCCTCGATCTCGAACTCGGCCGACCGCAGGAGCGCCTCAACGTCGGTGGTAGCCATTGTGTCGAGGGCATAGATGGCCGGACGCGTCGAGCGGCTGCCCGCACAGCGGGCACGGCTGCCGGCCCGCCGAGATGACACGCCGGGCGCGGTCGATGAAGTCGCGCACCGCGGCCGGGGTCAGGCGCACCCTGAGCCGGTCCAGATCCTCCGAGATGCTCGGGACCGAGGCGTCCTCGTCGTCGTCGGCCGGCGCGTCGGTCTCCGCATCGAGCTCGGCGCCCTCGTCCACCGCGATCGCCTCGATGATGATCGTGTTGTTTTCGACATCGAAGGCCAAACCGAGCGTGCCGACGCGAAACTCCTCGTCGACCGGGGAATCCAGCGGATCGTTGTCGGGTGGGCCGCCACTGGGGCCAGGAAGCTCCAGGTCGAAGCGCTGATGCGCCTCGGCGAGCAGCTCCTCGAGCTTCTCGGCGAGCAGCGTCACCTGCACCTTCTCCAGCACGACGCTGACCAGGCGCCCGCCCCCGCGCGCCTGCAGATAGAACGTGCGCTCGCCGGGCGGACCCACCGTGCCGGCGACGAACCGCTCCGGCGGCTCGAACGAGAAGACCTGATGGGCCATACAGAAGACCCTAGCGGCAGTCGTGGTCATGTGCGTAGTTGCTCCCACCGGTGTCTTGCCCGGGCCGCGCCAGGGCCC
>JBIOYB010000357.1:0-11884 GCA_044869915.1 Allorhizocola sp.
ACCCGATCTGCTGACGGCTCAAAACTAGTGCTTGTCCTCACTGGAAGGATCTTTGCACCGGGTGCCAGCCCATCGACCCGTCCGTGCGCACAGATGAGACCGGCCATCGCCGTCCCGTGCCCGTCCGTGTCGATTCGTCCGTCGCCTGAGGCGACCAGGTCAGTCCCCGGCAACACAGAGCCGGCCAGATCTGGATGTCCATAGTCCACGCCAGAATCGATCAAACCCACGACAACGCCACGGCCATCAATAACGGCATTAGCTTCCTCAGTTCTCAAGGTTTGATGAAACCACTGGCCGTCAGACACCTTGTCGAGTCCCAAACCACTGCGGTTTGAGACCATTACGAGTAGTAGGGCTGCTGCAAACGCGTATGGCGGACTCATTCGGCGATCTTCCTAAGGATGATTTGTGGACCGGGGTCGGTATTGCTTCCGGACCGCCATGGGTAGGCCAGTTCAGCGAACCATTCTTTGAAAGCATCTTCCGGTTGTCGACCGACTTGGCTTGGATCGAAGCCGTCTTGAATCGCGGCTTCGATCACCGGCGGTACGCCCTCTTCGACCTTCCAAATAATATTCGAGCGGCGATAAAGGCCTCGCCCACTTTGGTGCGAGCTTTGTGGTCCTGTGCCAACTGCCGTAGGCACAAGGCCCGGTCCGCTCGATGTGGGCTGTTGTGTTACTCCACGTCTATAGCTGCTCTCTCGGCCTGAACCCACCGAACTGTGATTATCAATCGAGGGGTGGCGAGGTCCGGCCGGGACTGAAATGACATAGCCACCACGACCCACGCCTGGTCCAGGAAGGACGTAGGCGCCACCAATGGGGGCGTATTGACTTTCAGGTGGGACCGGAAGCATCGAGACTGGCTGGCCAGGCACAGCTGGAATGTATCCACGATCCTGCCATGAAGTCAGCGCAGGACCACGATCGATAGTATCTGCGCCTGATCGGACGGATCCGTTCGCCCACATGTAATAGCCTGGAACAGGTGGCACAAGCGGCGACCCATCAAGCGAGGTTGAAACGCTGCCATCGGAGATTGAGATGCTGATGTCGTCGTCTAGCGTGCCGAACGTGCGCGGCGCGAGAATCCGCTTGCGGTAGTCGCGGACAGCCTCATCTGTTTTGATCATGATGGCTTGGGCTTCGTTGTTCAGCTCTTCCGCCGCGTGATCCCACCACTCCGGGATCCAGTCAGTGGTGACGTTGTCCCATCGAGTGTGGATGTTGCCGATTTTGGTGCGTGCCTCAGCGTAGGTGGTCATGATGTTGTGGAGGGCATAGGCCGTGCTTTGAGCACAGTGAGCATCCGAGAGTAACGATTCAGCGAAGGTGCCGACCCGCTGAAGCATTTCATCGGCGGCCGGGGACTGCCAGGCGTGCGCTAGCTCGAAATGCTGACCGTTGAGGCGGCGGTGGTGGTCGACAAGTAGGTCAGCGAGTTGACGGAAGCCGTTCACCTGCTCCCAACCACGCGGGCTATTTTCGGTCGCGACGATATCCCAGATGCGCGGGACATCGAAAGCGGTCCAGGCTACGCATTGGCCGTGGAAGGTAGGCTGTTCCGGTACAGACGCGGAAGGCCATGGTCCGACGAATGGCGTTGTCACGGTTGCACTCCAGTGGACGGTTGGGGCTTGGGGGCAGGAGGCACCGTTTGGTTCAACAGATCCAGGATCGCTTCAACGTTGAGCGCGGATATGGCATCAGTATCCGTGTATTCCGTAAGGATGAGGTCCAGGAAGCCCGCTATCTGCTCGGCTCGCTGGAGATGGCTTGCGCTGTTACGGGCATAGCGTTTCAACGCATAGGTCAGGGCTCGCGCTGCGGCATCCGCCTCCCCGGAGGGGGATCGCCGTCCGAACGGAACTCCTTGGTGGATCTTTTGATCCGTCTCGTGAAGACCCGGGCGAAGCCCTTGCTCCGTGTCACGTTTGACGGCCTGGCATGTGTCGCGGAGTTGTTCCAGGTCCACCACAATCTGTTGCGACGGCTGTGTCATGACTTCCTCCCCGTGCGCGATGACACCACGAGTTGTCACCGCATTCCCACCGTGTGTCGATCGATGGCAGCGTATCTCAGAGTTGGGAGCCGGCGCAGTCCTCGCGCTCATGCCTGTGGATAACTTTGCGCCGATTTGGCCCCGGCTTGTGGATAACACGACGGTGATCCGTCAACCCGTTAGCGCCGAGTTCATATGTACCCATGAATCCGCAGGCGCGACGCGACAGAAAGATTCGACATGCCGTGATCACCACCCCACAATGGGGGGATGCGGTGGAAGCGGGTGCTGGTAATCGGCGCGGCAGTAGTGCTCATAGGCGGCATCGGGGCCGTGAGCTTTTTGCTCCTGACCTATCACGAGGCAACGAAGATCGATAGAAGCAATCCGAAGGTCGTGTTGAGCGAGTACTTGCGTGCCTCGCTGGTCCGCAAGGATAAGGTCGGCGCCGAACTGTACTCGTGCTCCGATCAAGAGAAACTTGCAGCCATCCGGACTCTCCGCGAGGAGCTGGACAAGCGTGAAAGAGACTTTGGTGTTTCGATTCAAATGGAATGGGGAGCGCAGGATCGGACCGATCAAGGCGAAAAGGTGTTGCTAACCACGGATCTTAGCGTGATCGCAATCAAGAGCGGTGTTGAGCAGAGCAGCAGCGAGCAGAGGTGGCGCTTCACCCTTATCGACGAAGATGGCTGGCGGGTTTGCGGCGCGGAACGGCTCCCAACCCCCACTCCCACACCGACCCCTACTCCAACCACAACTCGTTCACCGGCAGCGCCCTAGTCGCGGCCGGCTTGCCGGTCGCCGCCCACGCGTACCAGTCCGCCTCAGCCGCCACCCGCACCTGTGGCAACCCATCCTCGCCCTGGTGCGTCTCGGTCACAGCTCGCAGCCCACGGGTCTCGCCGTCCTCCCCCGTATGCACCAGCCTTCGCCCCGTCAACTGCCCCGCGCCCTCAGCCGCGACAGCGGGCCTGTGCGGTGGACCGTCCAGTGACACTAGCGCCGGCGTATCCGGGCCGCCTGGACCCGCCGCCGCCTCTCGCGCCACCGTGGGCGCCGCCGTGTGTGCGGCCGAATGTATCGTTTCGACCCATACCCGCTCGATCGGCACCAGTGCCGCCGCCACCTCGGTCCGATCCCGCTCGGCGCGATACCACTCGGACTCCGCCAGCACCGGCACCATCGTCCGCGCCCCCTGCTTCACGGCGGCATCGGCGCGCATCCCATCTCGCCACCCATGCCCGGGCAACCCGATCAGCACGCGCGCCCCACGCAGCGTCCCCCCGCTCGCGATCACGTTCACCGCAGGCACGGGCACGATCGGCGCGGGCGGTGTCCGCCATTGCGCCGCCCATCGCGCGAAGTCAGCCTCCGTCATCCCCTGCTCACGCCCTCATACCCGCACAGCCGTCGAAGAAGGAACGACCCTTCACACCGCCGCCTTTCCAAGAGGTGCCCCCCTCTGCGCCATGAACAGCACTGGGTCCACGGCTCCACGCGAACTCCGGTCACCGTCCAAATGCACCTCGAAATGCAAATGCGGCCCGGACGAATTTCCGGTCGTGCCCACGACGCCGATCACGTCCCCGGCCGCCACGCGATCCCCGACGTTGACATTCGGTCGCGAATTCATATGGCAGTATCTCGTAATGACCTGCCCGGCGTGCAATACCTCGGCGAACCAGCCGCACCCGGGGGTGGACGGCGACCCATCCCTATCGCAATTGCCGACATCGCAGCGGCTCACAATCACCACGCCGGATGCCGCTGCCAGGATGGGCGTATTGCGTCCTGCGCCCAAATCCACCCCGTGATGCGAGGGGCGTTGCGAGGTCCTGAACGCCGACACGATCTCTGCTCCCACCGGCGCCGTCCAGCCGGACGCGGATATCTCCCCAAATCCGGCGCACCGCAATTGTCCACCGACAAGCACGGCCCGTCCCGCCCCGTCCGTCAATGAATTCACGATCTGCGTCGCGGTCGGCTCGTGTTTGGCGTACGCATTCGGATACGCACTGATCTGGACCCGTTGCGCGGCGGTCGTGAGCGGCAGCAACTCCCATCCGTCAACTTTCAACAACTTCTCGTAAAACTTGGTCGACGAATAAACGGGGTCCATTATCTGCTCGGCCGTTCCCCATCCCTGACTGGGCCGCTGCTGAAACAGCCCGAGCGAATCGTGGTCGTTCTGCTCGCCCAAATGCCCATGATTGGTCAGGCTGCTTTCCTGCATCGCCGTGGCCACCGCGATTACCCACCCTCGCGGCGGCACCTTCAATTCCTGCCCGGTCTTCACGATGATGGCGGCATTGCGTACCTGATCGGGTCCGTAAGAACCCACCCGATCGAATTCGCCGTTGACGCTGATCACATTCGGGCCGCCACAGTTCAGCGCATTGGACAGATTCGACTGACTGTTGGCCAGGTCGCCAAAAATGACGGCGCTCACCGCGCCGCCACAACACAACAAAGCCAGGACCCCTGTCACGGCCAGGATCAAACCCGGTTTTATAACCTTTTTACGGGTACCCCGTAAGGGCGCGGCCATGGGCGGGAGAGGTGGCTTCATCTCACTGTCGCTCCCAGTCAATCCCGTCGACCAGCCAGCGGCCGGAGTTCAGCACCATCCGCAGCCGTAGCTTGCCGACATCAATGGGGAAGATAACGTCAACACTCGTATCGGCGTGTGCTTCCGTTGTCGCCGTGCCGGTGATCCGATCAGCGGGCACGGACGCCGGATCCACCTGGGCCAGTTCTCCCGCCAGCGCCTTCGTGCACAACGGAGTCAGCGAGGCTCGCCACGTCTGCGCCGGCCGCTCATGATTGATCCAATTTTGCGCGAACGTCGTCGCCGCGCCCACCACGTCCGGCCCGGTCGCCGCCTGTTTCGGCGACGGCGACGGCTCGAGGTTTACCACGCTGTCGTTGCCCGTACTCGGATCCAGTGTCGAAATCGGAGCCTGCCCCTGCGGCCCGACCGGCGGCGGCTCGCCGCCCACCAGCCGTCCGATCGCCACGACCAGTGCCACGACCAGCAGCAGGCCCAAGGCAATCGCGGTGCGTGGTCGCACCGGCAACCAGCTGAGCAGCCGCCCGGCCATCGTTATCTCGTCTCCGTGCGCGCCTCGGTCCTCGCTTGCTGTTGCGGAGGCGCGTAAGCCGGGTCTTCCCCACCGATTGTCGGCGGCGTCGCCTGATGCGGCACGGACGCCGGCCGATAGACGGTGTACCCGGGCGCGGACTCCGGAACGTCTGCGGTGGACCATTCCCGCCGGTTCCTCGTCCCGTCGCCTGCCCCATGATCCGGCGCGGGCTGCGCCTCCGCTCGCCGCACCACCGTGGAATCCTCGGCTTCCGCTCGCGACTCCGGCACCCCATTCGCCGTAACCCCAGCTGCCACGATCGCAACCGGCGCCGCCGTCACAGCGGGCGTCGGCCGGGCCATCAACAAAGCACTCCCACCGCTGCGTCCACTCAGTTGCGTGATCCTCATGTGTGGTCGCAACAAGATCCACCCTACGACTCCGCACAGCAGGACAAGTGTCACCTGAAGCCAGCCCGGCAGACTTGCCGTACTCATGATCAAATCGACAGCAAAAAGGTAGATCGCTGCGCCGGTGCCGAAGATGACCACGTTGAAGAGCGCCGCGAGCACAGCATTGACCAATCGACGGATTCCGGCGCTCGCTGGTCTGAGCAAGCCGATCGTGCCCAGCGCGGGGGCGGCGATGACCGCCCATCGGATGACAAGGAAGCCAAGCAGCACGAGCAACGATGCCACGATGTCAAAGGATGCGTACGCTATTGCTGCGAGAATGGCGACAAACCCCGCGCCTACTCGCTCCATGCCCTTGGTTCCGCGTAGGTATTCGTATGCCTCGGGGTCTTCTGTTCGGATCTGTTCGGCGACCTTCATCCACTCGCGCTTCTTAGCGTCAATGATCCCCTGCCGCTGAGCCGGGTCATCGTCGATAGACTGCATGTCCTTCCAACTGAGGGACTTTGCCCGGTGGAGCGCGGGGCCGTACTTCAGTGCCGTTTGGCTGTCGGCCGACCCAAGCGTCCCGCGCAGCCAATTGCGATACAGCAGGCTTTCCACGGCCGTGTCGCCCGCGCGCACTGCGGGCGGTCTGGTGTCGTCGCATGCGCCTGGTGCGGGGTCGTTGCATGGCTCGGTCGGCGGGCCCGTGTTCGGGCCGATCGCGTCGTGGACGACTCCGAGTGTCCCGACCAGTGCGCTGTCGGCGACGTTGGCCGAATGCACGGGCCATTTTGCCAACGCTGTCACCGCGACGAGCACCAGCAGTGCCCACCCGGCGGTCGTCAGGGCCGCCGACATGTGTGCCTGGCGCGACCGCCATAGCAGGTAGAGCCCGATCACGGCGAGCGTGATGACGCCGAAAACGCTGAAGACGCGAGCATAGATCGCCTGCGTCGCGCCTTCCACGAGCGGGTTCGCCCATGCCCAAAGGTCGCCCGGATTCCACGCCTTTTCGCGAAGCCCGTTGCTCGCCGCGACAATGCCTGTGGCAATCATGAACTCGCCGTTGGCAATGGTCGACTCGAGCTTGTAGTCAGGGTGCATCAACGTGTCGGCGCAGCCGATGTCATAGGTCGTGTAGTCGTAACCGGCGTATCCATAGCGCGAATATCGCCCAACCCGCCCATTGACCGGCCAGCTCGGCTCGGCGGCGAACCAGCCGCCGAATCCTGAGTCGGGTGTGGCGGGGTTTGGCGCCCGCAAGCATTGCACGCGCGCCGCCGGCACCTCCTGCAGCCGCGAGACGCATTCGTCGATCCCCCGCGCGCGCCATTCCTCCAGCGAACACAGCGGGTCTCCCGGCGGCAGCGCGGATATGCCTGCCTGAGGAGCCGCCGCCGCAGCCAACCCGGCAGATGCGGGCGTGCCGAAGTAGGTGCCGATGAAGAGCACCGTCACGGCGAGGAGGCAGTTGCGCAGTCGTCTGGTCAACGGCGGGCCGCCTGCCCGGTCGGTGTGGTGTCGAGGGTCGCCAGCAATCCGTCCACATAGGACACATCCACGCGCACGCGCTGCACCCTACTATCCACATCGCGCAAGACAAATTCGCGGTATCCGAGCCGCCCCGAGCTGTTGGCATCCGGCGCCGACAAAGACGCGAGCACAGCCTCATAGCCTACGTCAGTGGGCACCCTGAGCAGCCGCAGCGCATCCGAGGCGATCTCCGGGTCCTGGGCGATGCGCCCCACGAACACGGTCGACACGAGGTTTTGCACGTCGAGCCCGAGAATGTCCTTCGGGTTCTGCGAGGCGACCAGCGCCGCGAGGTTCCACTTGCGCGAATCCCGCGCCAGCCGCACCAGGAAGGACCGCCCGGACCGCCATCCCTCCATGAAGTGTGCCTCGTCCAGCCCGACCAGCTTGCGCTGGTGCATGTCGCCGGAGTAGCACCGCCGCACGGCCAGCCGGTGCGCCGTGTGCAGCATGGGCAGCGCCAGCGCCTCTTCGGCGGACCAATACTCCCGCTCAATCTTGAGGTCTGGCAGCCGCAGCCCCGACATCGTGATGACGGTGAGCGCCGAATCCGTCCCGAGCAGCTCGGCCGGGGGCGATCCGAAGAACAGCAGCGCCAACGGCATTTCGGCCGTGTCCAGCAGCAGGTTGGCCAGTTCTCGCCCGGTTTCGTCGAGTTCGGCCAGGCACCGCACGACATCGTCCAGTGTGGACGTTTCCTCGGCGGGGACGGTCCGCACCGCGTGCCGCAGCAGGGTCGCCGTCGACGCCTCCCGCGCGACCTGTGGGGGCACGAGCATCGAGCAGATGTCCTGCACCAGCATGCGCCGTTCGGCCCGCGCATTGGACACGGCGATCTCGTACTCCCGGTTGCCCGCGTGCCCGGCGACGAACTCCGTCCGCGACGGGGTAGGGATCAGCGAGTATGGCGCGAGCGTGCCCTGCTCTCCGCCCGTCAGGTTCAACACGCGCGTAAACGGCCGCAGCTCGGGCATTGACGCCAGCCGTGCCAGGGGCCCGCTCGGATCCAGCAGCGTGACCTGGACGCCCCGCCGAGCATTCAAATAGCCCATCGCACCGAGCAATGTGGACTTGCCACCGCCCGGCTCGGCCACCATCACGGCCAGGCCCGACCGCTCCCGCACCTCCATCGGGAAGTGCGGGTCCAAAAATACCGGGCGCCTGCACGTCCCGGCCGTCCGCCCGATCAGATCCCCTCGTCGATCGCCCACTGTGGACGCTGCCTGGGGCAAGGCCGCGGCCAGCAATCGCACCGGCATGCGCCGCAGGTAACCCGTGTTTGCTATCGGCTCACCGGGGATGAACTCGCGCGCCAGCTGGTCCTGCTGCTTGGGGTGCTGCAACGCGACCCGCAGCTCACGCCCGTAGGCCGACGTCAACGCCCGCGCCCGCTCCAGGCACTCGTCCCGTGTGGCTCCGCTGATCGCGATCCGGTGCCAGCCGTGCGCCCGCGCGGAGTCGACCGGCAGCCCGGTGGTCATCTCGTCGCCGAGCACCAGTGCCCGCCCGGCCAGCCGCTCCAGCTCCGGCGGGGCGTCCATCCCGTGCTCGAGATAGTCCTGCTGCTGCGAACGGATCATCCGGAGCCGGTGCTCCAGATTCCTGAAGGAGTCCTGCGGTCCGAGAATGTCCACTCGCGACGAAAGCTCCATCGGCCACGGCAGGCGTTCGTGGAAGTGCAGCCAGGGCTCATGCCTCTCCGGGATATCGAGCGGTTCCATCCGCCCGACCGTCAAGACCGCCACGTGCCGCTCCTCGCCCGTCATCCTATTGACGAGCTTAACTGTGCTCCCGTATGGAGTTCTATACCTTTCTATATTTTCGGTGAGCGCGAGCAGGTCGCCGGGCTCCCACTGCCCGTGCCCGACCGCGCCCATGCCTGTCGGCGGCGCCATCCCGAGCGCGACAGACCTATACAGCAGCCACTCGAGCTGGAACGCCTGCGCCCGCTGGCCCCTCATCCCGAACGCGGCCAGCACCTCGTCGAACTGCTCGACCTGCCGGCCCAGCTTTTTGCGCTCGTTCTCCGGTGTGCCCTTGCCGAACGCCTTCAGCAGCCGCTCGCTGAAACTGTCGCCGATCGCGCGGCGGGCGAACGTCACGCCCAGGAACGTCTGCCCCTCGGCGTGGTTGACCTGCCGCAAATGCTGCTGCGCGGCAACGAGATGATCGGCCCAGCTCGCCGCGCCCGGCACTGTCGGGAGTGGACGGACCGTGAGGTGGTCGAGCTGCGCCGCCCACTGGTCGGCCGGGAAGGGCTGCGTCGTGCGGCGCAGGTGCAGCCGGAAGCCCGCCAGACCCGCGAACTGCTCGCTGATCGCCGACAGCATCGCCTCGCGCTCGGGGTCGGGCCGGAACGCCCATCTCACCTCGGGCAGTAGATACCACGCTGTGACCGCGTGCGCGGTGAACGTCAGGTGCCCGGCGATCTCGGAGATCTCCACCTCTTGCGTCGGGGCGCGGTCGCGCTTGAGCTTGGGTGGCTTGGGCTGCTTGGGCGGCTTGACGTGGGTGCGCGGCTGGGGCACCGCCGGTTGCTTGACCGTCGGCACGGTCCGGGCCGCGTGCCGCCCGGCGGGCTGCACGGGCGGCGGCGAGATCGGGACCACTGGTGGCCCGCTGACCGGCCGCATCGGCGGCGGTGTCGGCCGCATGGCTGGAGGTGTCGGCCGCATCGCTGGGGGCGTCGGCCGCATCGGTGGCGGAGGCGGCGCGCTGACCGGCCGCACGGGCGGCGGCTCGATGAAGGTCGGCGGCGTCGGCGGCGGCCCGCTCACCTTCACGCCGTCCGGCGACACCGCCGAACCGTCAAACAATTCCAGGAAAGGGGATTCGACGTCTAAGGCCGGTGGTCCGGGTGGCAGCGCCCGGGGTGGATTTTTTTGGGGCGTACCGCGCAGGCGCGCCGCGGCCTGCGCAGCCGCCTCGCGCATCTCGGCCGCGCGCCGATCGGCCGCACGCTGCAGATCGTCGGCCCGCTCGGCCGGATCCCGATCAAAAGCCTGATTCCCCGCCGGACTCCTGGCGGGGTTGGGCGTGCGCCGCTGCGGGGGCCGAAACGACGCGACCGGGCCCTCCGCAGGGATCGCGTCGGAGACCGATTCGTCGAGGTCGAGCTCAAACTCGGCGTCGTGCGTTGTCACGTGATCCCTCCCCGAACCATGACCCGCCGAGCGACAAGCTTAGGGTCGCGCCGCTCATTGTCGGGCTCGCGGGTGCGCCGCCAGTCGGTCAGCGCCGTGCGGATCACCATGCGCGCCGGTCGATCGGGGTCCACGTGCCGGAACACATAGGACGTCGTCACGATGGCGAGCGCGATCTCCCACGCGGGGAAGAAGTCCCAGCCGCCGCGGAAGAACGCGAAAATGGCCATGTAGAGCGGGACAAGGAGGGCGAACAGACCATACTGCGCGTAGGGCAGCTGCACCGGGAAGGTGTAGCCCGGTGGTCCAAGGTAGACGAGCCGGGCCCGGTAGATGTCGTCGTCAGTCCGCAACCGCATGACTCAAGCCCCGCCCACGCCTACTGGAACACGATGTTGATCAGGCTTTGACCGAACAGGAACAGGGCTCCGGCGCCGACGATGAAGGCCACACCGATCAGCGCGATCGCGGAGCTGGTCAGCACCTTGGACACCTCGCCCCGGCTGGCCCGGCCAATGAAGATCACGCCTAGGACCGCCAGCAGGATGGGGGCGATGGTTTTGGCGAACCAACCGAGGATGCCGGTCGTGTTGATGCCGCCGCCGGGCGATCCAGGGGTGGGTTGCTGCAATAGTTCGGCGACCCCGCCGAGCAGCGACGTGGTGACGCTCATGTCTTCCAAACCTCCCCCGGATGTCTCGGCTGTTCAACTTAGCTGTTACGGCTTTCCCTTAGCCTTACGGAAAGGTGCGCTCAGCTGTGGGATGCGCCAATGACACCCTGTTTCGTGTCGAGCACTTTCGGTAAACGTGCGCTGTCAGCGCACCCCTGAGCGTACGGGTCGTCACTGCGAGCGACAAGCGATGTAACTATGTCTCAGTTGTCGGAAGATCGCCTGTGCATAGTGACGCTCACGTCGTTAAACGCGTGCGGGATGGGCGCCTGTGGCTTGTGGACGGTGACAGTTGCTTCGATCACATGTTCGAATGAAAGGCACACGTCCAGAAGCCGGGATGCCAGTGTTTCTACCAAATTCACCGGTTCGCCGGAAACGACCGCCGCCAGCTGCGAAGCCAGCTCGCCATAGTGGACAGTGTCGGCCACGTCGTCGCTGGTCGGGAACGTGAGCCCAAGCTCGACATCGATGACGAAGTCCTGCCCGTCGCGCCGCTCGAAGTCGAACACGCCGTGATGCCCGCGAACCCGAAGCCCCGTCAGCGTTATGCGGTCCATCGCCGCCTCTCCTTCCGCGGCGGGTGTGCCCGGATCGCTGCGCGCCCGGCCACACCCGCGCAAGAGCACGGCTTCGCCTGAACGGAGTTTTTCAGCGTTCCGTGTTCCACCGCTGCCATACCTTGAGTGCGTCCATCGTGGCGCGTACGTCGTGCACACGCACGCCCCACACCCCGGCCTGCGCCGCGAGCACGCTCGTCGCCACCGTCGCCGCGTCGCGCTCGACCGCGGGGCGCCCGTCCAACAGCAGACCCAGGTAAGACTTCCGTGAGGCGCCGAAGAGCACCCGGTACCCCATATGGACAAAGGTCTTTAAATTCTTGCTGAGTGCCCAGTTGTGCTCCGCGGTCTTGGCGAACCCCAGCCCCGGGTCGACGATGATGCGCTCGCCCGCGACACCGGCCGCCAGCGCCTCGTCGATGCGCTGCCGCAGTTCGTCGCGCACCTCGGCCACGACGTCGCCGTAGGTGGCCAGCGTCTGCAT
>JBIOYB010000358.1:0-33959 GCA_044869915.1 Allorhizocola sp.
GACCAAGAGCGTCGCCATCGTGCTCAACTCCGTCATCTCGCCGCACTACGCGCACGTCGCGCAGGGCGTGCAGACCGAGGCCGCGGCCGCTGGGCGGCTGTGCCTGATCGGCACGACCGGCGGCGACGCCGCGCGGGAGCTGGCCGTGGTGCAGCTGATGCGCGAGCAGCACGCCGAGGCGGTGATCCTCGTGGGCAATGTGCGGGCCGACGAGGGATATCGCGCGCGGATGAGCCAATACGCGCATGCCCTGGCCGTGAGCGGCTCCCGGCTGGTGCTGTGCGGCCGGCCACCGCTGTCGCCAGACGTGCCGGCCGTGGTCGTGGAGTGCGACTACACCGGCGGCGCGTTCGCGGCCACCGGCTACCTGCTGTCGGCAGGCCACAGGCGCATCCTTTGTCTCGGCCGGCGGCCCGGCTACACGACGGCCGAGTCCCGGCTCGCGGGCTATCGCGACGCGCTCGCGGCCCACGGGGTCCCGCACGATCCGGCGCTGGAGGTCGAGGGCACCTTCGAGCGCGAAGAGGGGTACCGCATGATGAAGGAACGTCTGGCATCGCGGCGCCGCGACTTCACCGCGGTCTTCGCCTTCAACGACCTGATCGCTGCGGGCGCCCGGCAGGCGCTGCTCGAGCACGGCCTGCGCGTGCCGCGGGACGTGTCGCTCGTCGGCTTCGACGACCTGCCACCGGCGCTCGACCTCGACCTGACCACCGTGCGCCTGCCGCACGAGGAGCTGGGCCGCACCGCCGTCCGCCTCGCCCTCGAACACGCGCAAACCCCGGTCGCCCCACACCACATCATGCTCGACACCCACCTCGTGCGGCGCGGCTCCGTCCGACCCATCGAAGTTTGACCAGCACGAGCTCCAGCCTGCCAGCAGTTTTACCACCGGCTCCACGACAGCTGGTGCGTCGCTGTGGAGCGCAGATCGTGCGCTTCCGATTGGCGCGGCTGTGTGGGCGTCCGATGCCGGGCGCCCACACGGCACTTAGGAGTGTGTCGTCGGGTCCTGGGTCAGTAGCCGCACTGCACGACGAGGTCGTCGACGCGGATGAGGTTGTAGGTGCCGGTGCCGATCAGGGAGACGCGGATGTAAACGGTGTTGGGGCCGCCCCGCCAGACGGGGACGGTGTAAAGCTTGTAGCCAGCCCCGGACAGCGTGATGTTGCTCAGCGAGATGTAGGTCCAGTTGGACGGGTTGATGATCTCGAAGTTCACCTTCGCGCCGCTGAGCCCGTTCAGGTAGATGCCGGCGCCGCACTCGTCGCGGGTGGAGTTGTTGCGCAGGACCACGGAACGGCCGACCGCGGAGAACTGGGTCTGCGCCCACAGGAAGGCGTTGTTCGGCGCGGTGCGTGCCGTTCCGACGTTGAGGTCGAAGCCGCCGCCGCTGGTCCCATAGTGCTCGATGCGCCAGGTGCTCGCGGGCTGGTAGTCAAAACCGTCCGTGAGCTGCCAGAGGCTGGCATGCGCGGGGCCGCCGGTGAGGCCGAGCACGGCCGCCGACATGACCACCGTGGCGATCGCGAAGCGGGCCATGCGCCCAAAACCGGATATTTTCGCGGTAATTCTTGGAATGCTCATCCTTGCTCCCTAAGCATCAGCTGCCCAGCAGTTGAGGGACGGCGATCGGCGGCATTGCCGTCACCGTCTTTGGCGATTGCCCGGTAAGGCCATCGGGACGCCGACGCTATCCGCCCCGATCCCGGGCGGAGGGTCCGGATTGGACAGGCGTGGACAGGGATGGACATCCGACCTGTGATGAAACGTCCTATTGAGAAATGGCCTCCGCCGGAAGGCCGGAAATAGGCTGCAAGGTTTCCGCAAGGTTGCCTGCATCACGACCGTCAGGTGCGGCGGCCAGGCTGTCGGTGTGGACAAGAGATACTTCGACTACTGTCAGGCCGACCGCTACTTCTACGACACCCCGTTGAATGTCGCGGGCGCACCTGACTTCGAGCTCGCGTCCCGCTCACTGCCGCGGGGGTGGCACCAGCGCCGTCAGCAGGGCTGGCTGGTCTATGCGCGCGACAAGAGACCCGTGCCGTCGCAGGGGTGGAAGGTTCACGTGTCCGCCTGCCTTGGGAACGCCGACGAGATTCTGGCCGCGGTTTGGGACTACTGCGTACCAAGAGAAATCGGTTTCAAGCACCTGGCCGGGCTGCATGTCTTCGTGCAGAACAACGGAAAGTACGGCGCCCGGGGGTCCAGCGGCAAGCTCGTGACCATCTATCCCGCCGACGAGGCGCAGCTGCGGCAGGTGCTCGAGGAGCTCGGCGCGATCCTCGTGGGACAGCCAGGGCCGTACATCCTCAGCGACCTCCGCTGGGGCTCGGGGCCGCTGTATGTCCGATATGGAGGGTTCGCGCTGCGGCACTGCCTCTCCGAGACCGGGGAACTCGTGCCGGCGATCGAGGATGGCGACGGAAACCTGGTGCCGGACAAGCGGGAGCCGTCGTTTCGGGTGCCGCCGTGGGTGACGCTGCCCGCCTTTCTGGCTCCGCATCTGGAGGCCCGCAACAAGGTGACGGTCACCGACATCCCTTACACGATCGAGCGCGCTTTGCACTTCTCCAACGGCGGCGGGGTGTATGAGGGCAAAGACAAGCGCACCGGCGAGCGGGTGGTGCTCAAGGAGGCCCGGCCATACGCGGGGCTGGACGGGCTCGGCGGCGACGCGGTGAGCCGGTTACGGCGCGAGCATATGATCATGCAGCACCTGGCGGGCCTGCCGTGTGTGCCGGCCGTTCATGACTATCTCATCGTCGGCGACCATCACTTCCTGGTGCAGGGGTTCGTCGAAGGCGTGCCGTTGAACGCGGAGTACGCCAAGCGCTTGCCGAAGAACCGGGCGGGTGAGGAGGGCGGCGAAGCGATCACTGAGTTCCGCGCGTGGGCCTTGGAGATCCTGCGGCACACCGAGGCGGCCATCGCCGCGCTGCACGAACGCGGCGTCGTCTATGGGGATCTCCATCAGTTCAACCTGATGGTCCGCCCCGACGGCGGCGTCACGTTGATCGACTTCGAGGTGGCCGCCCTGGTGGAGGAGGGCCTGCGCCAAGGGCTGGGCAACCCGGGCTTTACCGCGCCCCGTGACCGGCTCGGGTTCGCGCGCGACCGCTATGCCCTCGCCTGCTTGAAAGTGTCTCTGTTCCTTCCGCTGACGACTCTCTTCCCGCTCGATCCGGGCAAGCCGGCGCACCTGGCCAAGGTCATCCACTCGAGTTATCGGCTGCCCAAGGGATATCTGGACGCCGCGGTGCGCGAGATCGCCGGGGAGGCCTCCGGGGAGCTGACGGTGCCCGGCACGGATGAGGCCGTCCTCAAGGGAACCGCGCTGGACCGACCCGAACTGTGGGAGCCGACCAGGCGGGCGCTGACCGAGTCCATCCTGGCGAGCGCGACCCTGGACCGCGACGACCGGCTCTTCCCCGGCGATGTCGAGCAGTTCGGCACCGGTGGCCTCAACATCGCCCACGGCGCGGCCGGTGTGCTCTTCGCCCTCGCCGAAGCGGGATCCGGACGGTTTCCCGAGCACGAGGAGTGGCTGATCGCCAAGACTGGCACGCCGGATCCGCGGGCCCGGCTCGGTCTCTACGACGGCATGTTCGGCGCCGCCTATGTGCTCGACAGCCTCGGGCATCGAGCCGAAGCGCTGAAAATCGTGGACGTGTGCCTCGGCGAAAAGTGGACCCGCACGGGCATCGATCTCCACGGCGGTCTGGCCGGCATGGCCCTGTGCCTCGACCACTTCGCCGCGGCCACAGGGGATCCGTCGCTGCGCGATGCGGCGACGCGAGCCGTGGGGCTGATGGCCGAGCGCCTCGGGGATGTGGACAGCGTTGCGGAGGTGAGCGGCGGCGCCCACCCATACGCGGGACTGATGCGCGGCTCCTCCGGCCCCGCCCTGGCGTTCATCCGGTGCTACGAGCGCAGCGGCGACGCGGGCCTGCTCGACCTCGCGGCCACGGCGCTGCGCCAGGACCTTCGGCGCTGCGTCATCCAGGCGGATGGGTCGATGCAAGTCAACGAGGGCAGGCGCTCCATGCCCTATCTAGGCGTCGGCAGTGTCGGGATCGGCCTGATCCTGCGTGAGTATCTGGAACACCGGCCGGACGAGGAATTCGCCGCGGCGCTCGAACAGATCGGCCATGCCGCGTGCCTTTCCATCTACGTCTTCTCGGGAGTCTTCAACGGGCGGGCTGGCATGATCCTCTATCTGTCGCAGCTCGCGCGGCCGGACGACGCGGTGCGGCAGATCCGCAACCTCGCCTGGCATGCCGTCAACCATGAGGGCCGGCTCGCCTTCCCCGGCGATCAGCTCTATCGGCTGTCCATGGACTTCGCCACCGGCGCCGCCGGCGTGCTGCACGCCTTGGCGTGCGCGGTCGGCCCGGCCCGCACCTTACTGCCCTTCCTGCCACGAAGGAGGGCGTAGCAGCCCGAGCGTCTCGCGGTGTCTCGGGTGGAACCGATACCGATTTGTCGAGGAGGTGAATGGAATGGCACTGCTTGACCTGCAACAGATGGAGACCCCGAGCGACCTCGGGTATCTGGCCGCCAGCGGCGTCAGCATCGACTGCAGTAGCGCAAGCTACTTCAACTGCAACAACTAAATCGGTTGACCGGCAGTGGATGCGCGTGGGTCGGGTGATGGCCCGTACCATCACCCGGCCCACCGGAGTGAAGGGAGGAGTCATGCGCGTTTTCCTGGCGGGCATGGGATTGGTGGCAGTGGGTGCGCATGTGGTCTTCCCGTGGCTGCTGGCGCGGGCGCTGGACCAGCTGCTCGGCGGCGGCCCGATGTCAGGCGTCACGGTCGCACTCGTCGCGGTGGGCCTGTCGAGCATCGTGCTCGACGCCCTGCTCGAGCTGATCCTGGGCCATTCCCGCGCGGCGGACACGGGATCGTGGCGCCGCCGGCTGATCCGGCACATCCTGGCGATCGGGCCGGGCGCGACAGAGCGCTTCGCCGGCGGCGACCTCATCAGCCGTTTCACCGCGGGGGCCGCCCAGGCCGGAAATGCCGGCCGGGGCCTGATCGCGGCGATCACGGCGATCGTACCGGCCGCGGCCGGCCTCGTGGCGCTGTTCCTGATCGATCCCTGGGTGGGCGTGGCGTTCGTGGCCGGTCTGCCTGCACTGGCGTTGCTGTTGCGCGCCTTCATGCGCGACGTGAAGGACCTGAGCGCCGCCTACCAGCGGACCCAGGGCGAGATTTCCGGCCGGTTGGTGGAGGCGCTGGCGGGCCGGCAGACGATCGCCGCGGCCGCGACCGTGGAGCGGGAGACACAACGGGTTCTGAGCCCGCTCGAGCAGCTGCGCCGGCACGGTCTGCAGACCTGGCGGGCCGAGGCGAAGGTGTCGTGGCGCGCGGAGGCGCTGGTGTCCACATTGGTCTATGCGGTCGTCGCCGTGGCCGGGGTGCGACTGGCGGCGGGCCGGGTCTCGCCGGGCGAACTCGTCGCGGCATGGCAATACGCGTCGATGGCGACCGGCCTGATGGGGCTCGCCTACTCGTTTGGGATCTTCGCCCGCGTGCGCGCGGGCGCCGACCGGCTGGCGGAAGTGCTTGCGCTGCCGCGGACGAGCCACGGCACGCGCGGCCTTCCGGCGGGGCCGGGCACCTTGGAGTTTCGAGCCGTCTCGACACCGCTTTGGCAAGCGGCGAGTTTCGTCGTCCCCGGCGGTTCGCGGGTGGCCGTCGTGGGCGGGTCGGGGTCGGGCAAGTCCCTGCTGGCCGCGCTCGCCGGCAGGCTCGCGGATCCGGACGTGGGCACGGTCGCGCTCGACGGTGTCCCGTTGCGCGAGCTCGACCACGCCGTGCTGCGCCGCGAGGTCGCCTATGCGTTCGACCGTCCGGCCCTGCTGGGTGAGACCATCGCCGACGCCATCGCGTTCGGCTCGCAGACCGCGTCCGCCGAGGCGATGCGCCGTGCAGCGCGCGACGCCGACGCCGACGGCTTCATCACGCGGCTTCCGGCCGGCTACGAGGCCGCTCCCGCCCGCACGCCGCTGTCCGGAGGTGAGACGCAGCGCCTGGGGTTGGCGCGCGCCTTCGCCCACGCCGGACGGTTGCTCATTTTGGACGACGCGCTGTCGAGTTTGGACACCGCGACGCAGCACCGCATCGGTTCCGCGCTGCGCCGGGTCCAGAGGGGGAGCACCGTGCTCATCACGACACACCGCCTGCGGACGGCAGCGGAGTCCGATCTGGTGATCTGGATGGACGATGGTGTACTCCGCGGGCCCGCCCCGCACGGGCAGCTGTGGCAAAACCCGCGCTACCGCAGCGTCTTCCAGCCGGCGGGTGCGTGATGAGGGCCCTGCTGCTGGCATCGTTGCGCGACCGGCCGGGCACCGTGGCCCGGATCGTCGGCTGGTCGCTGCTGGAGATGGTCCCCGTATTCCTCAGCGGATACGCTGTGGCACAGGCGATCGACCGCGGGTTCATCGCCGGTCGGCCGTCGGCCGGTCTCGCGTGGCTGGCCGTCGCGGGCGTGGGCATCGCCGCCGGGGCCTGGGGCACCAGGGGCGTCATCCCGCACCTGGGCGCGATCGTCGAGCCGCTGCGCGACCGGCTCGTCGCCGGGGTCGTGGCGGGAAGCCTGCACCGGGCCGTCGCGGGCGAGCACGTCGACACCGCCGCGGTCGCCCGGCTCACCACCCAGGTCGAGGCGGTGCGCAGCGCGTATGCCTCGCTGCTGACAGTCGTGCGGGGGTTCGCCATCGCCGTGGCCGGTGTGCTGTTGGGACTGCTGGCGTTGAGCCCGGCCGCGCTGTTGTTCACGGTGCCGCCGTTGCTGTTGGGTCTGGCCGTGTTCCACGCTTCCGTGCCCAGGCTGCTCGCCCGGCAGCACGCGGTGAATGTCGCCGAGGAGGCGGTCGCCGAGGCGGGTGGTGTGGCGGTCGGCGGGCTGCGGGACATCGCCGCGGCCGGTGGGGAGCGGCATGTCTACGCGGGGGTCGAGCGGCGCATCGACGAGCACGTCGTGGCGTCGCGTTTGCTGGCCCGCGATTCGACCCTGCGCTATCTGGCGCTCGGCGTCGGGGGCATGCTGCCGTTGCTGGCGGTGGTGTTGGCCGTGCCGTGGCTGCTGCGCCAGGGCGCCACGGCCGGCGAGGTGCTCGGCCTGGTCACCTATCTCGTTTCCGGTGTGCAGCCGGCATTGCGGATGCTGGTCAACGGGGTGGGCGGCAACGGGGTCGTGCTGACGGCGACGTTTCGGCACCTGATCGAGGCGACCTCAGTGGAGGGCGCGATCCGGATCCCCGCCGCGGGAGGGTGCGGCGGTGGGGACGTCGCGGTCGAAGGGCTGAGCTTCACGTATCCGGGCGGGGCTCAAGCCGTACTGGATAAAATCGATTTGAAAGTCCCCGAGGGCGACCATCTGGTCGTCGTCGGGCCGAGCGGCGCGGGGAAGTCCACATTGGCCCGTCTGCTCGGCGGTCTGCTGGAGCCGAGCGCCGGATCTGTCCGATGTGGAGCACCGGCGGCACTGATCCCGCAGGAGGCATACGTCTTCACCGGTTCGCTACGCGAAAATCTGGCCTACCTGTGTCCTGACGCGACAGACCAGCGGCTCGAGGTGGCCGCGGCGACGCTCGGGCTGTCACCGCTCATCGCGCGGCTGGGCGGGCTGAGCGCGCACGTGACCCCGGCCGAGCTGTCGGCGGGCGAGCGGCAGCTGATCGCCGCGACTCGCACCTATCTCGCGCCCGCACCGCTGATCCTGCTGGACGAGGCCACGTGCCACCTCGACCCGGACGCCGAGGCCCGGGTCGAGCAGGCCTTCGCGGAGCGCGACGGGACCCTCGTCATCGTCGCGCACCGGCTGAGCTCCGCCTTGCGCGCCAAGCACGTGCTCGTGCTCGACGGCGCGCGGTCGTGGCACGGCACCAACTCGGAGCTGGAGCGATCGTGCCACGTCTATCGCGAACTCATCGGCTACTGGCACGAAGCGTCTCATGCACAAGGCTGAGCGCGGCACCGGCTATCTCGCGGCGCAGCATTTTCAGCTGAAGACGGATCAGCTCCGGCCCGGGGTCGGTGCCGAGCTGCTGGGCCAGGCGCCGGCGGAAGGAGTCGAAGTGCTCGAGCGCGGCGGCCGCGTGGCCGGTGCGATACAGGGCGAGCATGAGCCGGGCCGCGATCCCCTCGTGCAGCGGATGGTCGCCGGCCAACCCCTCCAGCTCCGGCAGCACGAGCTCCTCCAGGCCCATCCGCACCTGCGCGTCGCACGCGTTCAGCCGGGCCGAAAGCCGTTCCCGCTCAAGGGAAACCCGCATCGCCTGCACCCACGTGCCGTCGACACAGGACAGCGCGGTGCCCCGCCACAGCCCGAGCGCCTCCTGCCACAGCGCCGCCCCGTTCGGACCGTCGCCCGCCTCGCGAGCCCGGCACGCCAGAGCCCGGAACCGGTACAGGTCGATGACCTCGGGCGTGACGTCGAGCAGATAGCCGCCGGATCGCCGCAGCAGCAGCTCGCGCCCGTGGCCGCTGCCGGATTCGCGAAGCGTGCGGCGCAGCCGCGCCATGTGTCCATAGAGGACACCGCGGGTCGACGCGGGAGCGTGCGCCCCCCACACGCGGTCGATGATCCGCTCCGGGGTGACCACGGTGCCGGCCTCGAGCGCCAGCATCGCCAGCACGCAGCGCTGTTTGGCGTACCCAAGCGGGACCTGCCGCCCATCCATGACGATCGAGACCGGGCCGAGGACCCGGATTTGCAAGCTGATCTGCATAGCGTCAGCATCGGGCGGCGGGGAGCCGGGGCGGGACGACACCGGACACGTCCCGCCGCGCCACGCAAAGGCGCAGGCCGGAGGGGCTGGCGCGGTGGCCGCGGTCCGGCCACACCGGACACCGGACACTCAGGATCGCCCGGCGGAGCCCCTGTCGCTGCCCAGCCGCTGCCGCACCTGACCCGCCTCGGGCTCGCTCAGCTCGTCGTAGATCGCCAGGGAGAGCCGCCACGACTGCTGGGCCTCCGCCTCGTCCCCGGCGTCGAGCTGGGCGTCGCCCAGGCCCACGAGGATGCCGGCCTCGTTGTAGCGATCCCCGACGAAACGGACGCAACGCAGCGCCTCCCGGTAGCACTCGATGGCCACAGCGTGCCGGCGCAGGCCGTGATGGGCGTGGCCGAGGCTGTCCCACACCGAGGCCTCGCCGCTCACGTCGCTGATGATTTGGTAGTGCGCCATGGCCAGGCCGCACTCCTCGATGGCCCGCTCATGCTGCCCCAGCATGCAGTGGCACCAGCCGCAGGAGTTGCGCGCCCGCGCCTGGCCGGTGAGGTTGCCGGTGGCGCAATAGATTTCCAGCGACCGCTGGGCATACTTGAGCGCCTCCGCATAGCGGCCCTGCCGCTCGAGGACCTGGCCGGTGTCGTTGACGGCGCGGGCCAGCCACTCCAGGTTGCCGATGCGCTCGAACACCTCGTGCGACGCCTCCAGGTGCCACAGCGCGCGGTCGAGATCGTCGGCGTGGATGCAGGCATTGCCGCCGATGACCAGCATCCGCCCATAGGTTTCGCGGTCGGCGGACCGGCGCGCCGCGGCGATCGCCAGCTCCTGCAGGGCCACCCAGTCGTGGAAGTGCCCGAGGATTTCGAAGAAGTCGGCCACCGCCCAGGCCAGCCGCCACACGTGCGAGTCGTGGCCGAGCTCGGCGGCCTGCGCGGCGGCTATGAGCACCGCCTCGCTCTCGGCGATGAACCAGCGCGTCGCATCGGCGCGCTCCGACAGGGGTTGCGGCGTGACGCCGTCGTGCGCCGGATCGAAGCCGATCGGCGCTCGCCTGGGGCTGAGCACCATCGTGGCCGCGTAGGCGGTGTATGCGTGATGGTCGAGGTAGCGCAGCAGCGCGAGCTCGCGCGTGGCCGGGTCGTCCTCGTCCTGCGCCATCTCCGTGGCGAAGGCGCGCATCAGATCGTGCAGCACATATCGCGCGGGCGCGGCCTCGGCGACCAGATGGGCCCGGCAGAGCTCCTCAAGCAGCGCGACGGTCTGCTCCAGCGGCAGCCCGGCCAGGCTCGCCGCCGCGTGCACCCCGATGTCGGGGAAGGACACCACGCCGAAGAGGCGGAACAGCCGTGCCGCAGGCACCGACAGCGCCTGATAGGACCAGGAGAAGACGGCCCGCGCGTCGGCGCTCGGATCACCGAGGCGAAACGCGCTCAAGCCGCCGCGAGCGCGGTCGGTCTCGTCGGCGAGCGCGGACAGCGAGAAGTCGGGCCGGCCGGCGGCCCGTGCGGCCACGATCGCCAGCGCGATGGGCAGGCCGCCGCAGATCGCGATCAGGCGCCGCACCGCCTCCGGCTCGGCGCTCACCCGCTGCCGGCCGAGCCGGTTGGCGAGCAGCTCCCGCGCCTCGATGTCCGGCAGCACGGAAAGGACCAGCGGGAACGCGCCATCGCTTGCCACCAGGCCGGCCAGGTCGACCCGGCTGGTCACCAGCGCGCGGCAGCCGGGCGCGCCCGGCAACAGCGCGCGGACCTGGTCGGCGTCGCGCGCGTTGTCCAGCAGCACCAGCATCCGCTTGTTGGCCAGCAGGCTGCGGTAGAGGCCGGTCTGAGCCTCGAACCCGGGCGGAAGGTGGTGCGGCGCGGGCAGCAGCGTCTCCAGGAGCACGCGCACCGCTTGGTCCGGGGAGATCGTCTGTCCCGACGGGTCGAAGCCGCGCAGGTTTAGATAGAGCTGGCCGTCGGGGAAGCGGCTCGCCATCTGATGCGCCCACGCCACGGCGAGAGTCGTCTTTCCGACCCCGGCCATGCCGGTAATCAACAGCGGGCCCGCCGGGCTGGCCGTCAGCACGCTCAGCTCGGCCTGCCGCCCGGCGAAGTGCGGCGCGATCGGCGGAAGCTGCTGCGGCAGGGTTATGGCCGCCGCGGCCGGCTCGCCGATGGCGGTGGGTGGGTGCTCGCGCTGAGCACGCGGGCCGTGACTGAACGCGTGCTCCACCACGGCATGCCGCGGGCGCCAGTATTCGTCCACGCCGGCCCGGATCGTCAGCTCCTGCTCCCGGCCGTGGTCGTGCGCATACTTGTAGAAGGCCTCGACCAGGCCGCGCATCACATCCCAATCGGGCGGGCGGCGGATCCCGCCGCTGAGGATGGCGCCCACCTGCGTCTTGCCCAGGCCCACCCGGTCGGCGAGCCGGCGCACGCTCGGGCCGCCGGCCTGCTCCCACAGCAGGCGCAGATCCTGACAGAGTTGGCTCAGCTCTCCGTCGGCCGTGCTTGACCTTGCCGTCATCGGCTCCCCCTAGCCATCGATCCCTCGATACTGCACAGATCGGGTGCTAAAGGGCTGTCGTGAATCGGACCGGCAAATCGCTGAACCATCGACGCCATGTTATGCGTTGCGAGCCGCCGCCGCCGCAGCGGGCGGGGTCGATCCCGGCAGAGGACAGATCTGTTGATCAGAAGTGAGTAGGTTGAGGTCCATGGAGCGCATAGCCGTCATCGGCTGTGGCGGCAGCGGCAAGTCCACCACCGCCAAACGCCTGGCCACGCTGCTGGATCTCCCGCTGACCCACCTGGACGCGATCTACTACGACCGGCACTGGACACCGATGCCACCGGCCGACCGCACCGGGCCGGCAGGCGTCAGACGTCCCGGCCGGCGATGTAGCCGAACGTCATCGCCGGGCCGAGGGTCGCGCCCGCGCCGGCGTAGCTGTGGCCCATCACCGCGCCGCTCGCGTTGCCCGCCGCGTAAAGGCCGGGGATCACCGAGCCGTCCGCGCGCAAGACTCGCGCTCTCGCGTCCGTTCTCATTCCTCCCTTGGTACCCAGATCGCCCGGCACGATTTTGAACGCGTAGTAGGGCGGGAGGTCGATCGGCGCCAGGCACTCGTTGGGGAACTGCACGGGGTCGGCGAAGTAGTGGTCGTAGCGGCTGTCGCCCCGCTTGAAGTCCAGATCCTTGCCGGTCCAGGCGAAGGTGTTGAACCTCCAGATCGTACTGTGCAAATTGGACGCCGGAACGCCTATCTTGCGGGCCAGCTCGTCGATGGTCCACGCGCGGTGCACGGCGCCGCTCGAATACCACGACGCCGGGAACTCCAGCGTGGGCGCCACATCCTTGAACAGGTAACGGTTCCGGTAGTTCTGATCGGTAATCATCCATGCCGGGATGTGCGGCACGGCCGGCGTGTTGAGGTCGTACATCACGTGCACGACATCGCTGTATGGCGCGGCCTCGTTGACAAACCTGCGCCCGGCGCCGTTGACGAAGATGTTGCCCGGCAATGTGCGCTCCGCCAGGCAGAAGTAGGGTGCGCCCGGCAGCGGGATCGCCGGCCCCCACCAGGCGTCCTCCATCAGGTCCAGCGCGGCCCCGAGCCGTTGGCCCGCCTCGATCCCGTCGCCGGTGTTTTCCCGCGCCCCCACGGTCCAGGCGACACCGATCGGCTCGCGCTGGAACTCCTTGCGCATCCGCTCGTTGTGCTCGAACCCACCCGACCCCACGATCACCCCGCGCGGCGCCTTGATGAGCGTGTCACCCGACCACACGCCCGCGACGCGTCCATTCTCGACATACAGATCGGTGAGCGGGGTCTCGTGCCACACGGGCACGTCGGCCGCGATCAGCCCGGCACGCAGCCCGCCCGCCAGTGACTGCCCCATCGTGACCGGCCGCTGCCCCTGCGCCGACAGCTCCAGGTATCGGGCCACGATGGCCGCCGCCGTCTCGAGCCCTTTCGGGTGCCGGGCGATCAGGTTGAGCCACTTGTAATCGGTCGTGAACACCACCGTCCCGGCCGGCGCCGGGATGTAGGCCGGGTTCAGCCGGGGCAGCTCCGCCCCGAGGATGTTGGCGTCGAAGGGCGCCGGCTCGATGGAGCGGCCGTTGGGCATGCCGCCCTCGAAGTGCGGGTAGTAGTCCGAATATCCCTCCATCCACCGGAAGCGCAGCGGGCTGTTGCGCAGCACGAACGAGATCATGGCCGGGCCGTTGGCGAGGAACGCCTGCTGCCGCGCGGCGGGGATGTCGCCGCCCACGACCCGGGCGAGATAGGTGGCCGCCTTCGCGGGCGTGTCCGGCACGCCGGCCGACAGGATGACCTCGTTGTTAGGGATCCAGATCCCGGCGCCGGACCGCGCGGTCGATCCGCCGAACGTCGCCGCCTTTTCGATCACCAACGTGCGCAGGCCGCGCTTGGCGGCGGTGAGCGCGGCGGTCATTCCGGCCGCACCCGAGCCCACGACGACGACTTGGTACTCGGTTATCACTGGCATTGTGCCCTCCGAGCTGGCATCGAAGCTCATAAACTGTAACGTGTTACAGTACTAGTGCCAGCACGTCCGCACAACGACGCTTGACCAGGCGATCGCCGAGCAACCTGTGCCAAAATCATCAGCGTGGCGATTTAGTCAGCTATATGGACTTATGCTGTGATGGGCAGATGACATCACGGGGATGGCTCGCCACGGCTGCAGGTGCCATGGTCGGGCTTCTGCTCGCGGGACCTGCCTCCGCTGCGACGACCATTATTTTGAATCCAGCTCACAGAAACCAGACCGCCGCCGGCTTCGAAACGAAGGAGTGCAACGGCCCGCTCGCCGCGCACCCGGCGGTGGACGGCTGGCACTTCGTGCTTCCGAGCTCCACTGGGGACGAATTCGTCTCGGTCACGCTGACCTACAGCACGCCTGGCGGCAGCGTCACGGTCGGTCCGATCACGAGTGAAGACCCATCCATGCCCACCATGGGCGCCGGTTGGAGCGGCTTCCTGGACAGCAACGCCGTCACGGGGAAACTCGTCCACGCCTACGTCTACACAATTCCCGGCTGGACGCTCCTGGACGGCACGGCCCTGGTCGACCCCAACACTGCCACCGGCACCTTCAACCTCAGCAACACCTGCCCGGCGACAATCCTTCCATCGGCGCTGCCGGTGCTACCGAGCCAGTCCGTCTATCCCAGCGGCGGCTTCGGGCACGCCGGCGTCTGGCAGCACCACGGCCGCGGCGTCTGGCCCAGCGGCGGCGCCAGGACCGGCGGGGGTGGCAGCGGCGGATCGGCAGGCTGGTTTGGCATCACAGCGGCCTTCTTCGTTTCCATCGCCCTGATCGGCTACCTTGCACGGCGCCGCTTGCGCCAAGCTTGATTTTATGAGTACCGGGTGACGAACCCACGCCGCCGGAAGACGCGCAGCATCCAGGCGCAGAAGACCGGCGCAAGCGAGAGCGCCACTGCCGACCCGGCCGCCGCCGTCCACAGCGTGCCAACCAGTGCGGGTTCGCCGCGCAGGATCGCCCGCATGGCGTCGAACGCGAGCCTGGTCGGCAGGTAGCGCACCACCTCGCCGATGCCGCCCGGCAACGCCGGCGGCGGGAAGAAGGCACCCGACACCGACAACATCACATAGTTGAGGCCCCACGTCGGAATCTCGGCGCTGGGGCCGAGCCTTTATCCGAGCCCGCGTCGGCTCGGCCCGGGCGCGCACGCTCCGCATTTTTGCTGTTGTAATGCGCCACCGGGTGCCACCTATCCGACAGTCCTTTCGCGACGCTGGATGATGGGCGCGAAGATAAACGTGAGTTAGGTGGTGGGTGCCTTGACCGAAATTCCCCTGGCGCGTGCGATCCAGGACCTGCGCCGCGAGCTGCAGGAGGCGATAGAGTCCGGCGAGGGCGAGCCGCTGCGGCTCGAGGTGGACTCCATCGTCCTCGAGCTCGACGTGGTGCTCGGCACCACGGGCGGTGCCGACGCCAAGGTGAGCGTGTGGAATGTGCTGTCGGTCGGCGCCTCAGCCGAGCGCAGCCGTGAGGCCACGCACCGGTTGACGCTCACGCTGACGCCCCGGCTGGCCGGCGATCCGCCCGGCAAACGGTTGGAGATCAGTGATGATCGGCGCCGCGGGCTGCCGCCCGCGGTGCGGCCGGAGGGCTGGCACCAGCTCCCCGAAGGGCGTTAAGCAGTGCACGAGCTGCGGCGGGCGGGCCTGCGCCGGGTGGTCGAGGTGGCGGCTGGCGGCTACGGCTCCGGCTACGCCATCGGTGACGACCTCGTGCTGACCGCGGGTCATGTGGTGGCCGGGCTTGCCGTCGGCTCTGGATCGTGTTCCGTGCGCATCGCCGGCGAGGCCGACGCGCACGCGGCGGATGTCGTCTGGACCGATCCGCGCCCGTTCGGCGATGCCGCGTTGCTGCGCGTGCCCTCGGGCCCGTGGCGCGGCGAGCCCGACAGTGGCGCGTTGCGCTGGGGGCGCGTGGCGGGGGATCGGGTCGCGTGTGCGGCCATGGGTTTTCCGCGTGTGCAGGAGCAGGCCGACGGCATACGAGATATCGAAAGCATCAGCGGCACCACGGACGCCACCTCCGCCGCTCTGCTGCCGCGCTACGAGGTCAATGTCACCACGGCGCTTCCCCGGCTGGGCGGCCCGGGCAAGTCCGGCTGGCAGGGCCTGTCGGGCGCGGCGCTGCTCGGCCCCGGCCGGCAGTTCCTGGGCGTGATCACCGCCGACGCGCTGGCCTACGCGGGCGGACGGCTGGAGGCCGTGCCGGCGCAGTGGCTGCTGGCCGACCCCGACTTCGCCGGGCTTGTGGGCGAGGGTGTGGTGTCGCTCGAGCCGGTGCGCCGCCACGCCTCAGTGTCCGAATTGGACGATGCCGCCGCCCTGATCCTCACCGAGCCGCATCAACCCCTGCCGCCGATCCGCGCCGACTATCAACTGCTGCAGGCGAAGTACGGCATGGTCCCGTTCGTGGGCCGAGACGATGAGCTGGCCGCCCTGACGCAGTGGTGGCAAGGGCCGCAACGGTTCGGGATGGCCGTGGTGACCGGCGACGCGGGCGCGGGCAAGACCCGGCTCGGCGCGCAGCTGTGCCGCCTCGCCGCACAGGCGGGCTGGTCGGCCGGATTCGCCCGGCTCGACCGGTGGGACGAGGCTCTCAGCGACGGCGGCACGGTCGAGATCGTCTGGCCGACGCTGGCCGTGGTCGACTATCCCGACCGCCTCACCCCGCGCGTCTTCGAGTTCCTGCACGCCGCGATGGGCCGCCACCGCGGCGCGCGCCTGCGCGTGCTGCTGCTCGACCGCACCCGTGGCACGGCCACCGATACGACGGACCTTCCGGACGCGGTGATGTGGTGGCGCGACATGAACAGGCACTCCGGCGGCGCGGCGCGGCTGCACACCCAGACCGTGCTGCGGCTGCAGGCCGGCCTGCTCGGCGCCGCAGACAGGCAAGCGCACGCGATCGCGGCCGCGCGGGCGTTTTCCGGAGACGGGCCGGAGCGGGCCGTCGCGCTCGATCTCACCGAGGCCGGATACGCCAACCCGTTGCGCATCCACCTCGCGACGCTGCTGGCGTTGCGCGGCCGGGCGGCGTCCGACTCGCGTCACGCGGTGGCGCAGTTCGTGGCGCGCGAGCGGGATCGCTGGACCTCCCGCGCGGCCGCCCACCACGTGCAGGAGGTGAGCGAGGTCAGCCTGGCCCAGGCGGTCGCGCTCACCACGCTGACCACGCCGTCCGTGGCCGAGTGCCCCGACCTGTTGACCACCGTGCCGGGGCTGGCCGACCCGGCGGGAGTCTGGGTTGACCGGCGGCTGCGGCTCACGGCATGGCTGCGCGACGTCTTCCCCGGCGACGATGACCGCATCGCCCCGCTGGAGCCGGATCTGCTTGCGCAGCAACTGCTCGCCGAGACACCCGGGCTGCCGGCGCTCGCGCTGGCGGTCACCGACCACAGTGGACGGACCGCCGCGCACCTCAACCGGATGATCAACATCCTGCAGCTGGCCGGGCGCGAGGATGCGCAAGCGCGCGGCGCCCTGCAACAGCTTCTGGCGCAACGGCTGGAGCCGCTGCTCGCCGCGACCGAGGCCGACCCGCAGCTGCCGGCCCTGCTCACGACGGCCGTCGCGCTGTGCGCCGAGCACGGGCAGGCCGACGACATCGGGCTGGCCGTGGCGGGGCTCGAGGGACGCCCGGCCGCCATGGACCCCGAGGCGCAGCTGTGGAAGGCGCTGACCGGGGCGGCGGTCGCCGCGCTGGGATCGGCAGAGGGCGGCGATGCCGACCGGACCGTGCTGCTGGCGGAGTTGCTGACGGACCTCGTGGCGTACCACTCGATATTGGAAGAGAGGCAACAGGCACTGGCCAGGGCACGGGAGGCGCACGCGCTGCTGCTGCGGCTCGGTGAGCACGCGCCGTCCTACGGGATGGCGGTGGTCACCTTCAACCTCGGCACGTGCCTGGGCCGGGCGGGTGTCGACCTCGAGGAGGCAGCGACCCACCTGCGGGACGCCGCCGCGCGTCTGGCCACATTGGACGATCTGCCGATGCACGCCGACGCGCTGCTCAACCTGACCGCGTGCCAGGCGGATCGCGGCGACCGCGCCTCGGCCGCCAAGACCTACGTCCAGGCGACCGCGCTGCTCGATCGCGGCTTCGGTCTCGGCCAGTTCTACACCGAACTGGCCGACATGTTCCGGCAGCTGAGCCGGAGCCTGGAGCGGGAGCCCGACGAGTTCGAGCAACCCCAGGACCCAGACGCCTACCGGCCGCCGCTCGGCTGCGCCCCCGAGTGGTTCGACCTCGTGGGCGGCAACCAGCTGGTGCACCTGCAACGCCTCGCGGCCCGGCTGTCGGCCGGGGCGGCCCGGCGCATGCCGACCGCCCGCCGCGACGCCCTGTTCCCGGCGCTGGTGCCCAAGCTCGCCCGCGAGCAGGCGCGATTCGCCGCGTCCAACTACTCCGAGTATCTGCGCGTGATCGCCTCCGACCTCGCCCGCGCCGATCTGGTGGCGGCGGCGTGCGTCCCGGCCGCCGAGAGCGTCGAGATGCTGCGCCCCTTCCTGCGGCAGGATCCGGAGTTGCTCTGGCAGTTTGGGCGCAACCTGCGCGTGCTCGCCCACTATCAGCGCCGGGCGGGGCGCCTCGACGCGGCGATCGCCTCGGCCGAGGAGGCGATCGCGCGGATGCGCACCCTCATCGGCGAGCGACCCGAGGCGCGGCAACGGGTCTGGCACCCAGACGAGGGCGGCGGCGGCCACCCGTCGAGGCGGGCGCCGCTGCCCGAGATCTGGCTGGCGTGCGAGACCCTCGCCGACTGCCTCGAGGACATGGGCCGGTTGGGCGAGGCGGTCCAGGCGCGGCAACAGCTGGCTGATGTGCTCGGCGAGCTGGCCGAGCTCGATCCGCGCTACGCCAGGATTTTGGCCGAGCAGACGATCGAACTGGCGCTGGCCCTCGTGCAAAACGACGAGCCCACACGGTCGGCCGCGTCGGCCCGGGCTGCGGTCGAAATCTACCGCGACCTGTCGGTGGGCGATCCCAGCCTCGAGGGAGACCTCACCGCGGCCCTCCAGCTCGCCTCCGGGCTGGCGATGTCCACCCTGGACGACACCGAGTCCTCTTTGGACAACATGCGCGAGCTGGTGGAGCGCACCAGGATCGCGGCCGAGGCGGATCCGGCGCTCTGGCTCGACCACGCGGAGGCGCTCAACTCGTACAGCATCGCTCTGTCCAGCCAGGGACGTTACGCGGAGGCGGAGACCCAGGCGCGAAGCGCGGAGACGATCGTGGCACAGGTGGCGACCGGGCCGGAGGTGGCGGTCGCCCGCGCCGAGGTGCTGATGGCGCTGGCCACGAGCGTCCTGCAGCTCGGCCGCCCGAGCGAGGCGCGACTGCTGATCGAGGAGGCGCTCGCCTTGACGCCGCCCTTCGGCACGAGCGGGCGGGACTCCGACGATCTGTTGCGCTGCACCCTGCTGAGCACGCTCGCCATGGCACAGCTCGCCCTGTCCGATGTGGACGTCGCGCTCGCCACGGTCCTCGAGACCGGCGACCTGTTCGAGCGACTGCCCGCCGGGGCAGGCCAGGAACTGTTGCGCGCCGAGATGTCCGCGACGCGCGCCAGATGCCATCTGATGCTGCGGCAGCCGCGGGAGGCGATGGTCTGGGCCGAGTCCGCGGCGGACGCGTTCGAGCCATACGCGGCGAGGTTCCTCGGCGCCCGGATGCTGGCACAGGCCAAATACGTTGTGGGCGTGAGCCTGCTCCAGCTCGGCCGGCCACAGGAGGCACGGTCACCGCTCCAGGAGGTCGTGCCGGTGCTCGCCGAGATGGCCGAGCTCAACCCGGCACACATCGCCGAATACGCTGTGGCCCTTAGCGCCCTGGGCAACAGCCACCTGGCATGCGATGAGCCGGCGGCCGCGCACCCGTGCCTGCGGGAGGCGATCGAGTTGCTCGCGGGTCTGCCGGCAAGCCGGGCCGTCGACATCGAGCGCGCCAGCGCCGAAGCCCTCTATTCGGGGACGCTGCTTCAGCTGGGCGATGCGGCCGGCGCGGTGGAGCACGGCCGCACCGCGCTCGCGCTGATCGTCACCCCGGATCAAGAGCCGCTGCGCGCCCTCGTCCAACAGTGGGTGGCCACCGGCCTGGCCGCGCTGGGGCGGCCCGATGAGGCGGTGCCGGCGTTTACCGAAGCCGTCGAGCTGCTGCGGCGGCTTCACCACGCCGACATCGACATGGTGACAAGGCACGTCCAGTGCCTGGTGAGCCTGGCCGAGCTGCGCCTGGCCCTGTACGATCCGGCGCGGGCCGAGCGCGACGCCCGTGAGGCGCAACGGATCGCCGAGGGCGCGGGCGATCCGGCGCTGTGGCCACCCTTGCTGCTGTACCTGCAGGGTGCCGCACTCGTGCAGCAGGGCCAGAGCCGCTTCGCGCGCGGCGAGCCGGCCATGGAGCTACTCGCCGCCGCCCTGCGAACGCTTGCTGCCGTGCCGGATCCGTGGCCGGCCAAGGGCCCGCTCATCGCCACCGCCCACGGGATGCAGGCGGTCGAGCATGCCCGCGAGGGACGGACGCTCGAGGCGATCGAGCCCGCTGTCGCCGCGGTCGCGGGTTTCCGGCCGTTTTTCGAAGACCCGACGGTCCGGCTGCGGTGCGCCTCCGTGGCCACGCTCGCGGGCGGGTGCCTGCTCAAGCACGACCGCTGGGAGGAGGCGGACCCGGTGCTCGCCGAGGCGGTCGAACTGTTTGCCTCGCTGCCGGAGCTGCCGCCCGAGCTGATACACGAATATGCCATGGCACTGGCCGACCTCGCCAACTGCCGGTGGGTCGACGACGCGCCGCAGGAGGCGCTCGACCTGTTCTCGGCGTCGCTGGAAACGCTGCGCGCCACCCCGGTCGAATCGGCGGAGGCCCTCAGCGTCCGCGCGGTCACCGGGGCTGGGATCGCCGAGGCTTTCGCCGCGGTGGGCCTGCTCGACGAGGCGGCCTCGGCCCTGGCCCTCGCGACCGACGCGCACGCCCGGCTGGGTCAGCCCTATCCGGAGCTCACCGACGTGCTGTCCGAACTGGATCGGCATCTGCGGTCCGCTTGACATCGAGATGTTGAGCGTTAACACTGCGACACAAGCCCGAAACATCTATGACCACTGGTCGTACGACGCGGAGATGTGAGCGCTAACATAGCCAACTGTCATGCTCTTGGAGGAGATCCAAGTGTCCAGAGTCCATTCCAGGGCGGGCGCGCTGCTCGCCGCCACATACCTGCTGCTCGCGTCGCTGCTCGTGACGACCAAGCGGGAGGCGGTCGCGCTGGACCCGTTCACCGGCTACCTGATGGCCCACTTCACCGGGGAATCGGCCAACGGCGAGCAGATCTATCTCGCGCACAGCCGGGACGGGCTGCGCTGGACCGACCTGAACAACGGCGGCCCGATCCTGTTGTCCACCATCGGCACACGAGGTGTGCGTGACCCCGCGCTGGTCCGCTCGCCCGCCGGAGACCGGTATTGGATCGTCGCGACCGACCTGCGCATCGCGAGCGGTACCTCATGGAGCGACGCCGCCAACCGGGGGAGCAGGTCGCTCGTTGTCTGGGAGTCGCGTGACCTCGTCAACTGGTCGGCCCCTTGGCTTATCAACGTCGCGGGCGCCATCTCGGGCGCCGGCAACGCCTGGGCCCCCGAGGCCATCTTCAACCCGGCGACGAACGACTACGTCGTCTACTGGGCGACCAACGCCGCGCGCAACGGCGTCACCAAGCACCGCATCTACTACGTGCGCACCAGCGACTTCCGCACGTTCACCGCGCCGCAGCTCTACATCGAGCGCGGCGGCACCCAGGGCATGATCGACACCCAGATCGTCGAGGTGGCCAATAGCCTTGGGGGATACCGGTATTACCGCGCATCGGCGGACGGTCACATCACGATCGAGGCGAGCAATTCGATCCTCGGCTCTTGGACGACCCTCGGCAACCTGTCACACATGGGCATCTCCAACGGCACCGGCGGCGGCAACGTGGTCGAGGGTCCGATGTGGGCGCAGTTCAACGGGCGCAACGAGTGGAACCTGTGGCTCGACCAGTTCGCCACCGGCCGCGGCTACATGCCCATCAGCTCGACCAACCTGGGCAGTGTCACCAACTTCCGCACGCGCACGGACTACAGCATGGGCACGAGCCGCAAACGGCACGGCTCGATCCTGAACATCACCGCCGCGGAGGAGAGCCGCGTGCTCGCGCGCTGGGGCGCGACGACTCCCATCAACCGCATCCAGTCGTACAACTTCCAGGATCGGTATGTGCGGCACGTCAACCTCGACGTGCGCATCGACCCCAACGTGAGCCCCCCGCAGGACTCGCAGTTCAGGCTGGTGCCCGGGCTGGCCAACAACTCCGGCTACGTTTCGTTCGAATCGGTGAACTTCGCGGGCTACTTCCTGCGGCACTCCGGGTTTGACTTCGTGCTGGCGCCCAACGACGGCAGCGCGGCCTTCCGCTCGGAGGCCACCTTCCGCCAGGTCGCGGGGCTGGCCAACTCGTCGTGGACGTCGTTCCAGTCCTACAGCAATCCCGACCGATACATCCGGCACTATAACTATCTGCTCAGGCTCGACCCGATCACGGACGCCGTGGGGCGCAGCGACGCCACCTTCCGCGTCACGAGCTGACCGAAAAGGCCGGGGCCGCATGGCCCCGGCCTTCACGTTTACGCTGGCGCGGTGTAGTCGTAGTACCACGTCCCGGGGCCGCTGTCCCACTGCACGGCCGGCGAGCCGAACCCGCCGGAGCCGTTGGCCGACAATGTAAACAGTTTGGTTTGGTAGTTGACGTAGCCGTAGAAGGCGCCTATGTCCGTGCGGCCGTCGCCGTTGAAGTCACCGGCGATCGGGCGGGTGCGGGTCAGATCCCACGTCCCGGGGCCGCTGTCCCACTGCACCGTCGGTGGATTGAACCCGCCGGAGCCGTCGGCCAGGAACGCGAACAGCCTGGTCTGATAGTTGCCGTAGTAGTAGAACGCGCCCACGTCGGCGTAGCCGTCGCCGTTGAAGTCACCGGCCACCACGCGGGTGCGGTTGAGCTCCCAGTTGCCCCGGCCGCTGTCCCACTTCACCACCGGCGGAAGGTATCCGCCGGACCCGTCGGCCTGAAACACCCACAGCCTGGTCCGGCTGCTGTCGTGGTCAAATAGTGCGGTGATGTCGTCGAGGCCGTCGCCGTTGACGTCGCCGGCGACCAGGCGGGAGCGGTTGACGTCCCAGTTTGTGCTCTCCCACTTCAGGACCGGCCAGTAGATTCCCTCGGGGCTGCCCAGGAGCACCCAGATCCCGGTGTGATTGGTGCCGTAGTCGTAGAAGGCGGTGATGTCATCCGAGCCGTCGCCATTGACGTCGCCGGCGACCAGGCGGGTGCGGTTGACATCCCAGAAATCGCGCAGGCTGCCGCCCTGCGGGATCGGTGCGTCGAATCCACCGGAGCTGTTGCCGCGGAACACCATCATCCCGAACTGGCCGAGGCCGTAATCGTAGAAGGTCATGATGTCGTCGCGGCCGTCGCCGTTGAAGTCACCGGCGACGAGCCGGACGCGGCTCAGATCGAAGCCTGCCTGGCCGCTGTCCCATTGAACGGCCGGCGCGTAGAATCCACCAGAACCGTTGGCCCGGAATAGAAACAGCTTGGTCTGGTTGTTGTTGTAGTTGTAGAACGCCGCGACGTCCTCGAAGCCGTCGCCGTTGAAGTCGGCGCGGATCGTTCCCCGCTCGCTGTTGTGCGGCGATTGGGTCCACCACGGCGATGCCGACGGACCCGTGAGGAGGGTCAGCCCGTAGGCGGCGAGGATCGGGTTGATCGGTTGAAAAAGGGTGGTGCCGCCGTTGGGGCCGCAGCTGCCGGAGCCACCAGACGCCACGCCCTGAGCCTGGTCGCCGGCCATGAACGGACCGCCTGAGTCGCCCTTTTCGGCGCAGGCATCGGTCTTGGTCAGGCCGAAGATATCGCCGTCGCCATAGTCCTCGTGCACGTTCTTGAACAAGATGTTGCCGCAGTGCACGCCCGTCGTGGCGCCGGAGCGGCACACGGCCGTGCCGATGACGGCCTCCCGTGAGCCGGCCACGACGCCGAGCCCTTTGGCCTGCGCGATGGGCGTGTAGTTCGAGACAGTCGAGACCCATGCGTAGTCGTTGCCGGGATACGACGAGCCTCGCCCGATGCCCAGGAAGGTTATGCCGTTGGGCCCGGTGAGAAAGGACATCACACCGCAGTGCCCGGCGGTGACAAAGCCGCCACCAACCACGGCGAACCCGGTCGAGCATCCACCGGCACTCGTGTGAAACCGCTCGCCGGCGGGCAGGTCGTCGGCCATCGGCCGCGGGCGTTCGTCGCTCGTCACGATCTGCACGGCCTGGCTGCTGACACCTGATTCGGCGATGAACGCCTGCGCGGCCGCGGTCTGCCCGGATAGGACGGTGACGACCAGCCTGTTGTTGGGCACGTCGACATACCATTCATACACCGAGTCGGGTGCGGCTTTGGCCCGGCGATCCAGCGCCGCCTGGAAGCCGGACAGTTGCCGTTCGCTGTAGGCGACGGTCTTCTGGGTCGCGCCCGCGCTCGTGATCGACGTGATTTCGCCGCTGCCCGTGACTCCGACGTGGAGCGTGCCGTCGCGCGACAGCCATGTGCCGCCGTAGCGCTCGCCTAGCGTCGCACGCATGCTCTTTTCGACGTCCGGTGCTATAGCCTCCTTCGCTTGTCTAGCCCGGAGCTGCTCGAGGCTCAAATCCAGATCGCGTCGCAGCGCCGCGTCAACCACCGACGGTGACTCCTGTGGCGACGCGGTGGGTGCCGCAGCGGCCCCGGCAGGGCTAGCCTGCCCGGTCACCGTCAGCGTGACGGCCGTGGCGAGGATCGCACGCACGGCCCATTTGTTGGCCATGGCCAACCTCCATCTACATGGATTGACCACGCAAGGGAACACCTCGCGTGTAAGGCTACGATGTAGCCGTACACGTAGCGTCAGGCATCGAGGCCAAGGTTTACAAGCGTCGATCCGGTAGCCGACACACACAGAGTCCGCCCATCGTGCAGTGAGCGGGAGTTGAAGAGCGTGCCTCCGGCGAGAACCTCGGGGTGGGGTTCCTCCCGCCAACCCTTCGGCCCGCAACGAGTTCAAGTCGGATCCCGGCCTGGGCCAAGGGTCGTACGTCCCCGCTTCGCTGCGGGCGCTCCACCCCCTGTGCGCGTGCCGAAGGGTCGACGGGAGGAACTAAAGACAGCACGCTTTAAAAAGGCACAAGGCCGGCTCCACCCGCCGCGCCGTGCGGGACAGCCACGCCTCCTGCTTTCCTTCGCGAAGGTCGTCGGCCGTGCCCCAACCCCGCACTTGGGCCAGGGCCCACGCCACACCGCCGTGTGCCGCAGACAAACGCGGCAGTGCGTGACGCGGCGCGCTAACCCAAGCAGCGCGGCGGCGCACCCCACCCGCGCACCTCGGCCGTGTGACGCGCGCCCACGAACACCGCCCCCAGCCCGCGCGCCAAGCCCCCGCTAATGCCCGACGCAGCCGCCCCCGCCGGTATTGGTGAACCGGACGGACTGTGCGCCGGGCTGGAAGTTGCCGCCCGTCGCATATCCGTCGGCATCGACGCCGAAGTTGACTCGCGGGCAGGCGCTCACCGGCACAAGACTGAGCAGGAGATCGTTGGCCTGCACGGTCGCGTTGTGCATGCCCGTGACCGCTATGCCGGTGTTGACGTTGGTGCGAAAACCGTTGGTGTGGTTGGCGATGACGGACACTCCCGTGCCGGGATCGTTGAGGGTGCCGAACCACGACCGGGTGCCCACGGCCAAGCCGATGTCGAAGTGCGTGTCCGGCCCTGTCCAGAAGGCATTGTTTTGCACGGCCGAACCGGTGAAGTCGTGCGTGACGCCCAGGCTGTGCAGGCCGTCGACGCCGAGTGCGCCGTAGGCCGAGTTGCCCGCGCTGAGCACCTGATTGTCACGGACCGTGGACCGCTGCACCGCCGGGCTCGCGCGGAACAGCACGATCCCGACGTCGGTCGCGTCGACGATGCCGTTGTCGCGCACGATGGCGTTTTCGCAGGCGACCGAGATGCCGTCGGTCCACCGGCCGGATCCGCCGAGCCGCAGGTGCTCCGACGAATAGGCTGTGATCAGGTTGCCGGCGATGAGCGTCGCCTGGCATGGGAAACCCTCGAACGCGCCGATCGTCTGTAGGCTGCTCCATCCCTGGCTGTTGGAAATCTTCGCGCCCGACACCTCGGTCCCGTTGCCGCCCATGGCCTGCACGTTGATGGCCCACAGTGTGTAGTTGGTGTAGGCGCCGCGCTGTCCGTCGACCCACACGTTGAGCAGGCGGGCGCCCGAGTGCAGGCGCACCATCGGGCCGGAGAACGGGCTGGAGCGCACGAGGCGGGCCTGGTTGGCATATTCGTGTGTGGACGGAAGCCCGGTGGTGGCAAGGGCTTTGCCGGCCGGGATCTCGAGCATGGCCGTCAGCCGGACCACCGCCATCGGCGCGAGGTAGACGGTCGCCCCGGCGGGCGCGGCGTCGAGCAGGGCCTGCAACTGTTGGCCCGTGCCTGGCCCGGCGACGGGTGTCGCTGGCGCGGGCGCGGTGCCGTAGTAGTAGGACGTCGCCGAGCCGCAGATGGCCGGGACCAGGTTGGCGAGCTCGCCGCTGGCCACGAACGCCTCCACGACCTGGGCCCACGTCACCGTGCCGGTGTCGAGGGTCGTGCGGTAGTGGTCGAAGCCCGCCTGGTCGGGCTCGCGGTTGAGCGCGCCACGGTAGAGCGCGAGGACGCGCGCCGCGTTGGCGTAGGCGCGGCCGAGGAACTCGCCCGATGTGTAGAAGCCCCGCACGGTCTGCGCGACCCGTGCGTGCGTGCAGCCGAGCGTCGCAAAATCGTTGGTGTAAGACGACCAGCCACCGCGATCCGGCATCCGGCCGAGGGCCACGGTATACATCTTCGCAATGAACTGTGCCGGAACCTTGCCCGCCGCCAGGGCGGGCGTCGCCACCACACCTACGCCGGCCACGACGAGACCAATAGCGAGGGTAAGAGCCGGAATCAATCGTCTAAACACGACTCGCCATAGTAATCGAAATCGATCCATGCCGAAACCGCACCTGACCCGCCAGCCCCGCGAGCCCGCCGGTGCCCGACCCCGGCACGATGTGGCCGAAGCTGGTCGGGTTGTCGTGCTCGTCGACGATGCCGCCGTGCTGGAACACGACCGTGCCCGCCCGGCCGTCGAGGCTCCCGGTGAACAGCTCGGAGACGAGATAACCGGCGCCCGCGTCGGACTGTGCCGTGAGCCCCTCGCCGACGCTCGTGCCGGCGATGCGGCCCGTGAAGGTCTTGTGCACGGTGACCCGGGAGAGCTTGGGACCCGTGTCGTAGTAAGGCTTTGCGTCCCACACGGTGACCTCAAACTCGCTGGTGAACTCGGTATCGCTCATGCGCGCAACGATACCGAGCCGCCATCCGAGCGTCTTGAAGAAATGCGCACGGCTAGACGCGTGTGAGCTTCACCGCATCCGCTATGACCAAACCCGTGCCGCTGGTCCAGCGGCTGACCAGGACCGCGTCGTAGTCGCCGCCCGAGAGTGTATGCGTGCCAAGGCTGCGCCACGCGCCACCGCCCGAGCGCTGGTCCACGTGGACCACTTGATTCCCGGTCGTGGTCACGATGTGATATGGGGTGGCAGTGTTGTAGCCGGGCAGCGACGGATACCACGCCTCCACCCGATAGCTGCCGGTCGCCGGGATGCTGAACTTGTATGCGGCAACGTCCGAAGTGGACTGTGGATTGGCGTAGCGATAGTCCGTACCATAGCGTTGGCTCGAATAGGCCGACGTGCCCCAGTTGGCGCTAGCCGTGAAGCGGCCCGCCGTCGTGTTGTCCACAGTGGACGCCCACGTGGGCGTCTGGTTCACCAGAGACATGTAATACGACCAGTCCCAGCGTGGGCCTGGATCGGTGTGCGTGGCGCCCGGCACCTCGCTGTGGGCGATGATGTGCTGGCGATCCTTGGGGATGCCATATCGCGCGCACAGGTGGCGGGTCAGCGCCGCCGACGCCTGATACATCGCCTCCGTGTACCAGCCGTCCTGGCCCACAAATCCCTCGTGCTCGATGCCGATCGACCACGTGTTGTAGTTCCAGTTTCCGGCGTGCCAGGCCACATCCTTGTCTCGAACGCATTGCCACACATGGCCGTCGCTGGAGCGGACCAGGTAGTGCGCGCTCACCTGCGCGGCGGGATTTTGAAGCCAGCTGAGGGTACCGGATGCCGAGCCCTGGGTCGTGTGAATGACCACATAATTGATGTTGTAGTCGGACTCCCGGTTGGCCACTGTGTAGTTGGCGGAACTGGCCGGATACCACGTCGCGGGCGCATAGTCGGTGCTGGCCTGTGCTGCGCCGGGGGTGGCGAGCACCGCGCCGCCGGGGATGAACAGGCCCGCTCCGGCGGAAAGGAGGGTTCGTCGATGCATGCGCCCATGGTGTGCCGCATCGGCGCACCGTGCGGCAGCGCTTCGGCCATAACCGAAGTGGCCAGCTCAGGGAGCATTTCGGCACGCGGGCTGCGGCCCTGCGGCCGCGCGCGGGTCTGATCGGCGCCTCGGGCCTGGTTAAATCCGTTTGAGTCTCCAGTGGATGGAAGGTTGAGGCTGGTACGCGTGAACGATCGCTTCACCATCGGGCAGCTCGCCGAGCGCACCGGGGTCTCCGTGCGGACCATACGTTTCTGGTCCGACCTCGGGCTGCTCTCGTCGACCCGCTCGTCCGGCCGCTATCGCCTGTACGACGCCGAGGCCGTCGCCCGGCTCGACCTCATCCGCACCCTGCGGGAGTTGGGCGTCGACGTGCAGACCGTGCGGCGGGTGCTCGAGCGGCAGGTGTCGCTTGCGGACGTGGTGCGCGCGCACATCGCCGCGCTCGACACGTCCATCTCCGCGCTGCGCCTGCGCCGCGCGGTGTTGCGGTCGGTCGCCGAACGAAACAGTACCAGCGAGGAGTTGAGACTCATGCACAAACTGGCACAGCTGTCCGCGCAGGAGCGGCAGCGCCTGATCGACGATTTCGTCGCCGAGACATTCGACGGACTGCCGGATTCGCCCATCGCGCAGGGCATGCGCATGCTGCCCGACGATCCCGCACCCGAACAGGTCGACGCCTGGATCGAGCTCGCGGAGCTGGTGTCCGACAAGGACTTCCGCCGTCGCGTCCGCGAAATGGCCGTCACCGGCGCCGCGGCCCCTTCCACCACGGCGACCGAGTTCGATGCGTCCCTGGCGCCGCGCGTCGTCTCGCTCGCGGGTGAGGCCGTCAAGGACGGCGTGGATCCCGGGTCGCCCGAGGGCCAGGAGATCGCCGCCCGCATCCTGGGCGACTCGCCTCCCGACCGCCGCAAGCTCGCCGACCAACTCGCCACCTTCACCGATCACCGAATCGAGCGCTACTGGCAGCTGTTGGGAATCCTCAACAACCGCCCGCCCTTCCCCTCCGCGGTCCCAGCCTTCGATTGGCTGATCGCCGCGCTACGTACAACGTCATAAATCGGACAAACCCCTTGATATGGTACCGGCGGCGCGTGATCGTGATCGGCATGACGAACGAGATCACGCGCCGCAAGGTGCTGACGGGCGGGCTGGTCGCCTTGGGCCTGCCCCTGCTGACCACCGCCCTGCTGCGGGCCCGCGCCTTCGCCATGCCGTTATCACCGCTGCGCATCGGCCTCGTCCTCCCACACGCCCCGACCCCACCTCCCGCGTCACCGCCTCCTTCCCCACCCCCAGCCTCAAACCCGGCCACCACCCCATCGCCTGCCGCCCTCCACAAAGGCGCACCGTTCGATGCCCCGCTTGCCGTGCCGGCGGCCCGCGCCGCAATCCTCCGCGCCGCAATCCTCCTGGCGCGCCCAGACTCGGCGGCCGCCCTCCTCTTGGCCGGACCGGACGCGGCCGACAGCGTGTTTGCTTTGGCGGCCCAGCAGGTCCAGCAGGGCGTGCGCTATCGTGCCGATGCCCTGAACGCGCACCACGCCGACCATGTCGAACTAATCCCCGGCGACGATCCGAGTGCGCTCCTCGAGGCCGGAGTCCACGCGCTCATCGGCGTCGGTGAAGCGGTGGCCCGCGCCGGCCAGGCCTCCTGCACGCCGACCATCCTGGCCGCGCCGGGCTCCCCGGGCGCCGGCATGCCTGGCATGCCCGCCCCGATGCCAAGTTATGTGTTCCAGGCCGGCCCGACCGCGTCCCAGGTCCGTGCGAAACTCTTGAGCGCGCTCACGGCGGAGAAAGTTGGATTGCTCTCCTTGGATCCTCCCTACGTTGAAGACTTCGCCGCCCGCGGCCTGACACTTGTTGCCTCCAAAAAGATCCCGCCCGAAACCACCACCACCTTGGCCCAACTCGCGCAAGCGGTAGTCTCGGCCACCCCGGCCCCCGAGGCGATCGTTGTCGACGCCGTGCCGCCCTTGGACGGCATCGCCGTGCGCGACCTGCGCGCCGCAGGCTGGACCGGCCCGATCGTGTGCGGGCCTTCTGCCGTACACAATTCGTTTCAAGCCATTGCCGGTGAGGCCACGGAAGGCGTCGTGGCGGTCGCCCCGTGGTTCGCCGCCCCGCGGGAGGCGCCCGCCGATCTGCCGAACCTCGAAACCATGCGCCGTTTCGCCGAGGGTTTTTCGGCCGACCACGGCCGGCCCAGCTCGTATGCGGGTTTTGGGGCGGATGCGCTGAGCTTGCTGCATCTGGCCTACCTCGGGCACCGCGACCGGAAGATGGCACAGGCCCAGCTTGCCCAGATGTGCTGCGTGGGTGTCAGCGGCGTCTACAACCCGGGCCTGCCCGGCGACGCGCTGACCCGTTTGGCGGCCAAAGATGGTTTGTGGACGCTGCCGGAGAGCTGATACTGAACGGGTGGACTGGATCATTTTTGGCCAGATAGCCACCGCCGCAGCGCTGGGTGCCGCGCTCGGTCTGGAGCGGGAGCTCGGCGCGCAGCCCGCGGGCCTGCGGACGCACATGCTGGTGAGCCTCGGCGCGGCAGTATTCACGTTGTCAGGGGTGGGCATCGTCGGCAGCGATCCGACCCGGATAGCGGCCCAGGTGGTGACCGGCATCGGCTTCCTGGGCGGCGGCGCGATCCTGCGCGAGGGCGCCACCGTGCGCGGCCTGACCACAGCCGCCTCCCTCTGGCTCACCGCGGCAATAGGCCTCGCCGTCGGCCTCCGCCAATGGTTCGCCGCAATCGGTGCCACCATCTTCGGCCTCGCCGTCCTCTGGCTGTTCAAATATTTTGAACGTGAGGTCCTCCCGCGTAGACGAATGCTGGAGGTCATCCTGACCCTCGAACCAAACGCCCGCCTGGACGATGTCGAGCAGAGAGCCAAGGAAATCCTCGCCCGCAGCCGCGTCCTGCGAGTGTCCTACAGCAACACCGGCCAATCACTCGTACTCACCTCTCAACCCCAAAACGGCACCCCCATAGCCGCCCTCGGCGAACGCCTCCGCACCATCCCCGGCGTCCACGGCGTCGAGGTAAGCCGCTAACCAACCCCACTCCCCGCCGCCCCCACACCGCCCTCGTTCCCGCAGCGCGTCCGTTCCCACGCTGCGTGCGCTCCCCATCGCGCTCGCCTCGCGCTGCCTCACATCGGCTCCTCATCGCGTCCCTGGCCCGCGCCGTGTCGGCGTCCCCGGCTCCGCCCATCGCCCATCCGCCCCATCCGCCGGACCGAAGTTGCCTGCGCCCCACTCGGATGTCCGCGTGGGCACCGTTCGCGTAGTACTCGCCAGCCCGCGCCAACGCGACGGACACCCTCGGTGGCGTTGCTCGCGCTGCTCGTGTCGCGTCCCGCAGCCCCACCCCCTCCCCGTCCCGCAGCCCCCACCCCCGTCCCGCAGTCCGGCCCGCGCCATCCTTGCCGACGGCGCGGAGGTTGCTTGCACCGTGCAGGCTCGCAAGGTCTGGCGCCAGCCCTGCTCGCGCCACACTGGCTGCACCCCTGGTCCTGTCGGCGCCGCGCTCGCTGCCGATCGCGGAGGGTGCCCCGCCGTGCGGGCTGGCTCCGGCCGCGCCGACGTTTCTCCCGTCGCGCAGGATTCGCTGCGGGCTGCATCGACGTTGCTCGCGCTGCGTTTGTTGCGGCTCCCAGCCCTGACAGCGTTGGGCTTGGCCGGGCCGAGCTAAGGTCGCTAGCGCTGCGTATTGCTGGCGCGCCGCCGCCGTTTGGATCGCGCGCTGGCCTGGCCAGTGGCCCGGGCACCCGGCCGGGCGAGCCCGGCACGAGCCTCGGGCGGCCAGGTCGGTTGCCAGTGTCGCGTCCGTCGTGCGCGTGGCAGGGTCGGCCCTGCCGGCGTGGTGCTCGTTGCCGCACGGCTGTGTCGGTGTTGTTTGGTGTCGCGCTCATCCGTCCCGCCAAAGTGCCTGTGCCGCGCCGGTTTGACAGCGCGGGTGCCATTCTCGTGCTGATCGCTGGCCGTGTCGCTATCGTCGGCATGCTGCCGTGTCGGCCATGCTGCCGTGTCGGCCATGCTGTGGTTCGGCCATGCTGTGGTTCGGCCTTGTTGCGGTTTGCGGTGCGGTTGCGGGTTGCGGTGCGGTTGCGGGTTGCGGTGCGGTTGCGGGTTGCGGTGCGGTTGCGGGTTGCGGTGCGGTTGCGGTTTGCGGTGCGGTTGCGGTTGCTGCACCCGTCGACTCGCGCTGCTGCCCGCCGGCCGGTTGAAGCGGGCGTGCCGGCGCGGCGATCGGGCGGGGCTTGGTTGCTCAAGGTGGTCGTGGCACTTCGACGGTCCGCTGTTGCCATGCCAGCGCGGGGAGCCCGGCGAATAGCGCCGCCGCACTGAACAGGTTGAGCAGGAAGGCCTGGCCGACGATGCCGCTCAGCGTGGCAGCCAGCAGCGCACCGACCACTGCCGCGCAGGCGTCACTTGTGTAGAACGCGGCGATCGTCCGGCCAAGCAAGGTGGACGGTATGTTGGCCTGCAATGTGTGCTGCACGATCACCGAGACCATCGAACCCGGGATGCCACTGGCCAGGATGGCCACCAACGCCACTGTCATGGATGGAGCGTTGAAGAGGGCCAGAAAACACACCCCGGTCGCAGCGCAGGCGAAGGTCAGCGAGAGCTTCGTCGGTATCACAAGAAAAGGCTTTAAAATCAACGATCCGATGAGGTATCCGATGCCAAGCGCACTGATGAGATAACCCACATCCGCACCGGAGCCGCCGAGTTTCGCAACGATGAACGGCACCAGCAGGGCGGTGAGGCCGGCGTTGGCCGTCCAGAAGATCCAGCTGGCGAGGAGCAGGCCACGGGTAAGTGGTTGCGACACTACGCAACGAAGGCCGGTGACGAGCTCCTGCCGCAGGTGCCTGGCCGCTTGGCTGCGCTGTGAGGCGACGCGACTGATCATGATGATGAGGGCTGCGGCGAGCACATAGCTTGCCACGTCGAGGCTTATGACCCACGACAGTCCACCGTGGACATAGACAAGCATGCCGAGAATCGGGCCGGTCATGCGGATCACCGCCGCGGTGATCGAGGATAACGCGTTGGCCGAGGCCAGTCCGGGTCCGATGCCGATGATGTCGGGCAGGAGCGCACGTCCCGCCGGAACCAGGAAAACGGCTGCGGCGCTCTCGGCGAGGAGGCCAAGATAGATGAACGCCAAGCCGCCGATGAATATCAGGGACACCCCGGCGGCGCAGGCCAAACTGGCGCAGGCCATGGTTAATCGCCTGTCCCATCGGTCGACGAGGACACCGGCCAGCGGTCCGATGAGGAGCGCCGGGGCGGCCTCGATCGCGATCGCGAGGCCGGTGGCCGTCGCGGACCCCGTCAGCGCATGGACATGAACGGGAACGGCCACGATGAGGAGCCAGGTGCCCAGCGAAGAAATGCTGGTGCTGAACCACAATCGCCGAAAATCCCCGTTTCTCATGAGTGGCGACTCTATCCTGTGGGAAAAGATTGTGGCAAGATGTTTCTTGTGACGACAGATCCCGTCCAGCTACCCGTGGAGTTGGGCCGCCGGCTCCGCCAGCGCAGGCTTGCCGCCGGGCGCACGATAGCGTCGGTTGCGGCAGATGCCGGCCTTTCCGTGCCCTACATTGCCAACCTCGAAAACGGGCGGGGCAATCCAACGATAGCGGCATTAGCGGCCATCGCCCGGGCACTCGGGGCTGAGCTGCGAGTGCACCTCGATGAGGCCGTGCCCGATCCGGTGGAGCTGCCGGATGCGTTGGTGCAGTTCGCCAAATCGCAACGGTTCAAGGCCGATGTGGTGTGGCTCTCGCAGCGCTCCGGGCAGCCTGTGGTGCAGTTGCGTGACAGATGCCTGACCGCGATGGCGCACACCGCCGAGCTGACCACGCAGCCGATGTCTGATGTGGACTGTCATCGTCTGCTCGATGCGATCGTGTTGATGAACAGCCGGGGTCACGGTGAGGGAGGTGATGCGGCGTGAGAAGGGATTGAGCGTTCTGGCTGGCGTGGCAGGTGGTGGTGGACCAGTTGCGCTGATCGTTGGTTTGTATGCCTGCTGTGAGCCTCGCCGTGGGCCTGCTATGTGCCCTGCCGCGTATCTCGTGCGGCGGTGCGGTGCGGCGGTGCGGTGCGGCGGTGCGGTGCGGTGCGGCGGTGCGGTGCGGCGGTGCGGTGCGG
>JBIOYB010000359.1:0-8389 GCA_044869915.1 Allorhizocola sp.
GTTTTGGACGGGGGTGCAGCGGACTGGGCCAAGGTGACAGGTCGGGCGCTGGAGCAGGACGCATGACCGCCACTACCGTTGCCCCGATCCGGCTGGGCCTCAAGGCGAACGCGGCCCAGTTCACCCTCCTGGTCGTGGTCAACGCGCTCGTCGGCGGGGTACTGGGCAGCGAACGCACCGTGTTGCCGCTGCTGGGCGAGCAGACCTTCCACCTGGCGGCCTACTCCGCCGCGCTGACCTACATCCTGGCCTTCGGCCTGACCAAGGCCGCCACCAACTTCTTCGCCGGAACCCTTTCCGACCGGTACGGCCGCAAACCTGTCCTGATCGCCGGATGGCTGGTGGCGATCCCCATCCCAGCAATGATCATCTTTGCGCCGAACTGGGGCTGGATCATCGCCGCCAACATCCTGCTCGGCATCAACCAAGGCCTGGCCTGGTCCACCACGGTCATCATGAAAATCGACCTGGTCGGACCGAAACAGCGTGGCCTGGCGATGGGACTCAACGAGGCCGCCGGCTACGTCGCCCTGGCCGCCACCGCCCTGGCCACCGGAGCACTCGCCGCAGCCTACGGGCTGCGCCCGGCGCCGTTTCTGCTCGCCGCCGCCTATATCGCCATCGGTCTGGGCCTGACCGTCTTCTGGGTGCGGGAAACCCGCGGCCACGCCCGCTACGAAGCCGCCAACCATCAGCACACCAACGCCGATCACCATAGCGGGCTGAGCACCCGGCAGATCTTCGGCCTGGTCTCATGGCGGGAACCGGCCCTGTCCTCGGCCAGCCAGGCCGGGCTGGTCAACAACCTCAACGACGGCCTGGCCTGGGGATTGTTTCCGCTGCTGTTCGCGACCGCCGGACTGTCCCTGACCCAGATCGGTGCTCTGGCCGCGCTCTACCCGGCCGTCTGGGGACTCGGCCAGATCATCACCGGCCCTCTGTCCGATCGGTACGGCCGCAAACCGTTCATCGTCGGCGGCATGCTCCTGCAGGCCGCAGCCCTCGGTGCCGTCGCGATAGGACAGACCTTCCCCGTGTGGGCGGTGGCACTCGTGCTGCTCGGCGCCGGCACCGCCATGGTGTACCCAACCCTGCTCGCCGCCATCGGCGACGTGGCCCACCCCCGCTGGCGCGCCCGCGCTGTCGGCGTCTACCGGCTGTGGCGCGACGGCGGGTTCGCCGTCGGTGCTCTGCTGGCCGGAATCATCGCCGACCTCGCCGGAATCCGCGCCGCCACGTGGGTCGTCGCGGCGCTGACCGCAGCCTCGGGCCTATGGGCAGCGGTGCGCATGTACGAAACCCACACGCGCCGCTGAGATGCTAGGTCATTTCATCTCATGACGCTGGAGAACATCGATATCGGGCCGTGGTGCTGGCCGCGATGTCCGTTGGGGCCATGTGGCCGCGGGCCGTTTCCGATGACGTCATTGCCCGGGACGAGGAGCCTGTTGCAGGGGTGGCCGCATGTAACGCGGCCAGCACCCGGTCCAGGACCTTGGCGAAGGTGGCCAGATCGGAGCTGGAGGTGTCGGCGAACATGCGGGCAGTGCCATCAACGCGGTCCGAGCGCCACCCGTCGACCAGCGTCTGGCCTCGCGGGGTGAGCGAGACCAGGGCCTCGTGCACACCGGCACCACTGTCCTGCTCACCACCCGATATCTGGAAGAAGCCGACCAGTTCGCCGACCGCGTCGCCGTCATCAACCACGGCTGGCTCATCAGTGCAGGCACCCCTGAAGAATTGAAAGCCCGCACCGGAGGCTCGGTGCTCGAACTGTCCATAGACGACAGCCAGCGCGAACCGGCAATGCAGGCCCTGCGCGGCGTCAACGGCGGCCACGCCACCTACGACCACCACAGAGGCAAGGTCATTGTCCCGGCCAGCCGTGGCGTGGACACCCTGCGCGAAGCCCTGCACCGCCTCGACACCGCCGGCATCCGGCCCGGCAACATCGGGCTGTACAAACCCACCCTCGACGGCATTTTCCTCCACATCACCAGCCAGACGAAGGAGCTGGCACTGCCATGACCGGCGCGGTGATCCACATTGGAATCTTCACCAAACGCAACCTGCACCGGACGCTTGTGTTCACCGACGCGTACCGTTGAGCTCCTCGAAGAACACGTTCCGAGGCGCCACCACCCGCACATCCGCGCATCGGCTGCAAGGCAGGTGGACGGCTGGAGAGCACCGGTCGCGCAGTCAACGGGCCCTTTGGCATCGGCTTTCGCTCAAGCGCCGGATAGCGACCCTGGACCCGGTCGAAGCTACGGCACTAAGGTTATTTTGCCACTAGAGGCATGTTGTCACCGAAGACGGAGGGCCGAACGTGGGCGCGCGCCGCGATGATGGCGATCGAAGCGGAACGGGCCAGGGCATGGTCCCGTTCGTCCTGCTGGCGCTTGCCCAAGCTCCGAGGCACGGATACGTGCTGGCCGGCTACCTGGCCGACCTCGGCTTCCGGCGGGCCGGGCAGGACCCTTCTGTGGTGTACCGGGTGTTGCGCCAGCTGGCCGAGGACGACATGGTCACGGCGCAATGGACGCTAGGCGATGACGCACCACCACGTCGCATCTACAGCCTGACCCCGGCCGGTAAGACATATCTGCACGAGCGCGCGATAGACCTGCAGCGACAAGCGGAGCGCATCGAGGTGTTCCTCGACCGCTACCGCCAACTGTTTCCCACGCAAGGGACCGCCACAGCCACCTCGGCATCCGACACGGCCCGGAAACCTCACCCGGGCAGACGCGACACCCCACGACGCAACCGGCCGTGACCGAAAACCGAACAGGAGACCAACATGCACGTTCAAGACAACATGGACGGACAGCATTACGCACCCCGGCTATCGCGGCGGGACGCGGTGCAGGCCGGCGGCCTGCTCGCGCTGAGCATGGCGGGCGTAGCGGGCTGGACAACGAACGCGTCAGCCGCCACGATCCCAAATGACGCGGCAGCGTCGAGAAGCACCATCCGCCTAGCCAGCGTCACGACCATCCAGGACGGAGGACTGCTCCCGCGACTAATCGCCTCTTTCGAGGCGCGAACTCGCCAGCGGGTGGACATCTATATCGGAGAAGATGTCTACGACAAGGCCCGTGCCGGCGAAGCCGACCTGGTCTTCTCCCACCTCGGGCACCACGACGCCCAGGCGTTCATCACCGAGGGCCTCGGGCAGTGGCCCCGGACGGTGCTGTTCAACGCCACCGCGTTGATCATGCACGATAGCGACCCGGCCGGCGTGGCGCGGTCCGCCGATCCCGTAGCGGCATTGCGGCGCATCGCGAAAGCCCGTGCCCCGTTCATCGCCACCGCCACACCCGGCCTGGGCTACCTCGCCGACATCCTCTGGAACGCCGCCGGCCGACCAGACAAGACCGGCTGGTACCACGACACCGGACTCCAGCCACCAGCGGCCATGCAGGCCGCCGCCGCGCAGCGCGGCTACAGCCTGTGGGGTCTCACACCGTTCCTCGTCTGGCAACGTACCAACCAGCTTCCCCTACGACCCGTGTTCTACGGAGACGAGATGTTCCACCGCATCATGGTCTCCGTCGTGGTCAACCCGGCCAGATTCCCTAATGCGAACGTGACCGGCGCGCTGGCCCTGCAGGACCACCTGCTCCTGCCCGCCACCCAAGCCCTGATCCAGAACCACCGCTACCCCGGCCTCCACGACCAGCCCGTGTTCTGGCCAGCCGGCCGCGACAACGCGTCCGAACTGCTACCGTAACGACATCGCAACTCGTCGATCTTTGCTATCAAGTTCCGGCGACCCGGGGGTCGCCGGAACTTTAGCCAGCTCGCTGAGCGTCAACCCCGGTCGCATGTCTGCACCCACTTGGGCCGTCGTCGCCGCTGACCGACTGCACTTCCCGGCGAACCCGCTATTTGGGACGTTCTTTGATCCCGGCCTCCAGCAAGGTGACCATCTCCTGGATGCGGCGGACCCGCTCGTGCGGACGGCGTTTCGTGCCATCGATCCAGCGCAGGTAGGCCTTGCGGTAAAACTGTGCGAGGGAGTCAAAGAAAGCACCGGCGGCCGGGTGGGCGTCCAGCGCAGCGGCGATGTCTGCGTCCAGATCGCCGCGCTGGAGCCCTTCCGGCACGATCACCACCTCGACGTGTCACCGGCAGCTACGCCCTGGCAGTCGCGAAGCCAGGCCGGCCCCATGGTGAAACCCCGCGTCCGGCCATGGCTTTCGATGACCGCGCGCACGCCCCGGCCGTTGAGGTGCCGGTGATGGGATGCCGCGGTTTGACCGCCCACACCTGATCCGGATCGAACGGTACCGCGACAAAAACCCGCCCACGGGGCATTGGCTGCAAGATGGCGGTGAATCTTTGCGGCAGCACCAGCCCATCGTGCCATGACCAGCACCGGGCCGGCGGCGCCGCGAGCACGATGCCGCGCCGCACGCCAGCGCCGGTAGCAGCCAATCAGAAATGACTCGGTATGGGCGAAGCCGGAGCCAGACGGCTGTGTAGACCCGTGGTCTACCAGGTCACAATGGGCAGCCAGCGGTCCAGATAGGATGTCACCCCGGTGCTGTTGCGTTGGTCATGGGCGAGATCGAGGCAGGGTTGAGTGGTGACGCTGTCGAGTCGTTGCCCTACCTTGCCGCCGCCGAAATCTGCCTTCTGCGGGTACCAGTTTCCGGCTGAGGTGATCATCATCGCGGTGCGCTGGTACCTGCGCTACAACCTGTCCTACCGCGACGTGGAGAAACTACTGATCGAGCGTGGGGTCGAGGTCGACCACGTCACCGTCGACCGGTGGGGGCAGCGGTTCACGCCGCTGCCGGCCGACGCCGCCCGGTCCGCTCGTCACTCGCCCGGGAGATCGGTGGTTCGCCGATGAGACGTACGTCAAGGTCAACAGTGTGTGGCGGTATGCGTATCGGGCCATCGACCAGCACGGGCAGGTCATCGACGTGCTGGTTGCATCCCGCCGTGATGCCGACGCGGCCCGCAGGTTCTTCCATCGGGCATTGTCGACGTTGACGGTGACGCCCGGCGAGGTCGTCACCGACGCCGCCGCGATCTATCCGGGGTGCTTGACGAGTTGATCCCGTCGGGGGTGGCACCACGTCGAACGGTATGCCAACAATCCGATCGAGGCCGATCACAGCCGGCTCAAACACCGCCTCAAACCGATGCGCGGGCTGCGGAGTGATCGGACAGCCCAGGTGGTTCTGTCGAAGATCTTGTGAGCCTGCGGGTCAGGCGTTGATCAGTATGCGTTTGCGGAGGAGTTCGAAGCCTGCTCGTCCGAACATGGCTCGTTTGATGGCCTTGATTTTGCATACGGTGCCTTCGACGGCGCCGGAGTTCCAGGGAAGGGTCAGGCCGTTGGTGACGGCGGCGAAGTCGCGGCGCAGGCCGGCGGCGAAGGAGTGCAGCTCGGGAAGCGGCGCGGCTTCGGCGGCGGCGAGCCATTCGGGCAGTTGCTCGCCGAGGCGGTTGCACAGGATCTTCGCGAAGTCGGTCACCAGGCTGGCGAGGGCGTCCAGTTCAGGGCAGCGGGACAGGATGGTCTTGAGCCGAATCTTGTTGCTGTCGTTGACGTTGTCGGGGTGACGTGTCATCCAGCCGGTGACCTGACGTGGTTTGGGCGGGGTTGGCGTGTGGGCAGCCGGGCTGCCGGTGGCGCGGATCGGTTCGAGGTAGCGGCGCACGGTACGCGAGGTACCCCTATATCCGTGCGCACGCAATTCCTCGGTGAGCCGGGTGGCATCGGTGCAGCCTTCGTTCCACCGAGCGTCCAGGTAGTCCTTGAACCGGTCGAGCTTGCTGGCGCGGTGCCTGGTGATCAGCAGCTGCTCGATGTTGGTGGCCTCGGCGTAGCGGGCGACCGTGGCGGGATCGAGGTTCAAGACCGAGGAAATCATCTTGCGCTGCATGCCTTTACCGAGCATCTCCTGGACCGCCGTGTAGCGTTCCCGCACACCGATCGCGGCTGGCGACTCCGGACGCGGCGCCGGTGAAGCCTGCTGCTGTTCGTCGGTGTCGGCCGGGGCGGAGGTGGTCACTGGTTCGGGTAGGCAAGCGCGATGGTGCACGACGGTACGTTGCACCACCTCGCACAGGTTGTGCCACAGATGCCAGCGGTCGGCCACCTCGATCGCGTCGGGGGCACCGGCACGAGCGCCGTCGGCGTACGCGCCGGCTCGGTCTCGGCAGATGACCTGGACGCCGGGATGGGTTTCAAGCCACATGGCAAGGGTCTGAGCCTCCCGGTCGGGAAGTACGTCGACCGGCTTCCGGGTGACCATCGTCTGGTTCGGGCACGCCGCGCAGCAGGGCCAGCAACGTGTCTCGGCCCACGGGCACGCCCAAGGCTTCGGCCAGCCGGGCACCTGGTCGCCCGGCCAACGCGACCGCGATGGCCGTCAACGCGCCGCGCAACGGCGGGCTGTAGCGGGCGTGCGGCGTGGTCAACCCGTCGACCTGCTCGGCGAACGTGGCCTGCGTACAATCTGGCTCACGGCAGACGAACCGACGCACCGCCAGCCGGATCATCACCGGCACGCCATCGGCGGCGACGTCGGTCAGGCTACGCCGATAGCGGCCGTGCACCCGCGCCGATGGGATCCCACAGCCGGGGCATGTCGCCGTCGCGGCCGCGGCCCGTGCCTCGATCACCACCTGATCGGCATCACGGGAGACGCGCTCGACAGTCACACCACGAAGGTGTGGCAGGACAACCTGAAGTTGCTCACAATCGCACCGCAGTCATCTATCACAGTCCACATAGGACAGTTGCGAACGGCACGCGGGTACTTCACAAGATCTTCGACAGAGCCAATTCCGGTGTCCGCGAGCCGGGACTCAACTGTCCGTCAGCAAAGATTTTTCAACGTCCGCTAGCACACGATCCAGCCCGCCACGCCGCTCCTATCACATCCCAGATCAACGCCTCTCGCGAAGCCATTATCAGCCGCGCCGCCGGCCGATGACCTCACTCTCACGACCGAGACGAACCCGGCCTAGGCTCGGGTATGTGAACCCGGCGATGGTGAACGGCTGCGCGATATACCGCTTCGGCAACGGGCCGACGTTGGTGTGTCTACCTGGCTTCACCGACACCGTGCACTCATGGCAGCCGTTGATCGATGCTCTGTGCGACCGGGTCGAGATCGCCCTTGTCGAGCTGCCGGGTCTTGGCCATCCCGCGCCTGGACCCTCACCGGCCACAATGGATGGCCTCGCCACCCTCACTGCCCAGGTCGTATGGCAGTCGTGGGTCACACCGATCACGATGCTCGGCCATTCGCTCGGATCGGCTCTGGCTGTGCGCGCCGCGCATCGGCTCGCCCCACAGTGCCGGGCCATCATTTCGATCGAAGGCAACCTGACCGCTGCGGATGCCTTCTTCACCGGGCAGGCGGCAGCCTTCGACGATGCCCACGCCTTCAAGCACAGCCTGACCGCTCAGGTTCAGGATCTCGCGGCCGACGGGCAGGCTCCGGCAAGCTTCGCGGATTCGGTGGCCGCCGCCGACCCGCACACCATGTGGACTGTAGGGCGGGACGTAGCGTGCCAAAGCGCCGGGGACCAGCTCGGACAGGAGTTTCTCGCGGCGCCGTGTCCCAGTGTGTACGTGTGGTCGGCGGCCACCACCTCAGCGGCCAGCCAGGATTTCCTGCACCATCACCAGATCCCGCACCACCAACTCGACATTGGACACCATTGGCCCTGGCTCACCCACCCCGAACTCGTCGCCGACCTCATCTTCCGCGCCATGCCTTTCGCACGTGAGTGAGCGCGGCCTGCGGCGCCGTCTAAATTTAGTGCCGCAGCAAGCTGGGCTGAGTCACCACCAGCCGCAGTATGCGCCACCAGCCAAGTTGCCGCACCAGCTCAAAGGTGTCCGTCACGGCGAAGTCCTCGACTATCCGGTCGGCTTTGATCTTGCTGATGACGATGCCGGTCAGCCGAACCTGCCGTCCCCGGTGCGTGCCTTGAACGACGAATCGTGAGGCTACCGCATCACCTTCGGTCACCTGCTGCACGACCTCGAAACGCAGATCCTCGAAGAGCCGCTGATAGATCTTGACCGATTCGCGGACACCCTCGAGCCCTCGGTACGTCCTGCCGTTGACGTGATCAACAAAGTTGGCGTCGTAGAGTAGTCCGCGACGTCTCCCAGCGCGGCTCCGGAACAGACGTCTTCCAGCGCGAGCCGGGCCAGTGTCGCCTGCTGCGCGCCAGCGCGCGTTTCATCCAGCATGTCAACCTCTCAGTCCGTTCCACAAAAGGCAAGCTAACCTCCGGCGCGCAGCATCTCAGCGGCGCGTGTGGGTTTCGTACATGCGCACCGCTGCCCATAGGCCCGAGGCTGCGGTCAGCGCCGCGACGACCCACGTGGCGGCGCGGATTCCGG
>JBIOYB010000360.1:0-7372 GCA_044869915.1 Allorhizocola sp.
GGTGGGGTGCAGGCGGTTCGGGGGGCTAAGCCGGATGTCGTGTTGTTGGTCGGTGGGGCCGACGGCGGGGACGAAGAGACGATTACGCACAACGCGCGGCGGTTGGCGAAGGCGCGGTGGCGCACGCCGATCGTGGTGGCGGGCAACGCCTCGGCGCGGTCCGATGTGGAGGGGATCCTCGCGGGCAGGAGGGTTGTCGCGACCGAAAATGTGCTGCCGGCCATCGGGGTGCTCAATCCGGGGCCGGCGCGGGCGGCGATCCGTGAGGTCTTCTTGCGGCACGTGATCGGTGGGAAGCATCTGTCGCGGGGGCCACGGTTTGCGCGGCTGGTGCGGGGTGCCACGCCCGATGTGGTGCTGACCGGGGTGGAGCTGCTGGCGCAAGGGCTGGAAGGGGATCTGCTGGTGGTGGATGTGGGCGGGGCGACGACGGACGCGTACTCGGTGGTCAAGCCGGTCGAGGAGGTGGCGGACGTGGCGGGGGCGTTGTGGGCGTCGCGGACCGTGGAAGGGGATCTGGGCATGCGGTGGTCGGCCTCGGGGGTTGCCGAGGCGGGGCGGGCCGCGCGGCTGGGCGACCTGGGCGACGTGGACATCGATCCCGCGGCCGCCGAGCACCCGTTGGACGAGCGGCTCGCCGAGTGGGCGATGACGATTGCCCTACGGCGGCATGGCAAAGACCTGAGCGCGGTGACGTTGGTCATCGGCTCCGGCGGCGTGCTGCGCCACCGAAAGGCCGATGCGGCTCGCGCAATCGTCCAGTCGGCGCTGTCCGATCATGCGGGTGGCTGGGCACTGCCGAGATCACCGAAGGTCGTCATAGACTCGTCGTATGTGCTGGCGGCAGCTGGTCTGCTCGCCGCCGAGCACCGGAAGACCGCCGTCTCACTCCTTGGCTCGGCCTTGACCTGACCAAGGTCCAACGCGTACCGTCGTGAGGTTCTGTGCTTCAGCGGCCAGTAGAAAACGGCATCACATCCATGGTGTCGGCCCGAAGGCCGGATGGGGACACGGAGACAACAGGAAGGGGCGCGGCCGGGGGGTCGCGCCCCAGTTGTATGTTGGCAGACCGTCGGCGGCGTTATTCTGACGATCTTTGATCCACGAAGTGGTCAAGGTCGGGCTTGGATGGCGCCGCCTTCCGGGGAGGTATGCCGCGCGTTGCTTTGCACGCGCAAGGGAACGGAGGGAGTTTGTCTTACTGATAGCTGCTGGGCTGGCGGTGCTTTCGGGCTTGGCGCTGCTGTTCTCCTTTCCGCCCTTCGGCCTGTGGTGGCTGGCGCCGTTCGGCGTGGCGTTGCTCGCATATGTGGTGAAGGGCAAGCGGTTGCGTGCCGGGTTCTGGCTCGGCATGATCACCGGGATTGTCTTCTTTGGACCGCTGCTGTCGTGGACCAACCTGCACGTGGGCTACGCGCCGTGGGTGTTGCTGACGCTGTTCCAGGCGACCTACTACGCGCTGCTGGGCATGGCCCTGTCGTGGGCGCTGATCGACCCGCTCAGGAAGTGGTGGCCGCTCATCGTCGCGCTGCTGTGGGTGGCCGAGGAGGCGCTGCGCGACCGGGCGCCGTTCGGCGGGTTCCCGTGGGGGCGGCTCGCGTTCAGCCAGGGCGACTCGCCCCTGCTCGACTTCGCGGCCTATGGCGGGGCGCCGCTCGTCACGTTTTTGGTCGCGGTGGCCGGAGGGCTGCTGCTCATGCTGCGATGGCCCTATCTGGTGGGCGCGGTCGGCGTGATGGCGCTGGGCATGCTGGTGCCGGTGCAGGTGCCGACGGGGGCGCCCGTGACCGTCGCCATCGTGCAGGGCAACGTGCCGCGCATGGGGCTGGACTTCAACGAGCAGCGCAAGGCCGTGCTGGACAACCACGTGCGCAACACCATCGATCTGGCCGGGCAGGTCCGGCGCGGCGAGGCGAAGCAGCCGGATCTGGTGGTGTGGCCCGAAAACGCGTCCGACATCGACCCGCTGCTCAACACCGACGCGCGCGCGGCCATCGACGCGGCGGCCAACGCCATCAACGCGCCCATTTTGGTGGGCGCGGTGCTGCGGGGGCCGGGCGAAAACGAGTCGCGCAACGCCGGGATCGTGTGGCTGCCCAGCAATGGGCCCGATGGGATGTACCTCAAACGCCATCCCGTCCCGTTCGCCGAATACATGCCCATGCGCAGCCTTCTGGAGCCGATCGCCCGCGCCATCACCAATCAGGCCAAGCTGTTGCGGACCGACTTCGTGGCCGGCACCGAGCCGGGCGTGCTGACGATGGGCCCGGTCAAGATCGGCGACGTCATCTGCTTCGAGGTCGCATACGACGAGGTGGTGCGCGACGTCGTGACCAACGGGGCGCAGCTGATCGCCGTGCAGACCAACAACGCGACCTTCAACGAGGCCGAGGCGGCCCAGCAGCTGGCGATGGTACGGCTGCGTGCGGTCGAGCACGCCCGCGACAGCCTGATGGCCTCGACGGTCGGGATCTCCGGGTTCGTCACGGCTGACGGGCAAGTGCACGATGCGTCCCAGTTCAACACCCCTGCGGTCATGGTGCGTGAACTGCGCACGGGGGATTCGACTACCCTGGCTACCAGACTCGGCAAGTGGCCCGAGGTCGCGCTTACCCTCGGCGCGGTCGCATTTTTGGTGCTGGCAGCCGTGCGTAGGCGTGCGTCGTCGATAGGAGACGGAATTGAGCGAGGAAGGTTACCCGGGCGTGGGGCGGGTGCTGGTGATCATCCCGACCTATAACGAGGCCGACAATGTGCGGCTGATCGTTGACCGGGTCCGTCGTTCGGTTCCCGAGGTCGAAGTGCTGATCGCAGACGACGGAAGCCCCGACGGCACCGGGCGCATCGCCGATGAGATGGCCGCCGCCGATCCGCACGTGCACGTGATGCACCGGGCGGGCAAGGAGGGGCTCGGCAAGGCCTATGTCGCGGGTTTTCGCTGGGCGCGCGATCACGGCTATGACGTCGTGGTGCAGATGGACGCCGACGGCTCGCACTCGCCGGAGGAGCTGCCCCGGCTGCTCGACGCGCTGCGTGCCGGTGCCGACGCCGTCATCGGCTCGAGATATGTGCCCGGCGGCAAGATCCTGGTGGACTGGCCGCTGCACCGCCTGCTGCTGTCGCGCGGGGGCAACTTCTATATCCGCGTCGTGCTCGGCATGGGCGTCAAGGACGCCACCGGAGGCTATAGGGCCTACCGGCTCAGCGTGCTCGACAAGGCCGACCTCGACTCGATCCAGTCGCAGGGCTACAGCTATCAGGTGGAGCTGACCTGGCGCATCCACCGCAACGGGTCCACGATCGTCGAGGTGCCGATCACCTTCGCCGATCGCGAGCACGGCTCCAGCAAGATGAGCACGGCGATCGTCAAAGAGGCCATGTGGCGCGTTACCGTCTGGGGTGTGCAGGCTAAACGTTCCGCGTTGCGCAATGCGCTGCGGCCGTCCGATCGCTGGCCGTGATGCGCCGCGGCAGGCTGCGCTGGGTGGCCCTGGCCGCCATCCTGCTCGGGGTGGCCGAGTTCGTCGCGCTGCTGGGCGTGATCCAGCTGGTGGGGCGGGGCTGGGCGCTGTTCGGGTTGCTGATCCTCAGCGTGGTCGGCGGGGTCCTGCTGCGCAAGGAGGGCATCCGGGCGTGGCGGCGGATGCGTGAGGCGCGTCAATCAAAGGGCCCGGTCGGCGACAACGTGCTCGACGGGGTGGTCGGGCTCACGGCCGGGCTGCTGCTGCTCGTGCCGGGCTATCTGACCGCCGCGGCCGGGCTGCTGCTGCTTGTCCCGCCGATCCGCAAGTTTGCGCGCGGCTGGCTGCGGCGGGCTTCCGAGCGGCGGGTGCCGTCGAATGTGGCGGGCGACCTCTTCGGGCCGCGCACGGTGAAGATGGAGAAGACCCCGCCCGCCGACACGGCGGCGGACGAGGTCATCGAAGGCGAAATCGTGGATTAGGCGCGGCCTCGCCTGGCACGCACTTCTTGGAGTCGCTCGTTGAGGATCTCCTCGAGCTCCTCGATCGAGCGGCGCTCCAGCAGCATGTCCCAGTGGGTGCGCGGCGGCTTGACCTTCTTCTGCTCGGGCTCGCTGCCGTCGACCAGCCGGGCGACGCTGCCGTCGAACTTGCACTCCCACGTCGCGGGGACCTCGGCGTCGACCGCGAACGGGACCTCGAACTGGTGCCCGTTGGCACAGAGGTATTCCCGGCTTTGGCGCGGAGCGAGCTCGGTGTTGCGGTCGGACTCGTAGCTGACGGCGCCCAGTCGGCTCCCCCGAAGCATGCGCTCGCCCATATCAGCTCTCCTCGAAAATTAGCGGCACGTGTTAGCGGCAGGTGGTGTAACGACGCGCAGGACCGAAACGTTCCCGCAGACCTTCACCAGACCTTCACGAGAGTAGCTGGTCCGGAGCCTGTTCCGCCGCTCGGGGAGGCGTAAGCGGGCTATCGTCCCTTTTGTGACTGCCGGTCCCGAAGCGCCTGCACCGCCCGTGAAGAGCCGGTTTGGCCAACCCGCAGGCTCGCGGCGTGCCCTTCCTCACTACCCTGGGCGGCGTGCGCTGAGATAGGCCGTCGCGAAGCGCTTGCGGCGCGGGCCAACCAGCCTCGCGCGCAGGGCCTCACCCTCGGCCGGCGTCAGGACCTGCTCAAACGCCTCGGCCAGCGAGGGCGCCAGTGGGTTGGGTGGGACGTCCCAGTTGATGGGGCCGAGCTCGGTGCCTACCTCCGCGCGGTAGTCGAGCCGGATGTCGGTGAAGCCCGCTTTTTCGGCCAGCGTCAGCAGATCTCGCTCGTCGAAATCCACCATGGACGACACCGCGCTGCCGGAGAAGACCGCCTTCACCTTGGCGGCCAAGGGCTCCAGCCCGGTGACGTCATAGCCCGCGAATAGGTGGTCAGGGGCGGGGCTGCCGAATGAATTGATGGGCTCAAACATGGACAGCCGGCCGCCGCCGGGCCGAAGCACCCGATGCAACTCCCTGAAGGATTCCGCTTTTTCTTTGACATATATGAGTACGGATCTCAGCGTCGCCACGTCGACGGACCCGCTCGCCACGGCCAGATCGGGCAGTCCGGTTTGGACAAACGCGCACCGGCCGTCGCCGGTCGCGAGCGCGCGGCAGTGCCCCAGCGTCTCGGACGAGATGTCGCTGAACACGACCCGCCCGGCCGGCCCGACCCGCTGCAGCGCGCCGAGCGCGATGAGCCCGTCGCCGCAGCCCACGTCGAGCACGACGTCGCCCTCGCGAATGCCGGCCCGGTCGAGCACCCCGTCGCGGAACTCGCCCAGCTCCGGAGTCGGCGGGCGCCGCTCAAGCAGCCAGCGCGCCCACGGATCGCGGCGGCTGCCGCCCCGGTCGCTCACCTCGACGTCTCCTCCAGCAGCTTCTGGCTGTCGAGCAGGCGCTCGCGGTAGAGGCTCGGGATGGTCGCGTGCAGGGCCTCGAACCGCCGGTAGGCCTCCCACGCATAGGTCGCGGCGGCGTCGTCGCGCCGCGCGTGCGCCGCGTAGGCCATCGCGTAATAGGCGTGCGCCACGCCGTCGGGGATGCCGGTCCGCTCGAAGATGGGCACCGCCTCGCGCGCCGCCTGCAGCCCGTCCTGCCCGGTGTCGGTCTGCGCCAGCGAGAGCGCGACCTTGGCCCACCCGGCTCCGGCGCGCATGAACGGCTCCGGGTAGGACTTGAACCCCTCGTGGATGCGCACCGCCGAGTTTGCCCGCTCCAGCGCCTCCGCCCGCTGGTCCAGCCGGCGCAGCACGAGGCTCAGGTTGGCGCCGGCCAGGGCGCACAAGTGCGGGTCGGTGGCCAGCACGACGGCCCGGCTCAGGTGCTCGCGTGCGCCGTGGTTGTCGCCCACCCGGCCCAGCACCCGCCCCAGGCTGTAGTGCGCCCGTGCGGCCGTGGACGCGTGTGCGGCGTCGGCCTTTTCGACCGCGAGCACGGCCCTGCCTCGGGCATCTTCCAGCAGGCCCTTGGAGAACAGCGAGGTCGCCTCGCCCGTGAGCCGGTCTACCTCGCCCTCGCGGCGCGTGCGCCAGCGTTTCCAGAGGGACATGATGCCGCCGACCAGGAGCACGCCAATGCAGACCAGGCCGGGGCCCATGAAGATGACCTCAAAGAGATCGGAGGTGGAGGGCACCCGCTCAGGTTAGGCCAACGTCACGCTCCGCGTGAACCTTGCGGATGGGAGCGCTTCCGGTTGGGCGGCGAAAGCGCGCTTGACTCTCACGTAGCGTGAGGCAGGAGCCTGGTTCCCGGAAGGGGGTTGAGCGGCCATGGGCTACACGGTAGGGAAGGTCGCGGGGTATGCCGGGGTCACCGTGCGCACGCTGCACCACTATGACGAGATCGGGTTGCTGTCGCCCAGCGACCGCAGCCGCACCGGCTATCGGCGCTACGACGATGCCGATCTGGAGCGGCTGCAGCAGATCATGTACTACCGGGAGCTCGGCTTCTCGCTCGAGGAGATAGCGGCCATCCTCGATGATCCACAGGCGGACGCGGGCACGCACCTGCGCAGGCAGCACGAGCTGCTCAGCGAGCGCATCGCCAAGCTGCAGAAGATGGTTTACGCGATCGAGTTCGCGATGGAGGCGGACAAGGTGGGAATCAAGCTGACACCGGAAGAGCGGTTTGAGGTCTTCGGCGACTTCGACCCGGACAAGCACGCGGACGAGGCCAAGGAGCGCTGGGGCGACTCCGAGACCTACCGCGAGTCGATGCGCCGTGCCGGGCGGTACACCAAGCAGGACTGGCTGCGCATCACGCAGGAGATGCAGGAGTGGTCCGCGCGCATCGTGGAGATCATGGACGCGGGCGAGCCGGCCGAGGGCCCGGCCGCCATGGAGCTCGCCGAGGAGCACCGGCAGCACATCAGCCGGTGGTACTACGAGTGCGTCTACGAGATCCACACCAATCTGGCCGACATGTATGTGGCCGACGAGCGGTTCGAGGCCTTCTACGAGTCGATCAAGGTTGGGCTGGCGCGTTATCTGCACGACGCGATCCACGCGAATGCCATTATGAGGACGTAGGAGTTTCATTCGTGTCATACGGGGGTTTGACATGCTCGGAACGATCCTTTGGGGCATCATCGGCGGCGCGATCGTGGGCATCCTTGCCCGCCTGCTGCTGCCCGGGCGCCAAAACATCTCCATGCTCATGACGATCATCGTCGGAATAGTCGCGGCCACGGTCGGCGGGCTGATCGCCGACTGGATCGGGGTCGGCGATACGGCCGGCATCGACTGGTGGCGGCACATCATTCAGCTGGCGCTGGCCGTGCTCGGCGTGTGGCTCGTCGCGCGCATGAGTGCGAGCAGGCATGGGACCCCGCCGCCGCCGGCCCGCCCGGTCACTCACTAAAGATCGGCGGCGGGGGGG
>JBIOYB010000361.1:0-12120 GCA_044869915.1 Allorhizocola sp.
GCGTCGCCGGCGAGCCGCGAGCGTCGGGGGTAACCAAGGAGGATCTGTTGCCAGAATTGCCTGAGGTGGAGACGGTCCGGGTCGGGCTCGCGAAGTGGATCGCCGGCCGGACCATCAAGTCCGTTCAGGTCAACCACCCCCGTTCGATCCGGCGCCACGTCGCCGGCGCCGCCGACTTCGCCCAACTGGTGACCGGCAGGACCATCGTCGAGGCGCGGCGGCGGGGCAAGTTCCTGTGGCTGCCGCTCGACAGCGGCGACGCGATCGTGGGCCACCTCGGCATGTCGGGCCAGCTGCTGGTGCAGCCCGCGAGCGCCCCGGCCGAAAAGCATCTGCACATCCGGTTCGACTTCCGCGACCGCGGCCCGCAGCTGCGCTTCGTCGACCAGCGCACGTTCGGCGGGCTGGCCGTGTCCATCGGCGGGGCCACCCTGCCGGACGAGATAGCGCACATCGCCCTCGATCCGCTCGAAGACTCCTTTGTGGGCAAGGATTTCGTCGCGGCGCTGCGCAAGCGCCGCACGGCCGTCAAGCGCGCCCTGCTCGACCAGAAGCTCATCTCCGGCGTGGGCAACATCTACGCCGACGAAGCCCTGTGGCGCGCCCGCATCCACGGCGAAAAGCCGGCCGACGAGCTCACCCGGCCGGCCGCGAGCCGCCTGCTCGAACAGGTCCAGGCCGTGCTGCGCGAGGCCATCGAGGCGGGTGGCACCAGCTTCGACACCCTCTACGTCAACGTCAACGGCGAGTCGGGCTACTTCGAGCGCGGCCTCAACGCCTACGGCCGAGAAGGCCTGCCCTGCCCGCGCTGCGGTGCCCTCATCAAACGGTCGGCCTTCATGAACCGCTCCTCCTTCTACTGCCCCCGCTGCCAACGAATCGGGTAAACCCATGTGGGATCTCACCCCGGGTGAACGCATCCGCCGCGTTGACCTTCACGCCCGCTACGGCGGCATCCGTCAGGGTGGCATCAGCCCTTCCAACGCCACTCCTAACGTGTTCTGCTTCACCGATCCAAAGATCGGCCGGCAATACGGCTACTACGACGAGTGGGCGCCGGACGGCACCTTCCACTACGCTGGCGAAGGCCAAAACGGCGACCAGACAATGACTCGCGGCAACCGAGCGGTCTACCTACACGCATCACAGGGTCGGGCCCTGCGCCTCTTCGAGGGCGCCGAGGGGACGGTCACCTACGTCGGTGAGTTCACGATGGAGACCTTCTCCTACGTCAACCGGGGACGCTCGGTCATCATGTTTCACCTGCGGCGGGTGATGGAGGAATCGCCACCGATCGTCAGTGTGCCGGGGTCGGCCTATCGCGAGGCGGACGAGAAGCGGGAGTTTGCCCCGCCTGCGGAGCCCAGTCCGCCCGATCCGGACGCCTATGGTGCGGGCAATCGGCGCCATCGGACGCTCCAAAATGAACTGGCGAGATTGGTGCGGGCCAACGGGCTCGTGCCGCTGTCTGCCACGCCCGCCGGTCCGGAGTATGACGTGGCTTGGCTTTCGGGCCCCGAGAAGCTCGTCGTGGTTGAGGTGAAGAGCATCACGGATGGCAACGAGATCCGCCAGCTGCGCCTGGGGCTCGGACAGGTGCTGGACTATCGCAGCACGCTCGAGCGGCCCGAGCAGGGCGTCACGCCGGTGCTCTATGTGGAGCGCAGGCCTGTCGACATCCGGTGGGAGCGGCTCACGGGAGCGGTCGGGGTGGTGCTGTGCTGGCCGGGGGCGGAGGAGCGGATCGGGCTCCGGGCGGACCGGCGAGCACCGGCAGGTTGAGGTGGGCGGCTTCGCGCTGGAGGTCGGGCGTGGGGGAGTCGAACGTGACGGCGTCGAAACCCTTGTCGCGGCACAACTTTAGCCGATCGCGCAGCGCGTCGGCGGACGGGCGGCGTGCGTCGGGGTCGGTCGGGCGGATGGGGCCCAGGTGGCAGACGGCGTGTTTGTGGGCCCGGTGCAGGTCGTCCACGGTGGACGAGTCGGTGGTGAGCGGGTCGAGCAACCATACGTCACCATGCCAGTCGAGCAGACGCGGTGCCGGACTCTGTTGCGCCTCATACCATTTTGGCGCCGGGGTGCACCCCCCGAGCAGCAGGACACCCACGAGCGCGAGCCTCATACGTAGACCGGGTGCATGGACGCCTCGGTCGTGGCGAGGCCGAAGCGTGCCCCGCGCCCGCGCATGAGCTCGTGCGCCGCCGCGATGCGGTCGGCCGGGACGGAGTAGACCAGGTGCGCGTCCCCGTGCCGCACGCCCTCCTGCGTCCCCGCCCGATAGTCGTCCCACGTCCCCTCGAACGTGCACAGCACAGCGCCCAGCCCACGGTAGATCGAGTCGGCGGGCCGGCCGGGGTTGACCAGCAGGGTGTCGAAGCCGATGCGCCGCGCGGCCCGGACCGCGACCGCCACGGGCCCGATCGAGTATGGGCTGGTCGGCGACTGGTCAAAGAATATTCCTTTTATCGGGTACCCGGCCCAGCGCCCGAGTTCGGAGCGTACCTGTTCGATGGCCCGCGCGCCGTATGCGAGGTCGACATAGCCCAGCATGCTGACCCCGGCGCGCAGCAGCCGTTGGGTGGCTGTGGCCCAGGTGGGGTCCATACCGCTACCCGGTCCGGTGTCGATGTTGAGCAGCACGGTGGCGCCGATGCCGACGGTTTCGATGGTGGCCCAGGCTTCGGGCTGGGTGAGCGGGTGCTGGTGTAGCGAGAGTAGCGGGGTCACGCCCTGCCCAACGATCGACGGCTTTCGCGGAAAGTGTCAGGTATTGTCGGTTCATCGCCGGATCCGGGCCGGACGCGAGCACGACGCGTGTTGCTGCGGCCACGTTGAGCGAGTCTTTCCGCATTTTGTGCGCCACAAGGACTCCGACGCCAGAAATCGCGACACGCCCGGGGCTTCGATGGTGATCAATTTGTCGGGTTTCCGACTCGGGGGCGGCTACGTCCGCCCGAACAGCTGTGTCCAATACGGAGTGTTGCCGCGGTAGGCCAGGCCCACCCCTGTCGTCTTGGCCGAGCAGTTCAGGATGTTGTTGCGGTGGCCCTCGCTGTTCATCCATCCGTTGACGACATCGGCCGCCGTGCGGTAGCCGTAGGCGATGTTTTCGCCCGCTGCGCCCGACCTCGGGTAGCCCGCCCGTGCCAGCCGGTCCACAAAGGAACTCCCGTCCAGTCCTGTGTGGCTGAAGTAGTTGTTTTTCGCCATGTCGGCGCTGTGCGCCCGCCCGGCCGTCCGCATGCGCTCATCCGTCCGGACCGTCTGGCATCCGGCCTTCGTCCGCTCCTGGTTGATCAGCGACGTGACTTCGTCTTCCATCGCCGTGATCCGGTCGGGTGCCGCGGTCGTGGGGTTGGCCGGCGCCCGGGCCGCGGGGCTGGTCGTGGTCTCGGCTCGCGGCGTGGCGGTCGGGGCCGGTGTGGCGGACGGGAGCAGGGGTCCAGCGGAGGCGGCCGGGGTCGGTGTGCCCAACGTGACGGATGTGGCTGGTGTGTCAATGGTCACGTTAAGCCCAGGCACGGCCCCGGCCTCTATTGCGAGCACCCCGGCGCCGAGCAATCCGAACAGGCCGCCTCCCAGGGCAAGCACGTGTATCAGCATTTGTCTGGTGGCGCTGGCTTTACCGTGAGGGCGGTGTTTGCCGTGCACCCATGAGACGCTATCGGCGTATGTGCTGCCAGGCAACTTGACGTTCGGGGCGTATCGGCGGAGGATGGACTCGTCGCCAGTCGCGCCCGACTGTGCCTGTAGCACCACAACTCAGAGTGGTCTCAGCGGGTTCGGGAGAGCGAAGACTAACTTGGCGCGCGTTTGCTGGGCAAGACCAGCTGCGCTTTAAAAGGAGAAGATATGGCGAAGGCCCTCTATGGCCACGTCGCGATAGCGCCAGACCGGCGTTTGGTCGACGAGGTCACTCGGTTGCGTGCCACGGTGCAGGCACTCGAAATTGAGGTCACCCGTCTTCGGGCGGATAATGACCGGCTAGCGGCGGCAGCCGCCGAGATGGATGACTTGCTCCGTCTCCCAGAGCCGGCCTTGACCTAAATAGTCCAGTTTCGGACAGATTGCACCTGACCTATCCGCGCGCCTCCACTGCCGTGGCGGCGCGCTTCTTTTTGTCTGAAGTTTGGGCCGGGTAGATTGCGGCAATAACGCCCGGCAAACGTGCCGTGAGAAAAGCCCGGTAAGACGCCTCCTGAAAACGCCCGCTAGCCTGACCGGGCGGGGCCCCAGATGGACTGACAACCTAAGAAGCCGGAGTTTTGTGTATCTCAAGAGCCTGACGGTGAAGGGCTTCAAGTCCTTCGCCTCGACCACGACGATGAAGCTCGAGCCGGGGATCACCTGCGTGGTGGGTCCCAACGGGTCGGGCAAGTCAAACGTCGTCGACGCTATCTCTTGGGTCCTGGGCGAGCAGGGTGCTAAGGCCCTGCGTGGCGGGAAGATGGAGGACGTGATCTTCGCGGGCACGTCCGGCCGCCAGCCCCTGGGCCGCGCCGAGGTCACGCTCACCATCGACAACAGCGATGGCATGCTGCCGATCGACTACACGGAAGTCTCCATCACGCGGCGCATGTTCCGCGACGGCGCGAGCGAATACGAGATCAACGGCGACCAGTGCCGCCTGCTCGACATCCAGGAGCTGCTCAGCGACTCGGGCATCGGCCGCGAGATGCACGTCATCGTCGGCCAGGGCCAGCTGGACACCGTGCTGCACGCCAAACCCGAGGACCGCCGGGCCTTCATCGAGGAGGCCGCCGGGGTACTCAAACATAGGAAGCGCAAGGAAAAGGCGCTGCGCAAGCTTGACGCGATGCAGACCAACCTCAACCGGGTCACCGACCTGACCGCCGAGCTGCGCCGGCAGCTCAAGCCGCTGGGCCGGCAGGCCGAGGTGGCCAGGCGGGCCGCGGTGATCCAGTCGGGGCTGCGCGACGCGCGCCTGCGCCTGCTCGCCGACGACCTGCACACACTGCGGGCCACGCTCGACAAGGAGATCGCCGACGAGGCCGCCGTGCGCGAGCGCCGCGGAGAGGTCGAGACCGAGTTCGAGGCGATGAGCGAGCGGTTGCAGGAGCTCGAGTCCGAGCACGCGTCCGACGCGCCGGCGCTGCAGGCCGCGCAAGACCTGTGGTACAAGCTTTCCGCCCTGCAGGAGCGGTTCCGCTCGACCGCGCAGCTGGCCGCCGAGCGCCAGCGGCACCTGAGCGCGCCGTCCGATCAGGAGCGCCCGGGCCGCGACCCGCAGCAGCTGGAGGCCGAGGCCGAGCGGGTGCGCGCCGAGGAGACCGCGCTGCGCGCCGCGCTCGAGGCCGACCAGAAGCGCCTGGCCGAGGCCGTCGCGCACCGGCAGGAGCAGGAGCGCGAGCTGGCCGGGGCCGAGAGGGCCCTGGTCGCCGCCGTCAAGGCGATCGCCGACCGGCGTGAGGGCCTGGCCAAGCTGACCGGCCAGGTGAGCGCCGCGAGCGCCCGCGTGGCCACGGCCGCCGAGGAGATCGAGCGCCTGACGCTCGCGTTCAACGATGCCGCTGATCGGGCCGCCCACGCGCAGGCCCAGGTCGAGGCCGTGTCGGAGCAGACGTCCGAGGCCGACCGGGACAACGCCGAGCTCGACGAGGCGCACGCCCGTGCCATGGAGCTGCTCGAGGGGATCAACGCCGAGCTCAAGCAGCTCACCGACGCCGAGCGTGCCGCCGAGAAGGAGGCCGCCAGCTGGAAGGCTCGCGAGGACGCGCTCGCCATGGGCCTGCAGCGCAAGGACGGCGCCGGTGCGCTGCTCGCCCGCTCCGCCGAAGTCCCGGGCATGCTGGGCAGCCTGGCCGCGATGCTGAGCGTGGCCGGTGGCTACGAGGCCGCGCTCGCCGCCGCGCTGGGTGAGCTGGCCGACGCCGTGGCGGTGTCCGGGGTGGACGAAGCCGCCGAGGCCATGCGGCTGTTGAAGATTCAAGATCTGGGCCGCGCCGCGCTGATCGTCGGCAATGGACTGCCGCAGTCGCGTTTGGACGTCGAGCTCCCGCCGGAGGCGCGCTGGGCGCTCGACGTCGTCAAGTGCGACGAGCGGCTGCGCCCGGCGCTCACGCACACCCTGCGCAACGTCGTGGTCGTGCCCGACCTCGCGTCGGCGACCCGGCTCGTGGCACGGCACGCCAGCCTGCGCGCCGTGACCACCGAGGGCGATGTGGTCGGCGCGTTCACCGCCGCCGGCGGCTCGGGCAAGCAGCAGAGCTTCATCGAGGTACAGGCCGCGGTCGACGAGGCGCGCACGCGGCGCCTGGCCGCCGAGGAAATGATCGCCGAGCTGGGCGAGTCGCTGGCCGAGACGCGCCAACAGGTTTCCGCGCGCAAGGAAGAGGTCGACCGGGCCTCGGCCGCCAAGCGGGCGGCCGAGGGTGAGCGCAACGCGGCCGCGCGCAGGCTGGCCGAGCTGTCGGCGGCGGCGCGTTCCGCGCAGGCCGAGGCGCAACGCCTGGCCGCCGCCCGAGACAAGGCGAGCTCCGCCCGCGAGGAAGACCTGATCCGCCTCGACGAGCTGCAGGATCGGCTGCAGGCTGCCGAGTCGGCGCCCATCGAGGAGGACCCGTCGACCGCCGAGCGCGACCGGCTGGCCGCGCTGGTGCCGCAGGCCCGGCAAAACGAGGTCGAGGTCCGGCTCGCTGTGCGCACGGCCGAGGAGCGCGTCTCCTCGATCGCCGGGCGGGCCGACTCGCTGCTGCGCCAGGCCGCGGCCGAGCGCGCAGCCGCCGAGCGGGCCGCGGCGCGCCGGATCGCGCGCGAGCGCGGTGCCGCGATCGCGTCCGCGGTCGAGGCCGGCACGCGGGCCATCCTGACGAGGCTGAGCGGCGCGCTCGACGACGCCGCGGAGACACGCGACCGGGTGGCCGCCACGCGGACGGCACGCGAGGCCGAGCTGGCGCAGGTGCGCGGCGGGGCCAAGCGGCTCAGCGACGAACTGGCGCGGCTCACCTCCGAGGTGCACCGCGACGAGGTCGCCCGGGCCGAGCAGCGCATGCGCATCGAGCAGTTGGAGAGCCGGGCCGGGGAGGAGTTCTCGATCGATGTCGAGACGCTGCTCGCCGAGTACGGCCCGAGCGTGGCGATCCTGACCGAGGACGGGGAAGAGGAGCCGTTCGACCGCCTGATCCAGGAGAAGCGAGCGGCCAAGGCCGAGCGGGAGTTCGCGCTCCTGGGCAAGGTCAACCCGCTGGCGCTGGAGGAGTTCGCCGCGCTGGAGGAGCGCTACAAGTTCCTGTCCGACCAGCTCGAGGACCTCAAGGCCACCCGTCGTGACCTGCTGACCGTGGTCAAGGACGTCGATGACCGGATCCTCGAGGTGTTCGCGTCGGCATACGCCGATACGGCCCGCGAGTTCGAAGTCGTGTTCCCGATCCTGTTCCCCGGCGGGGACGGCCGGCTGGTGCTCACCGATCCGGAAAACATGCTCACCACGGGCATCGAGGTCGAGGCGCGCCCGCCGGGCAAAAAGATCAAGCGGCTGTCGCTGCTGTCCGGTGGCGAGCGCTCGCTGACCGCGGTCGCCCTGCTGTGCGCGATCTTCCGCGCCCGGCCGAGCCCGTTCTACATCATGGACGAGGTCGAGGCCGCGCTGGACGACGTCAACCTGGGCCGCCTGATCACCCTGTTCCAGGAGCTCCGGTCGCGCAGCCAGCTGATCATCATCACGCACCAGAAGCGCACGATGGAGGTCGCCGACGCGCTGTACGGCGTCACCATGCGCAACGGTGTCACCGAGGTGATCAGCCAGCGCCTGCGGGGCGAGGAGGTCGTGCCGACATCGCCCGAAGAGGAGATGGCGGCCGCGGCATGAGCGAGGGCTTGCCCGAGTGAATCATGAGGCTGGGATCCGTTCACGCCGAGCGAGGCTTCGCCGAGTGAAACCGAAGCGTGCGGAGGATTCGGCGTGAACAGGCGCAAGCCTGCGCGCGCCCTGCTGATCGACCTCGACGGGGTGGTGCGCAGGTTCGAACGGACGGAGTCGATCGAGGCTAAATATGGGCTGCCCGACGGCGCGTTCCTCGAGGCCGGTCTGGAGTGGACCCGGTATGTGCCCGCGGTGACCGGCGTGTGGACGCGAGCCCAGTGGCTCGACGCGATCGCCGACGCCACGGGTGCGCCGAGGCACGCGCTCGACGAGTGGGACGCCTACCGGGGCATCGTCGACCGGGACGTGCTCGCGTTTGTGCGCGAGACCCGGGCGGCCGGCGTGCCGGTGGGGCTGGCCACCAACGCCACCGACGACCTGCGCGAGGATCTGTCCAAACTGGACCTCGAGGGCGAGTTCGACGCGGTGATCTCGTCGGCGGAGGTGGGGTCGTTCAAGCCCGGCCGCGAATACTTCATGACGGCGTGCGCTGCCATTGGTACCCAGAAAGAATTCTGTCTTTTATTGGATGACACGCACCGCAACGTGATGGGAGCGCGGGCGGCCGGGCTGCTGGCGATGCGCTACACCGGGCCGAGCGACCTGCGCTACGTGAGGTCGGCGCTGGCGACGGGGTAGAGCGTGCCGTCCGAACGGGTGCCCTCCAGCAGGACCCGCGCCGTGCGGCCGCGGTGGGTCAGCGTGGCGATGGCGTTGCCGAAGTAGGGCTTGATCATCGGCCGCCACTTCACGTGATCCTTCCGCACGCCGACGAGGCGGGCCAGAAACGCCGCGGGCGCGGAAAGGGCGCGCCACCAACCGATTTTGAGCAGCAGGCGCATCTTGGCGTCGACGCTGTTGTTCAACGGAGAACACGTGATCTGGTGTACGCCCGGGCGCGCCTTCGCGAAGTAGGAATGGTGGACGTCGCCGCCGACGACGGTCACGGTGGCGGGCTTGGTCACCGCGCCGATCACCTCGGCGAGCTCGTCAAAGGAGTGTCCGACCGCCGACCAATGCTCAAGGTCATATTTGCGTCTGAGGATTTCCATTTTTGGGTACCGGTGGGAAAGCACCTCCATCGCCGCCTCCACATGGTGGATCGCGGGCGCGAGCAACCAGGGGAGCGAGGCGGCCAGGACCAGGTGGTGGCAGTCGGCCTGCGACTCCTCGCGCAGCCTGTCCCACCCCGCCTGCGGGAACATCCGGCGCTCACCCTCCAGCTGGCGGCTGCCCCGGCAGTCCAACATGATCAGCCTCGTCCATCCGATGTCGACGGTGAAGCTCCAGTCGTCCGGGAGTTTCGGGGCGGTCGGGTCGTTGCCCAGATGCTGGAACAACCAGTACGACTCGAGCCCGGCGCGCAGGTGGTCCTCCCAGCCCGGGCGCGCCCGCATCTCGGCCAGCCAGGCGGCCGACGAGTTCCAGTCGTCGTGGATCTCGTGATCGTCGAAGATCATGACGGTCGAGACGGTGGAGAGCAGCCAGCGCACGTGCGGCTCGGACCACGCGTGCCTATAGAGCTCCGCGTATTCGTCGAAGGTCCAGACCTCGTCGGCGTAGATCTGGTCGCCGATCAGCACGAGCAGGTCCGGCAGCGGCTCCTCGCCGTGCCCCATGGCCGCGGCTCTCTCGCCTCGGCCTCCCGCCGTGAGCGGCGCCGCCGCAGCTCCTGTGGCCTCACCCTGCGTCCGCTCTTGCACCCGCTCTTGCGCCCGCCGGGCCGTCTGTACGGCCCGAGTCGCGTAGGCCACGAGCGCGTCGGGATCGGGGTGGCGCTTCGCCTCGCGGCACGAACCAAACACGATCGTGGCGTCACCGTCGCTACGCAGAGTGATCACGGATGGGGGCATGCCGGGCAGCGGCCAGACCGGCTCGCCGTCGACCTCGACCGTGTATGGGGTGGTCACCACCTGTCGCCGCAAGATCGGCAGGGCGACGTGCACGCCGTGGGTCTCGAAGGTGTCGACCGTAACGGTCTCCAGACCGGCCCGCACGGTCACCCGCGCGGGGGCATCCGTCTGTAACCATAAAACGGCCTGCCCGACGGTGACCCGGCGCAGTTGTGGGCCGAGGATTAGGTTAGCCACTCGGTCATACTGCGGCATGGGCCTGTGAGTTCGTTTGAGAGGATGCCGGACATGGAGCCAATCACCATCGTCCTGCTGATCGTCGGCCTTCTCCTCGTCGTGGGAGGGGTCGCGCTCGTGGCCACGCGCCGTCGCGGCCCTGTGGAAGAGCCGCCGACCGTTGAGAAGGCTCCAGCGGCTCCTGCTTCGGCTCCGGCTCCGGTTGAGGCCCCTGTCGTGGAGGCGCCCGTCGAGCGGGTCGAGGCGCCGGATCCCACCCGGGGGCGGTTGGTGCGGCTGCGGGCGCGGCTGGCGCGCTCACAGAGCGTGTTCGGCAAGGGCCTGCTCGGGCTTCTGTCCCGTGATCACCTCGACGACGACGCGTGGGACGAGGTCGAGGAGAGCCTGATCGGGGCGGACGTCGGAGTGAAGGCCACCACCGAGATCGTCGGGCGGCTGCGCGAGCAGGTCCGGGTTTTGGGCACGCGCACGCCCGGGCAGCTGCGCAGGCTGCTGTCCGAGGAGCTCACGCAGGCGCTGGACCCGTCGCTGGACCGGTCGCTGCGGGCCGACCCGGTCGACGGCAAACCGGCCGTGATCCTGGTCGTGGGCGTCAACGGCGCCGGCAAGACCACGACGTGCGGCAAGATCGCGCGGGTGCTGGTCGCCGACGGGCACAGCGTGGTCCTGGGCGCGGCCGACACGTTCCGGGCGGCAGCGGCCGAGCAGCTGACGACATGGGCCGGCCGGGTGGGCGCACAGGTCGTACGGGGCCCCGAGGCCAGCGACCCGGCGGCGGTCGCATTCGACGCGGTGAAAAAGGGTATCGACGCGGGCGTGGACACGGTGCTGATCGATACGGCCGGACGGTTGCAAAACAAGGTCGGCCTCATGGACGAGCTCGGCAAGATCAAGCGTGTGGTGGAAAAACACGGTCCGGTATCTGAGACATTGCTCGTGCTCGACGCGACCGCGGGACAAAACGGATTGTCGCAGGCCAAGGTGTTTACGGAAGTGGCCGACGTCACAGGGGTCGTCCTCACCAAATTGGACGGAACGGCCAAAGGCGGTATCGTCATCGCGGTGCAGCGTGAGTTCGGGATCCCGGTAAAGCTCATAGGACTGGGCGAAGGACCCGATGATTTGGCACCATTTGAGGTCACCGCCTTCGTCAACGCATTGCTAGGTGAAGAGTGACTGTGACCGAGATTCCCCTGCGCGGCGGCAACGTCAGCACCGTCGTCAAGGTAGGCGAGACGGTCCGGCGCAACGCCGGCCCGTGGACGCCGACCGTGCACGCCCTGCTGCGCCACCTCGAGGCGGCCGGATTCACGGGGTCGCCCCGCGTGCTGGGGATGGACGAGCGCGGGCGCGAGGTGCTGTCATTCGTGCCGGGCGAGTGCGGCGAATATCCGCTCGCACCCCACTGGGTCACCGACGAGGCCCTCGTCACGGTCGCCACCATGTTGCGGATGTTCCACGACGCGCAGGCCGGGTTCCGGCCGCCGCACAAGGCCGTCTGGCGCTCGTTCGGCCCGCCCCCACCCGATGCCGAGGTCATCTGCCACCACGACGCGGCGCCCCACAACGTGATCTGGCGGCCCGACGGCACGCTCGCGATGATCGACTTTGACCTGGCGTCGCCCGGCACACGGATCTACGATGTGGCCTACGCGGCCTGGACGTGGGTCCCGATCTTCAGCGACCGTGATTCGATCACGCTCGGCTGGCACCACCCTGACCGGCCGCGACGACTGCGCCTGTTCGCCGACGCCTACGGGCTCATCCCACGCGACCGGCACCGCCTCGTCCGCACGATCCGCAAACGGATCGTGGACCACGTCGAGGGCATCCGGCGGCTGGCCAATGCGGGGGAGCCGGCGTTCGTGCGCATCGTCCAAAAGGGACACCTGCGCCGGCCTTTGCGGGATCTTAGACTCATCGACTACGAGCGCTATACGTTCGAGCACGCGCTTCGCTGAAATTCGCGTTTGTTGCCCGGGTGGGGCGTGGTCCAGGGTTACTCCGTGGCGCATCCTTGGCTGGTCTGAAGTCCTCAGATGCAAGAAACACGGCTCTTCAAAAAGCGTGGCTCCCCCCAGTTCCTCCCGTCGACCCTTCGGCACGCCCCCCAGGGAAGTAATTTTGCGGGCCGGGTCAAGGTGGAGC
>JBIOYB010000362.1:0-47054 GCA_044869915.1 Allorhizocola sp.
TCGAAGGGCGCTTAAAGGTCATTGAGGAAATCCGGATCGCGACCAAGAACCCGCAAGTGAAGGAAGTGCAAGAGCTCCAGCCGCTGTTCGGCAACGCGCTCTGGATTTTCGGTCCCGAGTTCGAAAGTATCGAATACACCTCCAACGAGGCGACCACCGCCCAACCTGCCACAGGACTGGATGTCCCGGATGATCGCCGCCGCGCGGGAGGGGATCCCGCAGGGCACCTTCGACGCGGCCGTCAACGACAGGGTTGAGGATGTGGACAACACGGGCAACTTGGGCGATGCGCCGCCCGGCGAGCAGGAGCCGTGCCCGGCCGCGTTCGGCCTCGACGACGAGGCGCCATGCGAGGAGGGCGAACGGGTCGCGCAGGCGTTCGCCGACGCGGGGCTCCCGGCTCCCGGCCCGGCCAACCCGGGCGTGCCGGGGGCGCCACGGCCAGGCGGCCTGCCACCTGGGCCCATGGCCGAACTGTGCGCCGCCACCGCCAGCCAGATGGAGGCCTGCCTGACCGCCATGGGCGTTGCCGGGGCGATCATAAGCAAGCTGCTGGAGAAGCGCACGGCCATGGCCATGACCACTCTGGTGCCCTGTTTCGGCCAGACCGCCGAAGTCATCGGATGGATGGCCGCGGCCGAGGGTTTGCTCATCGTGGCCGCGTTCAAGCCCGCGGCTGGCGTGGCCAGGGCGTTCCTGGCAATCGCCCTCGTCGCGTTCGGCTGGGGCATGGTCCAGTTCGCCGAACAGGTCAGGATCTGTGGCTTGTTGATCCAGCTGGCCACGTCCGGCGGGCTGTGGGCGCCCTACGTGGCGGCCGCCGCCGCGATGGCCATCGCGCTCTCCACGGTGGCGATCTTGGCCGTTACCTTCACCGTGGGTCAAGGCATTGACGTCGTCCAGACATGGTGGGGCGGAGATCACTAACGGCCGGTACCTGAAACGGCGGCGGGTCGGCGATGTCGGCCCGCCGCCATAGGATGGGGTGCATGAGATGGGCGCAGCTTTCGACGGCGATAGGAGAGTTGTCCTATGCCGTCGACGAGATCGGGGTGTGCGCAGTCCACTTTGGACCACGCGAGGGCGCCGAGGCGGCCGACGATGAGGTGGGCAAGGAGCTGCGGGCCTACTTCGCGGGCGAGCTCACGTCGTTCAGCGTGCCGATGCACGTGCGGCGGGGCAGCGAGTTCGAGCGGGCCGTGTGGGAGCAGATGAAGCTGATCCCGTTCGGCGAGACGCGCAGCTATGGTTCGGTGGCCCGAGCGGTGGGCGAGCCGGGCGGCGCGCAGGCCGTGGGCACGGCGTGCAACCGCAACCCGCTGCCGGTGATCGTGCCGTGCCACCGGATCATCGGCGCCGACGGCAAACTGGTCGGGTTCGGCGGCGGGCTCGACCGCAAGCGGATCCTGCTGGAGCTCGAGGCCAAGGTGAGGATGGAGCTGGACTGGCGTGCACTTTCCGACTGACGCATATCTCGAGCGCATCGGCGCGACCCGTCGGTCGTCGCTGCAGGAGCTGCAGCTGCGGCATCTTTATTCGGTACCGTTCGAAAACCTCAGCATCCACCTGGGTGAGCCGATCGTGCTCGACCCGCTCGCGCTCGCGGCAAAGGTCGTCGATCGGCGCCGGGGCGGGTTCTGTTACGAGCTCAACGGCGCCTTCGCGCGCCTGCTCACCGAGCTCGGCCACGACGTCAAGCTCATGCAGGCGCGCGTCATCACGTCTGACGGGCTGGGCATCCCCTACGACCATCTCACGTTGCGGGTCGGGCCGTGGCTGGTCGACGTCGGGTTCGGCAGCTTCACACACCAGCCGCTGCGCCTGGACACCGGCGACGAGCAGCGCGACCCGGCGGGCGCGTTCCGGGTGGTGCAGGCGCCCGACGGCGACCTCGACGTCCTCAAGGACGGCGAGCCCGAATATCGGCTTGATCTGCGCCCACGCGAGCTGGCCGACTTCACCGCAGGCTGCTGGTGGCACACGACCTCGCCACGGTCCCACTTCACCCGCGGGACGGTCTGCTCCCTGCTGACCGCCGACGGCCGGATCACGTTGAGCGGCAACACATTGACCCGCACCGTGGACGGCGTCGCCACCAAGCGGGAGCTGGCCGGCGACGCCGAGGCGCTGGGCGCCTACCGCGACCTGTTCGGCATCACACTCGACCGCGTGCCGGTCGTGCCCGCCGCGCGAGCCACCGCCGACGCCTGACCCCCGCGCGTCAAGCCAGGCGCCATGGCCCGCCGGCCAAGCCGCGGCGCGGCGGATATTCACCGGGCGCGCGCAGGCCAAGAGCGACGCAGGCGGCGCGTCAAGCCAGGCGCCATGGCCCGCCGGCCAAGAGGGACGCAGGCGGCGCGTCAATTGGGCCCGACGGCGGCGATGACCTGGGCCACGGGATGGCGCGACGGCCAAACCGCGGGCGGCGGCGCGTCACCAAGCCGCGCGGGCGGTGGGTCGGACCGAGTGGCGGGTGGGCGACGCGCGATGGGCGCTGTCCTATGCCTTGGACGTGAGCAGCCTGCGCAGGTGCGGGGGTGAGATGCGGGAGCCCTGGGCGAGCATCGCGTCGTGCCAGGCCTTCACGCCCACACCGTCGGGCCGGGCGGCCGCGATCTCGCTGACCTCCGAGAACCCGACGAAATAGGTGGAAAGCTGGGTCGAGGACAACTGCAGGCGCCGCCACTTGCCCGCCGCCTCGCCCTCCTCCTGGAAGCCCTTGCCCATCATCAGCTCCATGGCGTCGGCTTCGGTCACGCCCTCGCAGTGCACCAGCTGGTCGAGGATCGCGTTGATGGCCATGCGCAGCTGCATCTTGAGCTGCTGGGCGCGCACGGCCGGGCCGCCGAAGCCGTGGTCGGCCATGAGCTGCTCGCTGTAGACCGCCCAGCCCTCGACGAACGTGCCCGAGAAGCTCACGTTGCGGATGCGGGTGCTGCCACGATAGCGCCGGCCATGGGCCAGCTGCAGGAAGTGTCCCGGCATGGCCTCGTGCACGGTCAGGTTGCGCACCATGTGGTTGTTGTATTCGCGGTAGAACGACGTGACCCGCTCGGCCGGCCAGCCGGCCGGGGTGGGTGAGATGCAGTAAAACGTTGGCACGTCGGCCGTTTCGAGCCCACCGGGCGGATCGCAATAGGCGATCGCCACGCCGCGCGCGAACTCGGGCATCTCCTGGATCACGCACGGATCGTCCACAAGCGACACCAGGTCGTGCTCGGCGACAAAGCGCGTGGTCTCGTCGAGCGACACCCGGGCCAGCTCGATGATGGTCTCGTCGGAGGGGTGCTCGTCGCCGGCCCGGTCGAGCAGGCCGCGCGTGCCCTGCGCCCCGCTCGACTCGGCGAGCTCGGCCAGCTGCGCGGTCGCCGACTCGAGAGTGGCATGGGCGCGCTTGAGCACCTCGGCCGCGGGCAGCTCGGTCTCGAGCGTGTGCCACAGCTTGGCCTCCCACAGCCGCCGCCCCAGCCGCGGGTCGCGCCCGGGCCCGGCCACCGCGCCGCACCAATCGGAGAAGGCCGACAGCGCCTCGGCCGCCCGGTCGGCCAGCGGGCGCACCCGGGCCGACAGCGCGGGCGCCTGCTCCAGCAACCGCGGAACCTCTTCGCGCACAAGCGAAGCCGCGCCGGAGAACTGGGTCACGGCGGTCTCGAGATGCAGGCGCGGGCAGTCGCGCAGCACACCCCGGGCCACGGCCAGCGCGTCGGGGATCCTTTCCAGCCGCCCGGCAAGCGACTCCAGCCGCTGCTCGACGGGCGCGAACGGGCGGGCGATGAGCCCGTGCAACAGCCTGCCCGGGTTGTGCGGCAACGGGTCCCACTCGTGCGAACGCACCTCGGTCAGCTCGAACAGGCGGCCGTCGACCATCGAGGTCAGGATCGCGTGGTCGATCTGCTCGGCGGGCGGCAGCGCGTCGATGTCCACCTGCGACAGTGCGTCGCTCGCGTCGCGCAGCATGGCCGTATGCGCCATGACGCCGTCGGGTGAATAATCGGGCAGTTCGGCGTCGAACCGGTGGTCACCGGCCGACAATGCCATGGTGGGGCTGGACTCCAGCAGCGCATCGACGATGCGCTCCGCGAGCGGCACGAATTCCATCGTGCCAACTTAACCCGCGTATCGCCGCAATGCCTCGCGCAGTGACGCCTCCGCGTCCTCGCCGGGCTCCGCGGCGACCAAGCGCAGGATCCGCCCGCCCAGCGAGGCGTCATCGCCGTCGGGCTCCTTGCGCAGCTTCGCCACGAGCTTGGTCGCGAGCACGAGCGCCGGCAGCGACCACGTGATCTCGCCCGGCCCCTCCTCGCGCTTGATGCGCTCCCAGTTTTCGACGATCTCGGCCGTGTCTTTCACGGTCACGTCGCTGAACACGTGCGGGTTGCGCCGGATCATCTTGGCGACGAAGTCGCCCGCCACATCGTCGATGGTCCAGCGCTCGTCTTCGGGCAACTCCTCGGCCAGCCGGGAGTGCAGCAACACCTGCAACAGCACGTCGCCCATCTCGCCGCGCAACGCCTCGTAATCCTCCGCGAGGATGGAGTCGTAGGCCTCGTAGGCCTCCTCCAACAGGTAACGCGCCAAGGTCTTATGGGTTTGTTCCCTCTTCCAGGGGTCCTCGATCCGCAGCCGGTCGGTGACCGCGACCGCGTCGAGCAGCCTGGCGCCTGGCGGATCCCACGAGCCATACATGAGCTCCAGCTCGGCCAGGCCGGGCTCGCGGGCCAGGCGCAGGCCCAGCTCGCGGGCGAGGTGCTCGTCGCCGCCGGGGCCGGCCAGCCACACCACGACCGGGTCGGCCTTGGCCAGCAACGTTTCGGCGGTCGGGTCGGCCACGAGCTCGACGGTCGAGCCCGCGGCGCGCAGAGCCGCGGTGAGCTCGCCCTCCTCCTGCGCGAGGACCGGATGGGCGCGCACGAGATCCCACGCCTGCGCCGTCAGCACCCCGCCGGGGAGCCTGGGCGAGGTGACGAGCAGGATGATTCGCCGGATCACTGTTGCGGTTGCTCGACCAGCCGGTTGATCACGGCGCGGTCGCCGCCACCGGCCCAGAACGGCTGCGGGTAGCGCGGGTTGATCACGACGTTGGCGGCCTTGTCCTGCTCGCTGAGCGTCCGCCGCCACGTCAGCTGCCGCTGCAGGTTTTCGTTACCCTCGATCGATTTGCGCACCTGCTCGAACGGCACGTCGGGCGACAACCTGCCCTCGGCCACCTCGAGGTTATAAACCGCGCGTATCTCGGCCTCGGTCGCCGCGCTGACCGGGATCGCTTCGATGCACGCCTCGAACCGGCTGGCTATCTTCAGGAACTCCGGCGATTCATCGGGGACCGACGGCGGCTGGTAGCTGAACTTCTTGGCCTCGCTCGCCCGGTTGCACAGCCGCTCGCCCAGCGCATACTCCATGACGAGGTCCCGCGTGACCTTGCGATCTTGCGGGGCCTTGGCGTTGTATCCGTCGGTGAGGTCCGTGATCTGCTGCTCGGTGATCACGGTGTCGCCCACGTAGGCCGCGACGTTGGGCGCGGAACGGCATGCCGCCAGGGCGAACAGGGCCAGCACCGCGGCTGCGCCCGCATAGAGACGTATGCGCACGAGCACACCCTCTCACGTCCGCCTGATAAGGGAGATCTCAGGGTCGTCTCCGCCGTTCGTGGGACTACGCGAAGATTGTTCGCGCGGCACAATGCGTGCGTGAAGACGACGCATGCCCTCCCGCGGAAACTGTCCGGCTATGTGCGACTCGCCCTCTCCGGACCGCGGGACGAGGCACGTGAGGCCGTGATCGTGGCCGTCTATCGGCTGTGGATCGTCGCGTTCGTGCTCAAGATGCTGGGCTCGTCCTGGGACATGTCGTGGCACTTCAAGTGGCTGCGCGACACCGCCGCACCGCCGCACGTCCTCAACACGATCGGCACGGTCATCGTCGTCGCCCTCGTCATCTTCCAGGTCCGATACAACGTGGGCGTGGACGCCTGGGCCAAGCGGCTGATGGTCTTCGGCACCGGCATGTTCCTCATCGCCATCCCGATCGACATTCTCAACCACGAGATCAACGGCCTCGACATCACGGCCTGGAGCCCGAGCCACGGCCTGCTCTATGGGGGGACGGCATTCATGCTCCTGGGTTGCTTCAGGGGCTATTGGCTTAGCGCCGCGCCGAGCCGCACCCGGACGATCGTGGGCGCGCTGCTCTGGGGCTTCTTCCTGGAAAACGTGCTGTTCCCGAGCCAGCACCAGGAGTATGGCACCCTCTCCTACGCCGCGTGGAAGGCCGGCACGCCGACCGCCGAGCCGATCCTGCTCGAGTTCGCCGCCAACCAGCTGGGCCGGCCCGTCGACGACGCCGCGGTTCAATCGTTCGCACTCCCGGTGGACTCCTGGGTGTATCCAATGTGGATAGTGGGTGCGGCCATCCTGACCCTCGTGGCCGCGCGGCGATTCGTGGGCGCCCGCTGGACGGCCACTGCCATCGCGGCCGGCTATGTCGGGTACCGCATAATAGTTTGGATTCTTTTGACCGGCACGGGTTTTCCGCCCTCCCTCCCGCCGCTGATGCTCGTGGCCGGCGCCATCATGGTCGACCTGGCGTTCCTCACGATCGCCAACGGTTATGCGCGGGCGTTGGTGGGCGCCCTGCTGGCCACCGCCGCCACGGCGGCGGGCGCATGGGTGCAGGAATTCAGCGTGGGCGCGCCGCCCATGGACCAGCTCGCGTTCGTGTGGGGCGGCATCGTCCTGGCCATCGCCTGGGTGGGCCTTTCCGTCGGCCAGCGCCCGCCCGCCCTGACCGCCGCCGCGAAGTCGGCGTCTTAGGCGGGATCGCGCGCTCGACGTGACAGGCAAGTGGTTACTTGCCTATAGTGGGGGATGTGGGTGATCTCTACCGCGCCCTTGCCGACCCGACCCGTCGCAAGATCCTCGATGAGCTGGCCGAACGCGACGGCCAGACGCTCTTCGAGCTCTGCTCGCGGTTGACGATGAAGCACCAGATCGCTTCGTCGCGGCAGGCAATCTCGCAGCACCTGGAGGTGCTCGAGGAGGCGGGGCTGGTGAGCACCCGGCGCGACGGCCGTTTCAAGTATCACCACTTCCATCCCGAACCACTCGAGCGCATCGCCGAGCGCTGGCCTGCGCGCAAACCGAAGGAACCGTCATGAGAATCAACGTGTGCAGCGTCCTCGTCGATGACCAGGACAAGGCGCTGGCCTTTTACACCGACGTGCTGGGGTTCGTGAAGAAGACCGAGATCCCGCTGGGCGAGGCCAAATGGCTGACCGTGGTGTCACCCGATGCGCCCGACGGCGTCGAGCTGCTCCTCGAGCCCGACGGGCATCCGGCCGCCAAGCCCTTCAAGGAGGCGCTTGTCGCCGACGGGATCCCGTTCACCTCGTTCGCCGTCAACGACGTGCATGCCGAGTATGAGCGGATGTCCAAGCTGGGCGTGCATTTCACCCAGCAGCCGGCCGAGATGGGCCCGGTGACCACCGCCGTCTTCGACGACACCTGCGGCAACCTCATCCAGATCGCCCAGCAGCACTGAATTCCAGCTGCCGGCCATCGGGCTCGAGCGCGTGTGAGAAAGCGCGTGTGAGAAGCTGTCACGCATGCGCCGACCCCTCCTCGCCGTGCTGCTGCTGTGCGCGGCCGCGTTTGGCGTGGGCGGGTGCGGCTCGGTGGGCGAGGTGGGGTCGCCGGACGGCAGCGACCGGATGCTCGAGGACATGAGCCGGCAGCTGGAGCGCGGCACGCAGCTGCGCTACCGGGCCGACTACCAGCTCGTGGGCGGCTATCGGGCCACGGTCGCACAGCAGGTGTCGCCGTTGCGGACGGCATATGGCTACCCGGGCGGCATGCTGATCGTGAGCGAGAAGGACCGGACGGTGTGCGATCTCGCGGCCCGGCCGCCGCGCTGCGAGATCCGCACGTTGAGCGTCACGAGCTCGGGCCCGCCGGTCGGCTACGCCGAGCCGGTGAAGAAGGGGCTGGTCACCGGGCCGATGGTGGCCGATCTGCTGCGCCTGGCCGCACTGCAGCCGGCGACGACCGTCAAGCCGCATGACACGACCACGGCGGGGTTTCCGGCCAGCTGCCTGGAGGTGTTCGGCCTGTCCGACGCGCCCGCGGCCAACTTCACCGTGTGCGTCACCCTCGACGGCGTGCTGGCCAGCTTCAACGGCATGATCAGTGGGGTGAACGCCGACCTGGCCCTGGTCAAGCTGGAGCTCAGGCAGCCCACCGCGGCCGAGCTTTCGGTGCCGGGCGGTGCGAATGTGGTGGACCTCCGTCAGACGTGACCCCCTGCCTCGATAGGCTGGCCGCATGGCGACAATCTTTGTGGTGACGGCACGCGAAATTCTGGACTCACGGGGCAATCCGACCGTCGAGGTGGAGATCGGGCTCGATGACGAGTCCGTTGGTCGTGCTGCGGTTCCCTCCGGCGCTTCCACCGGCGCATTCGAAGCACACGAGCTGCGTGACGGCGATGCGGACCGATACCTCGGCAAGGGCGTGGAGCAGGCCGTCGCCAACATCGAAGAGGAGATCGCCGAGAAGATCGTCGGCTTTGACGCCAGCGAGCAGCGGTTCATCGATCAAACGATGATTGATTTGGACGGTACGCCGACCAAGTCCAACCTCGGGGCAAACGCCATCCTGGGCGTGTCGCTGGCCGTCGCGAAGGCCGCGGCCGTCAGCGCGCAGCTGCCGCTCTACCGCTACCTGGGCGGGCCCAACGCGCACGTGTTGCCCGTGCCGATGATGAACATTCTCAACGGTGGTGCGCACGCCGACTCCAATGTGGACATCCAAGAGTTCATGATCGCCCCGATTGGCGCGCCGACCTACCGGGACGCGCTGCGCTCGGGCGCCGAGGTCTACCACGCGCTGAAGTCCGTGCTCAAGCGCAAGGGCCTGTCCACCGGGCTCGGCGACGAGGGCGGCTTCGCGCCCAACCTGCCGGCCAACGCCGCCGCGCTCGACCTGATCGGCGAGGCCGTGCAGGCCGCGGGCTACACGCTCGGCACCGACATCGTGCTCGCGCTCGACGTGGCGGCGACCGAGTTCTACAAGGACGGGTCCTATGTCTTCGAGGGCACGCCCAAGTCGCGCGAGGAGATGGTGGCCTACTACACCAAGCTCGCCGAGACCTACCCCATCGTGTCCATCGAGGACCCGCTGGCCGAGGACGACTGGGCCGGCTGGACGACGCTGACCACTCAGCTCGGCGACAAGGTCCAGATCGTCGGCGACGACCTGTTCGTCACCAACCCCGAGCGCATCCGGCGCGGCATCGCCGACGGCGCGGCCAACGCGGTACTGGTCAAGGTAAATCAGATCGGATCGCTCACCGAGACCTTCGACGCGGTGGAGTTGGCCCACCGCAGCGGTTACCGGTGCATGATGAGCCACCGCTCCGGCGAGACCGAGGACACGACCATCGCCGACCTCGCCGTCGCCACCGGGTGTGGGCAGATCAAGACCGGTGCGCCGGCCCGATCCGACCGTGTCGCCAAATACAACCAGCTGCTGCGCATCGAAGAAGAGCTCGCCGACGCGGCACGTTATGCGGGCGCGGGCGCCTTCCCGCGCTACCGTCCACAAGTATGAGAAGACCCGGGCAGACCGGTTCCCGTGGCGGGCCCGCCCGCTCAGGGAACCGGCCCGCCGCCGTGCGCAGGCCGGCGGCCAAGGGTGCGGCCAAGCGGACCCACGCGCCGAGCGAGGGCGGCCTGGGCGGGCGGGCCATCGCGCTGCTGCTCATCCTGGCGGCGCTGGCCCTGGGCTATGCCTATCCGGTGCGGGTCTATCTGACCCAGGTGTCCGAGATCGACGCGCTGCGCAGGGCGCAGGATCAGCAGCGCGAGCACATCGCGGCGCTGGAGGTCGAGGAGGCCAAGTGGCACGACGACAGATACCTGGAAATCCAGGTGCGTAAGCGGCTTTACTGGGTGCGGCCCGGGGAGGTCCCGCTGATCCCGATCTGGGGCGACACCATCGACATGGGCCAGCCGCCCAAGGAGACGTCCAAGCCCGATACGTGGTACGAGACGCTGTGGTTGAGCGTGGACGCGGCCAATGGATAGGGCGTTGGTGCCGCCGCCCGTTCACGAGGAGCCCACGCCCGCCGATCTTTCGGCCGTTTCGGCTCAGCTCGGGCGGCCGACCCGGGGCACGCGGGCGATCGCTCACCGGTGTCCATGCGGACGGCCCGATGTCGTGGAGACGGTGCCGCGGCTGGCCGACGGCACGCCGTTTCCGACCCTGTACTACCTGACGTGCCCGCGGGCGGTGGCGGCGTGCAGCCGGCTGGAGTCGGCCGGCGTGATGAAGGAGATGGCGGCCCGGCTGGCGTCCGATCTTGAATTGAAGGCTGCCTATGAGCGTGCGCACGAGGCCTATCTGGCGCGGCGTGAGAGCATTGGGCACGTGGAGGAGATCGCCGGTGTGTCGGCGGGCGGCATGCCCACCCGGGTCAAGTGCCTGCATGTCCTGTTAGGACACGCGCTTGCGGCCGGCCCCGGGGTCAACCCGCTGGGCGACGAGGTCATCGAGCTGCTCGACCAGTGGTGGACCGAGGGGCCCTGTGTCTGAAGTGTCTGACGTCGTTGTCCGTAAGGCGCGGACCGGTGATGTGCGGGGGATAAGGCGGCTCATCGACGACTACAGCGGTGAGCGGCGCCTGCTGAGCAAGGCGACTGTCGCGATCTACGAGGACGTGCCGGAGTTCCGGGTCGCGATCACGCCCGAGGGCACCGTGGTCGGGTGCGGCGCGCTGCACGTGCTGTGGGAGGACCTGGCCGAGATCCGCACGGTGGCGGTGGATCGTGGTCAGGTCGGCAAGGGCATCGGGCACATGATCGTCGGTGCGCTGCTCGACGACGCCAGGACGCTTGGCGTGAAAAGGGTCTTTGTGCTCACGTTCGAGTCAAGATTCTTCGGATCGTTCGGGTTCAAGGAGATCGACGGCGCGCCCGTGCCACAGGTCGTGTATGAGCAGCTGCTGCGCTCCTATGACGAGGGCGTGGCCGAATTCCTAGGGTTGGAGCGGGTCAAGCCCAATACCCTGGGAAATACCCGGATGTTGCTCACCCTATGAACTGATAGACCCACGGGCCGTGAGGCCATATCCTATGCCGCGGGTCATCACGGTCGCGCTCGTAGGAGGATGCCGGTGTCTCAGACCAAGCAGCAACCCACCGCCCCTGCCCAGGACGACGTGATCGCGAAGCCCGGCTTTGTGGTGGGCATGCGTGGCTATGACAAACGTCAGGTCGATCAATACGTCGAGCAGGTGGATGCCGAGATCTCGCACCTGGTGGCCGAGCGCAAACGCACGCTGAGCCATGTCCAGGAGCTGACCGCGCAGCTGCACAAGATACACGCCGAGCTGACCGAGCTGCAGCAGCGTCCGCCGCAGATCGAGCGGGCGTCCTTCCGGCACTTGGGCCCGATGGTCGACCAGATCCTGGCGTTGTCCGAGAAGCAGGCCGAGGCGATCACCGCGACCGCGCTCGAGCGGGCGGCACAGCACCATGCCCGCGCCGACAAGACCCTTGTCGAGGCGCGCGAGCAGGCCGACAAGCTGATCGCCGAGGGCGAGGCCACCAAGGAGAAGACCGAGCAGGAGGCCGCCCGGGCCGGCGAGGAGAGCGTGCAGCGGGCCGAGCGGGCCCGCGCCGAGGCCGAGCAGTTCATCGAGGCGGCCAAAGTGCAGGTGATGCAGGAGGTCGAGGCGCTGCGCACGCAGACCCAGCAGGAGCTGGCGCAGCAGCGCGCGGCCGCAGACAAGGAGATCGGCGTCGTCCAGCAGCAGATCCAGGCCAGGCGGCAAGTGGCCGATACCCTTCAGTCCAATGTGGACAAGGCGCAGCAGAAGCTCACCGGGCTGCGGCAGGAGACGGCGGTGGCCGAGCGGGAGCTGGCCGGGCTGCAGCAGCGCATCAGCGGGGCCGGCGAGGAGCTGACCGCCCTGCTCAATCGACTGGAGCAGGCCAAGGCCGCGGCCGACGCGGCCGAGCGGCACGCGGTCCAGGTGCGGGCGCGGGTGCAGCGCGAGGCCGAGCGGGTGGCCCAGCTGGCGGCCGCCGCGGTGATGGCCGCCGCCGCGCGCGGCGCCGACACCGGCGAATATCCCCAGGTGGTCCCGGCGTCCAATGGATCGTCGCCGGAGCAGGCCACATCCGAGCAGGCCGCACCCGAGCAGGCAGCGGCTTAGTCCAGTGTGTAGCGGACGCGTTCGGCATCCGGGTGGTCCAGTTCGGTGAGGATTTCGAGCGCCGAGTGCCGTGCCGCGCGTGCGGCCTCGCCGTCTCCCGTCGCCAGGTGGGTCTCCGCGAGGTGTTCGAGCGTGACGGCCTCGTAGTAGCGGTGGCCCTCGGCGCGGTAGAGCTCGATCGCCGTCCGATAGCACGCCGCCGCCTCGGCAAGGTCGCCCAGGTGATGATGGGCGTGGGCGATGCTGTCCCACGTGTCGGCCTGGCCCATCCGATTGCGGACCTCTTGATGCAGGGCTAGGGCTCGTGTGCAGTAGTCGAGGGCTCGATCGTGCTCGCCCAAGAGGGTGTGGAACCAGCCGACGGCGTTGAGCGCGTTGGCCAGCCCGGCCCGGTCGGCTGCCCGCTCCAAGAGCGCGAGCGCCCGCCGCCCGTGCTCGAGCGCCTCCGGGTGGCGGCCCTGCTCTTGCAGGATCCAGCCCAGTCCCATATGGGTGTTCGCCTGGCCGGCGTGATCGCCGAGGCTGGCGTAAAACTCCAGTGCCTGGGTGTAGTGCGTGTGCGCGTCGTCGTAGCGCAGCAGGCAGCCGTAGACGCGGCCGAGGGTGCGATGGGCGTCGGCGCGCACGACAGAGTCATCCGTGGTGTCGAGTGTGGCGTGCAAGGCCTCCGCCCAGTCACGCCAATGGCCTTGCCGGTCGAGGTATGGGGCGAGGGCCCACACGAGCTCCCAGCGGCCGGTCTCGCGGATCGCGGCGAAGAGCACCCGGTGCTCGGCGGCGAACCACGCCATGGCTTGCTCGTGGCCGGCGACGGCTTCGGGTTGGACGCCGGGGGCGGACGGCGGGAGCGGGATCGGTGAACGGGACGGGTCCAGCAGCGCGGCGGCGGTGTGGGCGGTATGCAGGTAGTGGTCGGCGATGCGGGAGGCTGCGCCCAGGTCGGATCCTTGGGCGAGGCCGGCGGCGTAGGCGCGGAGCAGGTCGTGGAAGGTGTACCGGCCCGGCTCGGGCTCTGCCACCAGGTGGGCGCGGGTCAGCTCGCGCAGCAGTGCGTCCACATCGGACAGTTGGCGGGCGGCGAGGCTGGCGGCCGCGGGCGCGGTGATGTCAGGCCCGTGATGCAGGCCGAGCAGGCGGAACAGCCGGGCGGCTGCCGGGCTCAGCTGCCGGTATGACCACGAGAAGACGGCGTGCACGTCGGTCATGGGATCGTCGCTGACAAAGGCTCGGGAGTGGCGCAGGGATGAGGCGACCTCGGCCAGCGACAGGGATGGGTCCATGGCCGCGTGCGCGGCGGCGACCGCGAGCGCGAGGGGGAGACGGGCGCAGCGGGCGATGATGTCGTCGACGGCGGCGGGCTCGTGCGCGACCCGGTGGGCGCCGAGGCGGGCGGACAGCAGCTCGCGCGACTCGGCCACGCTGAGCACGTCGATCATCAGTGGGCGGGCGCCGTTCGTGGCGACGAGGCTGGGCATGCGGTTGCGGCTGGTGAGCACGACCATGCTCGCGCTGCCGCCGGGCAGCAGCGGGCGCACCTGTTCGGCGTCGCGGGCGTTGTCGAGCACGATGAGCACGCGCTTGTCCGCCAGCAGGCTGCGGTAGAGCGCCTCCTGGGCGTCGGGCGTGGCCGGGATGCGTTGCGGCGCGACGCCTAGGGCATCGAGGAGGCGGCGCACGGCGTCGGCGGGGCGCGTCGGCGGGCCGGCCGGGTCGAAGCCGCGCAGGTTGAGATAGAGCTGCCCGTCGGGGAAGCGATCGACCACCTTATGCGCCCAGTGCACGGCGAGTGATGTCTTGCCCACCCCGGCCGAGCCCGCGATAGCCGACACGATGACGGGCCACGTGTGCGGCAGCATCCCGTCAAGCTCGCGCAGGTGTGCCTCGCGGCCGACGAACCCGGGGATGTCGGGCGGCAGCTCGCGCGGCACCGTCCCGGCGGCACGGCGCGGCAGGTCCAGCGACGGGTCGGCGCGCAGGATCGCCTCGTGCAGGCGTTGCAGGTCGGGACCGGGCTCCACACCGAGCTGCTCGTCGAGCAGTTTCCTGGTACCGCGATAAATCTCAAGCGCCTCGCTCTGCCGCCCGCATCGATAAAGGGCAAGCATTAAATGTCCGCGGAAATCCTCCCGGTAGGGGTGTAACTCCATCAACCTTGTCAGATGCGGTACCAATTCCGCGTGCCGCCCCGCGTCCAGCTCCTGCCGCGTCCGGATCGCATCGATGCGCAGCCGCTCTTCGTCGAGCAGCCGGGCCTCATCCGCGATCGGCGAATGCTCCCTGACGTCCTCGAACGCCGCGCCCCGCCACAGCCCCAGCGCCTCGGCCAGCCGCCCGTGCCGCACCAGTCTCGCGAACTCCAGCGAATCCAATTCGCCTGCGTCGATGCTGATCCGGTATCCGTTGCCCTCGTGCACAATCCGGCTGTCTTCCTCGAGCGCCACCCGCAGCCGGTGCACATACACCTGCAACGTTTTGCGCGCGCTCGGCGGCTCCTGCTCCCCCCACAGCGCGGCGATCAGATCCTCAAGTGGCACAACCACATTTGGCCGGCACAGCAGTGCCGCCAGCAACCGCCGTTCCATCTGGGCCCGCAAAGGCGGCGATCGATCCACCGCCAGCGGCCCCAGCACCCGGAAACGAGTCATATCAACAATCACTATACGCATGCCCGCCAAGCAGTACGTGCGCTTCCTAACCCCCCAATTTGGACCGCACCTCACCGGCGCTGGGATGCCCGACCTCGGTCAGGATCTCCAGTGCTCGCCGCCACGCGTCGCGTGCGCTGCCGAGGTCGCCCGCCTCGAGATAGGCGTCGCCGAGCCGCTGAAGCCCCAAGGCTTCGTGGTAGCGGTTGCCGATTTCGCGATAGAGGTTGACGGACTTTTGGAAGCAGTCGATGGCCTCCGGCTGTCCGAGACCGTGCCGGGCGGTGGCGATTGTATGCCAGACATCTGCCAGTCCCTGGCGGTCGCCCAGCTCCTCAAAGACCGGCAGCGCACACTCACCGTATGCCAATGCGTCCCGATGCTCCCCCAGCAGAGCGTTCAGCCAGCCGATCGCGTTGAGCGATGCCGCCTGCCCAGCCCGATGGCCGGCACTGTCGAATAGCCCACGGGCGCTGAGGGAGTGTTCGAGCGCCTGGGCATAGTTGACCTGGCGTTCGTTCACCAGGCTGAGGGCCATGTACGCGTTGGCCTGCCCGACGAGATCCCCGGCTTCACCTCGTAAATCAATGGTGCGCCGAAGGTGGAATTCCGCCTTGCCGTAGTCGCCGAGACTCGCGTGAGCCCGGGCCAGCCCGTGGTGGGCGTGGGCTAGTCCTTCCTGATCCGTCGATCCCTGGACGGCGTCCAAGGCGATTTCGTAGATGTGCGCAAGATCTCGCCAATGTCCCCGCCAGTCGAGGAAGGTGGACAGCGACCAGGCCAATTTCCACACGTGCGTGGCGAGCCCGGCCTTGGCCGCTTGTTTGATGACAGCGAGCAGAACCTGATGCTCAGCCGCCATCCACATCATCGCCCTGTCCGGTCCGGTCAGATCCTCGAGGGTGACGCCCGCCGCCGTTACGCCGGTCGGGATTCCCTTGCGCTGCGGCTCGATCAACCGATTCGCGCGATGCGCGACATGAAGGTAGTGATCGAAAAGCCGGAGGAGTGCGGCGTCCACCTCAGCGCCCAGAGAGGAGCCCAACTCGTTGGCGTAGGCACGGAGGAGGTCGTGGAACGCGTACCTGCCCGGAACGTGCTCCCATAGCAGGTGGGCATGGACCAACTCGCCGAGAAGCGGCCGCGTGCACTCCAAGGAGAGCCCAACCAGGCTTGCCGCCGCAGCGATGTTGGTGTCCGGGCCTGGATGCATGCCGACGAGCCGGAAAAGCCGTGCCGCCTGGGGACTTAGCTGCACGATCGACCAAGAGAACACGGACCGGAGATCTGTTATCGGATCATTCGTGCTTGCGAAGGCGTCCAATGCTCCGTGCGCATCGCGCAGCTCGGCGGCGAGCACAGCCAACGGCATCTCCGGGTGCAGCGCGGCCCTGGCCGCGGCGACGGCTAACGCCAGAGGAAGCGAGGCGCAACGCGCGACAATCTCTTCTACCGCTTCCGGCTCGGCGTGCATCCGGTCTTCGCCAATGCGCGCGGCAAGCAGCTCCTGTGCTTCATCAAAGGTGAGCACATCCAGGAAGACAGGGCGCGCGCCACTGGTGGCGGCAAGGCCGGCGAGCCGGTTCCGGCTGGTGACGAGGACCCGGCAGCGGGACCCTCCCGGCAGCAGCGGCCGCACCTGCTCGGCGCTCTGCGCGTTGTCCAGCACCAAGAGGATTCGCTTGTCCGCCAACAGGCTCCGGTACAGGGTCGCCTGCGCGTCCAGGTCCATGGGGATGTGCTGTGGTGCGGTGCCAAGCGAATCCAGGAACCGACGGATGGCATCCGCGGGCGAAACGGCAGCCTCGGCATCGAAACCCCGAAGGTTGATGTACAGCTGTCCATCCGGGAATTTGTGCGCGACGCTGTGCGCCCAGTGGATTGCCAGCGCGCTCTTGCCGACCCCGGCGGATCCGGCGATCGCGGTGATGACTACCGGCGCCAGACTCGGCAACGTCTCGTCCAGCAGCCGGAGTTGGTTGGCACGTCCGGCGAAGGCAGCGAAGTCGAGCGGCAGTTGCCGCGGCACGGTCGAGGCTGGCACCCTGGCGAGCTCTAATGATGCGTCCGCTCGGAGCATCGTCTCGTGTAACCGCTGAAGAGCGGGTGCCGGCTCGACGCCCAGCTCTTCGGCGAGCACTTTCCTCGTCGCGCGGTATACCTCCAGCGCGTCGGCCTGGCGGCCACATCGATACAACGCCAACATAAGATGTCCGCGAAGATCCTCGCGATAGGGGTGTTCATCTACTAGCTTTGCTAGGTAGGGCACCAGCTCCGCATGCCGGCCCAATTCAAGCTGAAGCCGGGCATACCACGTCTGGACCCGCAGCCTTTCCTCGTCGAGGTGCCGGGCTTCATTGGCGATCGGCACGACTTGTCGCATGTCCTCATAGGCTTGGCCGCGCCACAGGCTCAGGGCCGAGGCGAGCAGGTTCGAGGCCTGCTCGATGTCCACCTCCGACGCCTGCGCGACCATCCTCGTGAAGTTGAGGACATCGAGTTCGTCGTCGGCGACTGTCACGCGATAGCCCGCCGCCTCGTGCGCTATGCGCAGGTCATCATCAAGGGCTTGACGTAGGCGTCGGACATAAACCTGCAATGTTTTCCGGGCGCTCGGTGGCGATTTGTCGCCCCACAGGGCCAGGACCAAATCGTCCACGGAAACGAATTCATTGGCCCGGCAAAGCAGCGCCGCCAACAAGCGTCGAACCAAAGGCGCGTTTATTGCGGCCTGGGCCGAACCGTCCCGCCCGATCGAGAGCGGTCCAAGCACGCGAAAGTACATAATCCACCATTGATATCGAAAGGTGCGAGTAATTAAGTGTTGGAGGGGCTAGATTACCGGCTGCCAGCAATACGCGCCGTACGTTTTTTCGACGCGATGAGGTGAGCCGCCATTACATAATCGGTATAGCGAACGTCGCCGGTGACACATGGCCACATCGGAATGGATGCCGATGTCGGGAGCAAAGGTGCGGCAAGCTGGTGATATTGAACGTTAGGACGCTGTACATATTTAAAAAGGTCTGGAATCCTCCTTAATGCATCAGTGTCTGTAAGGGGAGGAACGCTTACATGTACATGACGCGTAGACGCCGCCAAATCCTGGCGGGGTCAGTCAGCGGGCTGCTCGTCGTGGCAGCCGCTGTCGTGGCCTTATCCCTTTCGGGAGCGGCGCAACCGGCCGCAGCCCCGAGCGGCGGCGAGATGCCGACCGCGCTGGGGCAACACCTCGCCAAGCTGCGCCAGGCCGTGCCCGGAAACGACGGCATGGCGCCCGACGGGCCTGGATTCGCTCAGGGCTATGAGTTCATGGAGCGGGCATATCCAGGCGAGACCATTTCCATGGCACAGGTTGATCGGGCCAGGGCTGACGCCCTGCGGGCTTTCAGCCGCCCCTTCCCGGTCGGCAAGGGTAAGAAGGGCGAGTGGGTCAACGTCGGCCCGAGCAACGCCGTTTACCCGTTTGAAGACTTCCGCAACGCCTACAACTACGTGCCCAACGAGTATGTCGCGGGTGGACGGACGACCTCGATCGCGATCAGCAAGTTCTGCCTCGCCATCCTCTGCCCAGCTTGGATCACCCCCGCGGGCGGCGGCGTATGGCGCACGTGGAACATCCGGGCCGCGACACCGGAATGGTCCTACCTCGGCAGCCCGTTCGAGGCCAACGCGACCGGCAGGGTGACGATCGACCCGAACGACCCGCTCGGTCTGACGATTTACGTCGGCACCGGCGAGGCGGGTCTTTGCGCGTCCGGTTGCGCAGCCGGTGTGGGCCTTTACAAGTCCACCAACGCCGGCATCAGCTGGTCTGGCCCGATCGGCAAGGCCGAGCTCGGCGGCAAGGGCATCGGCGAGATCGCGGTCAAGAAGGGCGACCGGAACACCATCTATGTGGGGACCACGACGGCGCTCGCGGGCATGTCCAGTGTCTGCTGCGCCGGCGTGACCCGGCCCGTCCCGGACGCGCAGAAGTGGGGTCTGTACAAGACCACTGACGGCGGCGCGACCTGGACGTTCATCCACAATGGATCGGCGAACGCGGCCGACTGCACGGGAACCCTACCCGAGTTCCAGAACCTGGCGGCCTGCTCACCTCGCGGCGTGCGGCACCTGGAACTGGACCCGGTTAACCAGAGCATCGTCTACGCCGGTTCGATATCGCGCGGCATCTGGCGCTCGCTGGACTCCGGCGCGACCTGGGCGCAGATCAAGCCATCGCTGAACGCGGCAGTCACCACGACCCGCCCGTCGTTCGACGTCACGGTGCTGCCCAACGGCAAGACCCGGATGTACGTGCACGAGGGCAACACGGGTAATCCGTTCTCCCGCCTGTTCCGCAGCGACGACGTGGCCGCGGGCACGCCGACGTTCACGGACCTGACCAGCTCCAACGTGGCGGATCCGGGCTTCGGAACGTTCAACATCGCCGGCGGCCAGGGCTGGTACGACCTGTTCGTGCACACGCCCGACGGCTACCCCGACATGGTCTATACCGGCGGTGCCTACGTCTACGGCGAGACCGTCGCGCACAAGCGTGCCGTCGTGCTGTCGACGGACGCCGGTGTGACGAGCACCGACATGACCTATGACGGCACGGATCCGTTGCACCCCAACGGGTTGCACCCTGACCAGCATTACCTCGTCACGAACCCGAACAACCCGTTCCAGTTCTTCGAGGCCAACGATGGTGGCGTCATGCGCTCCAGCGGCCAGCTGGTCAACCGCTCGTCGTGGTGTGACGATCCCAACCGCGGCCCGCTCGCGGGCGCGGCACTGGACCGCTGCCGCCAGATGCTGTCGGCGATCCCGTCCAGGTTGGAGAGCGTGAACAAGGGCCTGACCACGCTGCAGTTCATCCAGATGTCGGTCAGCCCGCACAACTCCAGGCTGCTCACGGGCGGCACGCAGGACAACGGCACGTGGCAGAACAGCGGCACCAGCAACGTTGCCACGTGGAAGAACACGATGATCGGTGACGGCGGCTGGGCCGGCTTCGACGTGGCGGACCCCAATTTCCGATACCACAACTTCTTCGACGCCAACCCCGAGGTGAGCTTCTCCAACGGCGACCTCGAGAGCTGGATCTATATCGCGGACCCGATCGCCGGGCACGCCGGGACTCAGTTCTACACGCCGGTCATCAGCGACCCCGTGGTGTCGAAGACGATGTTCGCCGGGACGGGCCGCACGGTCTACCGCACCAAGACAGCGGGCCTCGGCAACCGCACGCTCGAGGAGGCCAACCGGATCTGCAACACGTGGACCGGCACCTTCGAGGCGGTGTGCGGTGATTGGGCCGAGCTCGGCCCCAACCGGTTGACCGCGCCGTTCTGGGGCACCCGAGCCGGTGGCGCCGTGGCCGCGATCGAGCGGACCAAGGCCAACACCACTTCGGCGTGGGCGGCGACGACCACGGGCCGGCTGTTCATCACGGCCAACGTTGACGCCGAGCCGGCTTCCGCGGTTTCGTGGACGCGGCTGGACGACGATTTCGCGGGCGCGCCGAACCGGTTCGTCAGCAGCATCTACGTCGACCCGGCCAACGGCAACCGCGCCTGGGTGTCGTACAGCGGGTTCAACGTGAACACGCCCGCGACGCCGGGCCACGTGTTCGAGGTGGTCTACAACCCGGGCACGGGCACGTCGACCTGGACCGACCTGTCGGGCGACGTCGGCGATCTGCCGATCACCGAGCTCGTGCGCGACGATGTCACCGGTGACCTCTACGCGGGCTCCGACTTCGGTGTGCTGCGTCTGGCCTCCGGCACGGCGACGTGGACCGAGGCGGGCACGGGCATGCCCAACGTGGAGATCACCAGTCTGGCGATCCTGCCCGGCGAGCGGATCCTGTATGCCGCTTCGCATGGTCTCGGCGCCTGGCGGTTGACATTCAAGAACTAGCGACACAGGTGCGGGGCCGGTTCGCCGGCTCCGCACGTTCCGTGGGCGCCTTGTTCGTCGTGCTCGTGTTCGTGCCGCCGCTGCTGCTTCTGGTGTCCGGTTCGCTGCACCGGCCGGGTGAGCCGCCCAAACCAACACCCGACATCGTGCCGAGTCCACTTTCGACGGAGGGCTACGCGCTCGCGTTCGAGTGGGGCGGGCTGTGGCGTGCGGCGCTGAATTCCGTTGTGGTGTCGGCGATCGCCGTGCCGCTGAGCGTACTGGTCGCGTCGGCGGCTGGGTTCGCGCTGACGCAGGTGCCCGGCCGGGCCCGCAACGCCGTGATCGGCGCCTCGGTCGTGGGGCTCATGGTGCCGGCGGCGGCTCTGCTGGTACCAAAATTTGCGATGTTTAAATGGTTAAATCTGACGAACACCCTGGCGCCGCTCGTCGCCCCGGCGCTGATCGGCGCCTCTCCGCTCTACGTTTTGGCTTTCTACCTAGCGTTCCGGGCGGTGCCGCGCGACCTCTACGACGCGTGCCTGATCGAGGACCTGTCGCCCGCGCGGACCTGGTGGCGCGTTGCCATGCCGCAGGTCCGGCCGGTCACGTCGGCCATCACCGCGCTCTCGTTCGTGCTCACCTGGTCGAACTTCCTCGATCCGCTGGTGTTTGTCTACGATCGGGACCTGTTCACGCTTCCGGTGGCGCTCCGCTCACTGTCCACTCTCGACCCGACCAACTTTCCCGTCTTCCTCGCGGGCGCCGTGCTCGCCACGGCCCCGGCAATCATCGTCTATGCCCTCGCGCAGCGGAGGTTCCTGAAATGAAAACGCTGATCGCAGCCGTGGCCGCCATCGCTTTGCTGGGCGGTTGCTCTGCCACCGCCGACGCCAAGGAGCCGGTCAAGCTGATGGTTTTTGGCAGCCCGGACGAGCTGGCCGCCTATCGCACGCTGATGCAGGCCTACAAGGACGCGACCGGGGCCAATGTGGAGCTGCTCGAAGCCGGCGACCGCAAGGATCTGATCACCAAACTGTCGACGTCGATCGCCGGCGGCGAGCCACCCGATCTGTTCCTCATGAACTACCGCTTCTACGGCCAGTTCGCCGCGAAGAACGCGCTCGAGCCGCTGGCCGACCGCCTGGCGGCCTCGAGCGTCATCAAGGCGGGCGACTACTATCCGGTCGCGATGGAGGCATTCCAGTGGGAGGGGCGCCAGATGTGCCTGCCACAAAACGTTTCCAGCCTCGTGGTCTACTACAACAAAAACCTATTCGCCAAATATTCGGTACCGGAGCCGAAGCCCGGTTGGTCGTGGACCGATTTCACCGGCACGGCAATGGCTTTGACCCGCGACGCGGCGGGCAAACCCGCCACGACATCGGGCGAAACCGAAGGTGCGCCGGCAAAGGCGGCCGTCTACGGCGTGGGCATCGAGCCGTCCATCATCCGGCTGGCGCCGTTCGCCTGGTCCAACGGCGGCGAGATCCTTGACAACGCGCAGAAGCCGACGAGGTTCACTTTGGACAGTCTGCCGGTGAAGGAGGCGCTGAAGAACATCGTGGACCTGCGCCTGGCCTACGGCGTGACCCCCACCGACCAGGAGGTCGAGGCGGAGGCCGACGAGGCGCGCTTCGCCAACGGGCGCCTGGCCATGCTGCTGAGCTCGCGCCGGTCGACCACGACCCTGCGCAAGGTGAAGGACTTCGACTGGGATGTGGCCCCGCTGCCCGTCTACAAGAAGGCGGCCGGCATCCTGCACTCGGACGCGTACTGCATGACGAAGGGTTCCAAAAACAAGGACGCCGCCTGGAAGTTCGTCGAATACGCGATGTCCGCGCAGGGGCAGAAGATGTTCGCCGCCACCGGGCGCACGGTGCCGTCGCACATCGAGGCGTCCACATCGGACGCCTTCCTCGACGGCAAGACGCCCAAGAGCGCGCGGGTGTTCCTCGACGGGATCCCGGCGATCCGGCGGGTGCCGACCATCTCCACGTGGCCGGAGATCGAGGACGCGACGATGGGCATCCTGGAGAACGCCATGTATCGCGGCGACAAACTCGACACGGTCGTGGCCGAGATCGACACGCAGACGCGGCCGATCTTCGCCCGTGCCGGGCAGTGAGGAAGTGCTGATGGCTGGCATCACTCTCACCGATGTGCATGCGGCGTACGGTGTCAGTGGTGTCAGCCTCTGCGTGGCCGAGGGCGAGCTGCTCGCGGTGCTGGGCCCGTCGGGGGCGGGCAAGACCACGCTGCTGCGGCTGATCGCCGGGCTCACCCCGGCCACACGCGGGACCGTCCACATCGGAGACCGGGACGTGACCGCGCTGCGGCCGGGGCTGCGCAACGTTTCCATGGTGTTCCAGTCGTACGCGCTGTTCCCGCACCTGAGCGTCGCCGACAACATCGCGTTCGGGCTCATCGTGCGGGACGTGCCGCGCGCCGTGGTCAAGCAGCGGGTGGCGGCCGCCGCCACGTCGATCGGATGCCAGCATCTGTTGGCGCGCAAGCCCGCCCAGCTGTCCGGCGGCGAGCGGCAGCGGGTCGCGCTGGCCCGGGCTCTCGTGCGCGAGCCGGATGTCTTCCTGCTCGACGAGCCGATGTCCAACCTGGACATCGAGCTGCGGGTCGAGACACGAGCGGAAATCAAGGCGCTGCACCGGCGCGTGGGCGGCACGATGGTGCACGTGACGCACGACCAGACCGAGGCGCTCGTGCTGGGCGACCGGGTGGCGGTCATGCGCGACGGCGTGATCGAACAGATCGGGTCGCCCCAAGAGATCTGGCGAGAGCCGGCCACGGTTTTCGTGGCGCGGTTTGTCGGCTCGCCCGCGATGAACCTGCTGCCGGGCGACGGGCCGGTGCACGCGGAGCCGGGAAGGCTCATCGGGTTCCGGCCGGAGGTCGTCCTTTTAGGACAGCCAGGCGATCCGCTCGGCACCGTGACACGTGTCGATGTCGTCGGCGAGGACAGCTATGTGTACCTGAGCGTGAGCGGGCATCCCGTCGTGGCGCGCGTGCGCACTTTTGACAAGCCTCAAGTCGGGGCGGCCGTCGGGGTGGGCGTGCGGCGGTCGGACGTGCATCTGTTCGACGCGGCGACGGGGCGGCGCGTGTGAGGCGCAGTCCGTGGCTCCTGCTGGCGCCTTACCTGTTTGGGTTGGTGGCGCTGGTGCTCGTGCCGTTCGCGGTCACTGTCGGGCTGGCGTTCACCGAGTATGACCTGATCAATCCGCCGTCCTGGGTGGGAATTGCCAACTTTACAGCGCTTTTTGGCGATCCTGTCTTCCGGATGGCGCTGTCGAACTCGCTGTGGTTCGCGGCCATCGCCGTGCCACTGCGACTGGTGATCGCGCTCGGGCTGGCGCTCCTGCTGCACCGGCGGTCGTGGTTTGTCGGGTCGGCGCGCACGGCCGCGGCGCTGCCCACGGCCGTGCCCGAGATCGCCTACGGGCTGCTATGGCTGTGGCTGTTCAACCCGGTCTACGGGCCGATCAACCACGTCCTGACCGGGCCGTCGGGGCTGCTCGGGCGCACCCCGCCGGCATGGCTGACGCTGCCCAACGACGCGCGGGCCGGCATCATCATCATGAGCCTGTTCACGATCGGCGAGATGTTCGTGATCCTCGTGGCCGCGCGGCAGGCGCTGCCACGCGACGTCTACGAGCTCGCGGCGATCGAGGACGCGACCGGGTGGGACGTCTTGCGCCGGATCACGCTGCCGCTCCTGGCCCCGGTGCTCGGGCTGCTGCTGGTGCGCGACACCATCATGAGCTTGCAGCTGTCTTTTACGCCGGCGCTGGTGGTGACCAACGGTGGTCCGCCGCCCTATGCGACGACCTATCTATCGCTGTTTGTGTATCGCAACGCCTTCGAGTATCTGCGCTACGGCTACGCCGCCGCGGCCACCCTCGTGATGCTGCTGTTGACGGTGGCCGCCGTGATCGTCCAATGGCGACTGATCAGCAACCGGCGTTGGTGAGCACCTTGTTTCTCACAGCCAGCTTCTTATCGGTGCAGAACGCGCTCGGCGTGGAGGAGAAGTTGGTCGTGCCGGCCTGGTCGACCGCCACGAAGAAGAGCCAGGTGCCCGCGGGCGGGGCCATCGCGGCCTCGAGCGCGGCCTTGCCCGGGTTGTTGATCGGTGTCGGCACCAGGCCGACAATGTCGCGGTTGTAGGGGTTGGCCGGATTCTTGAGGTCCGCCTCGGTCATCTGGGCGGAGGTCTTGATGGGCTGACCGTTGAGCTCGAACCAGTAGTTGACGGTGACGTCGTATTGCAGGCACCTGCACGCCAGATGAGGGCTGGACTTGAACAGCCGGTTGTAGGAAACCCGCGCCACCTTGCCCAGATCGGCCGCGTGACGCACCTCGGCCTGCGACAGCGAGGCGATGATCAGCGCGTCGTATGGCGTCAGCAAGTTCGAATCGACTTTCTGGGTGAAGCTGATGCTGTCGGACACCTGGAGGAAACGCGCCACCATTTTCTTGAGCGCAGCCTCGGCGGTCACCTTGGCGTCGAACTGGTATGTGTCGGGGAACAGGAAGCCCTCGATGGACTTCTGCACCGTCTTGCCGTCTTTGCGCTTGAACCACGACTCGGGCACGCCCAGCTTGACCGGGTCCTTGGCCGCGTTTTTGAAGTCTTCCTCGGGCAGCTTGAGCTTCGCGGAAAGTTCCTTGAAGATCCGGAAGCTGCTCCAACCCTCGGGGATGGTGATGCCACCGCTGGAGAGCTTGCTCTTTGGATCGAGCAGCAGGATGACGGCCGCCACGCCGCTCATCTGTTTGCGCAGCTTATAAGTGCCGGGCTGGATCGACTTGGCGTTTTCATTCTGGGTGAAGGCGGTGGTGAACGCCTTCTCGCTCTTGACGACGTCGGCCGTCTTGAGCACCTCGGCCATCTCGGCGCCGTTGGCCCCCGCGGGGATCGTGATCTCCACCTCGCCGGTGCCCTCGCCCGCGTAGTCGGGGACGATGAACTTGTCGGCCAGCTTCTGGTAGCCGAAGTAGATGCCGCCACCGAGGCAGACCAGCATCACGAAGGTCAGCGTGAGGGCGAGCCCGCTCCGTCCGCGTTTCTTCTTCTTTTTCTTCTTGTTACCCGGCCCTGATGACACAGAGTGGCGACGGCCCCGCTCCTCGCGACGATCGTCATAGCGACTGTCGTCGTATTGGTCGTGTTGGGCACGATGGTCCGCATATTGGCCACGGGGGTCGCCGTATTGCCCGCGAGGATCGCCGTATTGCCCGTGGGGGTCTCCATACTGGCCGCGGGGGTCGCCGTATTGCCCGTGGGGATCCCCGTATTGCCCGCGAGGGTCTCCATACTGGCCGCGAGGATCCCCGTATTGCCCCTGGGCCTGGGGGTCCCCATGCTGCCCGCGACGGTCCCCAAATTGACCGCGGCGGTCGTCGTATTCGCCGTAGTTGTCATAAAAGGGAAAGTTGCGGTCGTCGCTCATCGGCACTGAGCCTAGCGACAGCAATGAGAATTGCCTAGGCGAGGGAGGCCGCGATGCCGTCCAGGATGTCATGTTCCGACACGATGACCTCGGAAAATCCCGTCTGGCGCACGATTTCGCGAAGGACGAGGACACCCGCGACGATGACGTCCACCCGGCCCGGATGGATGACCGGGATGGCGGCCCGGCCGGCGTGGTCCATGGTAGACAACCGGGCCGTGACCTCCTCGACAGCATCCGAGGTCAGCACGCTGTGATGGATCCGCTCCGAGTCGTAGTGGGTCAGGCCGAGCGCGATGGCGGCCACCGTCGTGACGGAGCCGGCGAGGCCGATGAGCCGGGCGGCGTCCCCGTCTACATGGGACAGTCCGCGGCTCACCCCGGCGGCGATGTCGTCGGTCGCGGCCTTCAGCTCGGCGTCCGTGGGCGGGTCGCTGTGCAGGTGCCGCTCGGTCATCCGGACGCAGCCGATGTCAATGCTGATCGATCTGTCCGCCGCCCGGACAAGCTCGGTGGACCCGCCCCCGATGTCCACGACCAGGTAGTCGTCGGGCGGCAGGCCGGCGACCGCGCCCGCGAACGACAGCGCGGCCTCCTCCCGCCCGCTGATCACCTCGGCCGGGCGGCCCAGCGTCGCCAGCACCATGTCGTGGAAGTCGGCCGCGTTGGCGGCGTCGCGGGTGGCGCTCGTCGCCACCATGCGCACCCGGGTGGCGCCGTGCCGGTCGATGAGACCCACATAATCGGCTAGCGCGGCGCGGGTGCGCTCGATCGCTGCGGGATCCAGCCGGCCCGTGCGGTCCACGCCCTGGCCCAGCCGGACGATGCGCATCAGGCGCTCGATGTCGCGCTCGCCGTCGGTGATGAGCAGGCGGATGGAGTTGGTGCCGCAGTCGATGGCCGCGACTGGTCCGTGGATCACACCACACACAGTAGTGTCCCTCGGCCGCGAGACCAGCCGGAACCGAAAGCAATGAAGCTGGTCGATTGCGCCGTCCCGGGCCCGCGCCTAAAGTGGTCGGCGTGTTGGACGTTTGGTAAGCAACGCCACGCCGCTTTGGCTTTCCTGGCGCGGGTTCGTGTGGTTGGCTACCCGGAACGCCATCACTGTGCGACCAGCCAACGATGACTGACCGTCAGGAGGACAAGCGTGGGTGAGCTCGTGAGCTACGCCAGCAACGGGGGGACCAGCCAGGGTTACCTCGCTGCGCCCCGCAACGGCAGCGGGCCCGCCGTGATTGTGATCCAAGAGTGGTGGGGGCTGGTCCCCCACATCAAAGGCATCGCGGATCGCTTTGCCGACGCGGGGTTCACCGCGCTGGCACCCGATCTCTATCACGGTGTGCAGACCACTGAGCCGGACGAGGCCGGCAAGCTCATGATGGGGTTGGCCATGGATCAGGCGGCCAAGGATATCGCCGGCGCCGCCGACTACCTGGCCGACCGGCCGGAGACGACCGGCAAGATCGGCGTGGTGGGCTTCTGCATGGGCGGCAGCCTCGCCCTGTGGTCGGCGACCCTGAGCCCCCGCATCGTCGCGGCCGTCGGCTTCTATCCGGCCGTGCCGTGGGAGCGGATGTCGCCCGAATGGGCTAACTACGACGGCAAGGCCGGCATGATGCACTGCTGCGAGGACGACGGCCTGTCGGGCGTGCATCCCGGCGTGCAGCTGGCCTCCCAGGCCATCGCCGACGCCGGCGGCAAGGTCGTGACCTATGACTATCCCGGCACCCATCACGCGTTCTTCAACGACGACCGCCCCGAGGTCTACGACGCCGACGCGAGCGCCAAGGCCTGGGCACGCACGCTCGAAGTCTTCCGCACCCATCTGTGAGTGCGCTGACGGATCTCGACGAGGAGATCTCGAAGTGCCGGGCCTGCCCGCGACTCGTGGCGTGGCGTGAGCAAGTGGCGCGGGAGAAGCGGGCGGCCTTCCGGGATCAGGAATACTGGGGCCGGCCCGTGCCCGGATTCGGCGACGAAAAGGCGCGCATCCTGATCCTCGGCCTCGCGCCCGCGGCGCACGGCGGCAACCGGACCGGGCGCATCTTCACCGGCGACCGGAGCGGTGATGTGCTGTTCGCGTCGCTGCACCGGGTGGGCCTGGCCAACCAGGCGCTCAGCGTGTCCATTGACGACGGACTGAGGCTCAGCGACGTGCGCGTCGCGGCGTCCGTGCGGTGCGCGCCGCCGGACAACAAGCCGACGCCCGAGGAGCGCGACACCTGCTCGCCGTGGCTCGAGCGGGAGGTCACGCTGCTGCGCCCGACCGTGCGGGTCGTGGTCGCGCTGGGCGCCTTCGCGTGGGCGGCCTGGTGGCCGGTTGCCGCCCGGGTCTACGGCGTCGCGCCGCCGCGGCCGCGGCCCGCCTTTGGGCACGGCGCGCTGTGGACGGGTCCCGGGCTGCCCGCGTTGCTCGGGTCCTATCACGTGTCGCAGCAGAACACGTTCACCGGCAAACTCACCCCGGCCATGCTGGACGCGATCTTCGTTGAGGCCAAACGGCTAGCGGATCGCCGGCGGCTGTTTCCCGACGATGTTTGATCCACGCAGTGGTCAAGATCGGGCTTGGACGCCGTCCAGCCCGGCACTTGCCGCCGTGGCCATTGATTGGGGCCGGCGGTGGGCGCGGAAGCTCCGGTTGCCTTCAAGGGCGATTCGCCCGCGACTTGCTTTAGCGGGAGCAAAGGAAAACAGCGGGGGCGACCGGGGTGTCATGGGCGGACCTTATGCTTTGCGTGTGTTCCGTCGATGGTGGCCGTTTCTGGCCGTGGCCGTGTTGCTCGCGGCCGCGGGGGCGACGTCGTCCATGGCGCAGATCCCGCTGTTCGAGGCCAAACTGGGCATGGGTGAGCCGGGCAAGCCGCCGACCGAGGCGAGCCGCCGGGCCAACCTGACCAGCCAGCCCGAGGCCGGTTCCACACTGGAGGTCCCGGCGTGGGTGGTGATGGCGGTGCTCGGGGTCATCGTCGCGGTCGTGATCGTGGTGGTCATGGTGGCGATCGCGGCCAACCTGAAGATGGGCTCGCGTTTCCGGCGCCGGGCCATCCGCAAGCCGCCCGCGCAGGCGCCGGTGACCTCCGTCGACGCCGAGGTCGTCGCGGCACTCGACGCCGGGCTGCTCGAGCTCGACGAGGCCGCGGCCGATCCGCGCAGGGCGGTCATCGCCTGCTGGGTCCGGCTCGAGCGGGCTGCCGCGGCGGTGGGCACACCCCGCCTGCCCGGCGACACCTCGACCGACCTGGTGTTGCGCTTGCTCGCGGGTCATCGGCTGAGCGGAGCGGTGCTCACTGGATTTGCTGATGTCTATCGATTGGCGCGCTATGCGACGCGGCACGACGTGGACGAGAGCATGCGGGAGCAGGCCCGCGCGGCCCTGTGGCGGCTGCGCGGCGAGCTCACCGACACCGCCGAGGTGAGCCAGGGGTGAGCCGATCGTGAGCGACCGCGCGTCCAGCGTCGACCTGTTCAACAGCCCGTTCAACAGCCTGTTCAATGGTGACCCTCACTTTTGGGTGGTGGGCCAGACGTGAGCGACCGCGCGTCCATCGACGACCTGTTCAACAGCGACCCCGACCCTGACGCTCAGCGCGGGCGGGGGCCGGCGCAGCCGCGTTACATCCGCTGGGTGAGCCTGCTCGCCATGTCCGCGGTCCTGACCGCGGTGGCCTTTGTCGGGTTGCGCCTGGCCGAGCTGACCACGCCGCTGCCGATCCTCTTCGTGGTTTCCGTGGCCATCATCCTGGTGTGGCGCATGGGCGCCGCGCTGCGGCCGCCTCTGGCCTCCCGCCACGCCGGGCGCTATCACGAGGACAAGGCCGCCACACCCGACGGCGTGGGCCTGGCCATCGCCCGCTGGGACACGATGATGGATTGGAGCCACACCGATGCGGCGCGCTTCAACCGCAAGGTGCTGCCACGCATCGCCGAGGTCGTCGACGAGCGGCTGCGCCAGCGACACGGCATCACCCGGGCGAGCGACCCCGAGCGCGCCCGAGCCATCCTCGGCGATCCACTGTGGACGTTCGTGACCATGCCCAGCCGCCGGCCGCCCCACCCCCGCGAGTTAGATCAGATCGTCACCGCGTTGGAGAAGCTATGACCAAGTCCATTAGCAAGCCGATCAAACCGTTCGCCGCAGCCGAGATCGGCAAGCTTTCGCAACAGGTGCTCGATCGCGTGGGGACGGTCATCGTCGGCAAACGCGATTCGCTCGAGCTGGTGCTGGCGGGCATCCTCGCCGGCGGGCACGTGCTGCTCGAAGACCTGCCGGGCCTGGGCAAGACGCTGACGGCGCGCTCGTTCGCGCAGGCGCTCGGGCTCGACTTCCGGCGGCTGCAGTTCACCCCCGACCTGCTGCCGGCCGACGTCACCGGTTCGTTTCTCTACGACCAGCGCACCCACGACTTCACGTTCCGGGCCGGTCCCGTCTTCACCAACCTGCTGCTGGCCGATGAGATCAACCGGACGCCGCCCAAGACCCAGTCCGCGTTGCTGGAGGCGATGCAGGAGAAGCAGGTGTCGGTCGAGGGCGTGACCTATCGGCTCGACCCGCCGTTCCACGTGCTGGCCACGGCCAACCCGATCGAATACGAGGGCACCTACCCGCTGCCCGAGGCTCAGCTCGACCGGTTCCTGCTGCGGGTCTCGTTCGGCTATCCCGAGCCCGACGAGGAGCTTGTCGTGCTGCGCCGGCGCATGGCGCGCAAGCGGGAGGAGAGCGAGCTCGAGCCGGTGGTCGACCCGCAGACGCTGCTGCGCATGCAGGTCGGGCTCGAGGAGATCGAGGTCGAGGAGAGCATCAGCCGATATCTGGTGGCGCTCACCGCCGCCACGCGCGACCACCACGCGGTGCTCGTGGGCGCTTCGCCGCGTGGTTCGCTGGCGCTGTTGCTGCTTTCGCGGGCGCGTGCGGTGATGGCCGGGCGTGACTACGTGATCCCTGAGGACGTGAAGGCGGTGGCCCTGCCCGCGCTGGCGCACCGCATCACGCTGCGGCCCGAGATGTGGCTCAAGCGCGTCGACCCGGCGACGGTGGTCAGCGATGTGCTCGCCGCGACGCCGACACCCGCGAGCGGCTCGCTGCCCGGCCGGCCACGCACGGGCGACCCCGACTTCGCCGAAGAGCCGACGTGGCGCTGAAGCTTCAAAACCTTTATTTACCACGGTCCGCGATACGCATTCACCGGTGCTCCCGCGGAGGACCGGTCGCGCCCTCGCGGATCGCCGGCGGCGGTTTCCTGACGATCTTTGATCCACGCAGTGGTCAAGATCGGGCTTGGACTCCGTCCAGCCCGGCACTTGCTGCGTGGCTGTTGATGGGGCGGCGGTGGGTGCGGAAGCTCCGGTTGCCTTCCAAGGCGATCCGCCCGCGACTTGCTTTAGCAGGAGCGAGAGTTGCAGCGGCGCTTCCTGCCAGGTCCGTGGGTGGCCGGCAAGGCTCAGTCCAAGTGGGCCTGCAGTGAGCGGGCTGAGACCGGCCATCCCGCCGGCCGAGGCCGCGCCGGGGGTGGAGGAGGAGCAGTGGGTGCCCACGCGGGCATTCGGGCGGGCCGTGATCATCACCGGGCTGCTGTTGCTCGTGGCCGTCCTCCTCGGGCGGGCCGATCTGGTGGTGCTGGCCACCCCGCTCGCGCTCAGTGTCGCTTTTGGACTCGTGCGGCGGCCGGCCGGCACGCCGGGGCTGCGGCTGTCGACGATCGAAACGCTGCCGGTCGAGGGCGGCGAGATGGGTGCCACGGTCGAGGTCGAAAACCGCGATCGGGTCGGATACGACCTGGCGGTGTTGCACGTACAGCATTCGCCGTGGCTTCGCCTGGCCGATGGCGACCGTCCACATGCGACATCGGTGGCGCGTGGGATGGCCACGTCGGTCGAGCTGACCGGGCCCGCGATCCGGTGGGGGCGGCAGACTCTCGGCCCGGCTTCGGCTTACGCGGTCGCGGCGGATGGACTGTTGCGCAGCAAGGCGGTCGTGACGGGCGCGCTGGGCGTACGGGTCTACCCGATGACCGAGCCGTTCGAGGCCGATGAGGCGATGCCGCGCGCGGCCGGGCTCGTTGGCCAGCACCGGTCACGGCGGCCCGGTGACGGCGGGGAGCTCGCGGGGGTGCGGCAGTTCACGCCCGGCGACCGGCTCCGGCGCATCGATTGGCGTGTGTCGCTGCGCACCGAACGGCTGCATGTGGCCGCCACGCTGTCCGACCGAGACGCCGAGGTGGTGATACTCATCGATCTGCTGGCGGACGCGGGGCGATCGGAGGGGATCACGGGCGCCGCTTCCGTGCTGGATCGGGCGGTGCGGGCCAGCGCCGCCATCGCCGAGCACTACCTGCACCTGGGCGACCGGGTCTCACTTATCGAATATGGTGCCTTCGCGCGCCGGCTGCGCCCGGCCAGCGGGAGGCGCCAATACCTGACCGTGCTCGAATGGCTGCTCGACGTGGACCCTTCGCCCGTGGCGCGGGAGCGGGCGGGCGCGCAACTGGCGGCAAGCATCTCGGCCGACGCACTGGTCGTGGTCCTCACGCCGCTGCTCGACGCGCGCTCGGCGAGCATGCTGGCGGGGCTGGCACGGGCGGGCCGCTTCGTGGTCGCGGTCGACACGCTGCCGCCCGAGCTCGAGCCGCCCCGGTCGAGCAGCAACTTCAGCGATGTCGCTTTTAGACTGTGGCGTTTGGAGCGCGAAAACACCATCGGGCAGTTGCGAGAGCACGGAGTACCGATGGTCGTGTGGGCAGGCGCCGGCAGCCTCGACGCAGTCCTGCGTGACGTGGCCCGCATGGCGACCGCCCCGAAGGTGGGTGCCCGCCGATGACTATCACCCCTGCCGTGGCGCCCATCTCCCGCTCGGCTTTCTCCGCGACAGCGCCCCTCAGAAGGCCGGCCGTCTCGCGGATAGCCGCGATGTCCGGCATAGCATCCCCCACGGGGGCCTTCCCCACGGGGGCCTTCCCCACGGCCGCGGCATCTCCCCGGGCGTGGGCGTCCCCTCGGAGCGCCGGCTTCTCCCCAGGCACCGTTTTCTCCGAGGACATGGCTTCCTGTCTTGGCGACTTCCTTGGCGAGCCTTCCCAGGGGGTGCGGCGATGACGGCATGGGTGAGCCGGCTGGCGCGCGTGACAACGGTGCCGTTGGTGCTGCGCGGGATCGTGTTCGCGGCCGCGTGGCTGGGGCTGTGGATGGCGGTGCCGTCCGCGGTCGCCACGCTGCGCGTGGCACTCATCCTGATCGTGGTGGCGCTCGTGCCCGCGCTGGCGCCGGGCAGCCGCGCGGTCGACGGGGTGATGCTCACGATCGTGGCATTGTGGGTCGTGTCCGTGCTGGCGGTCGGGCAGGCAGCCGGACCGGTGCACACCTACCTGACGGCCAGCGCGCTCTACCTCGCGCATTCGGCGGCCGCGTTCGCCGCGGTGCTGCCATATGACTCGGTCGTGGACGGGCAGGTCGTGCTGCGCTGGGCGGCCCGGTCGGCGCTCATGCTGGCGGCCGCCGGGGTGGTGACGGCGGCGGTCGTGGCGCTCGCCCCGGTCGTGGGGCAGACCACTTCGATGCTGGCACTGTTTGCCGGGCTGGGGATCGCGGTCGCGGTGATCGCCCTGCTGGCCCGGCAAAGGAAGTAACACCGGGTGGACTTCCCGGGCCGCGGAGTCGTATGCCGCGCCGGGTTTGCGAAGCGTCGGGCGCCTTCCGCCTACCCAAGGCCGCACGTGCATCGAGCCGGCCCGTCTCAGCCGGACACCGGCCGCCGCCTCAGCCCACGCTCGGGCCGGCCGCGGCATCCAGCTCCATAGGGCGCGACCACGGCCGCCGCCGGCGCGCTTTAGACCGCCCGGCTCCTCGGCGGGGTGTGGGCGGCGGGGTGCGGGCGGCGGGGTGCGGGTTCGGTGGCATGCCAGGCGGCGGGCGGGTTTTTGGGTGCGGGGCGCCGAGGGCGGCCGCCGGGCTGAGTGGGGGAGTGTCGGGGGCGGCGGTGTCAAGCGGTTCGGGCCGATGGTGGCGTTGGTCGCGTGATGGGGCCGTGGCGGGCTTCGGTCGCTGGTCACGGGCGGCAAGTGATGGCGGTCGCTGACGCGGATCACAGGGATTGAAGACGCTTGGCGGGGGCCCTCGGGGGTACGTTGATGGCGTGACCACACAGCGGACACAACCCCGGATCCTGGTGGTCGGAGCCGGGCACGTCGGTCTCTATGTTGCCGTGCGTCTGATGCGCAAGCTGCGCTCCGGCGAGGCTGAGGTGACGGTCGTCGACCCGCAGCCTCACATGACCTATCAGCCGTTCCTTCCGGAGGCAGCGGCGGGCAACATCTCTCCACGGCACGCCGTTGTGCCGTTGCGCCGCGAGCTTCGTGGCGCCAAGGTGATCAATGGCGCGGTGACGCGGGTCGAGCACGAGCGCCGGATCGCTCATGTGCAGCCGCTGGTCGGGCCGCCCCGCGAGGTACCATATGATCACATTGTCTTTGCTCCTGGCAGCATCTCTCGCACGCTGCCCATCCCGGGTCTTGCCGAGCACGCGATCGGCTTCAAGACGATCGGTGAGGCGATTTTCCTGCGCAACCAGGTGCTGGAGCGGCTCGACATCGCGGCCACGACGACCGATCCGGAGACGCGCAAGCGTGCCCTGACGTTCGTGGTCGTGGGCGCCGGGTTCGCGGGTGTCGAGGCGCTGGGCGAGATGGAAGACATGGCTCGCGACGCGATGAAGTATTACCCGGAGCTTGAGCCCGACGATATGCGCTGGGTGCTGGTGGAGGCGACGCAGCGGATCCTGCCTGAGGTGGGGCCCGAGATGGGCGCCTACACGGTGGAGCAGCTGGTCAGCCGCAACATCGACGTGCGCCTGGGCACGCTGCTGGAGTCGTGTGTGGACGGTTTCGTCAAGCTGTCCGACGGCGACCAGTTCGGCGCGGACACCATCGTGTGGACGGCGGGGGTGAAGCCGCACCCGTTGACCGCGGCGACCGACCTGCCGCGCAACGCCCGGGGTGCGATCGTCTGCGATGCGGCGCTGCGCGTGGTGACCGACGGCAACGTGCCGATCCCGGGCGCGTGGAGCGCGGGCGACTGCGCCGCGGTCCCCGACCTCACGGCGGCGGCGGGCGTGATGTGCGCGCCCAATGCGCAGCACGCGGTGCGCCAGGCCAAGCTGCTGGCGGACAACATCGTGGCCACGCTGCGGGGCAAGGGGATCCGGGCATACCGCCACAAATACGTGGGCTCGGTGGCGAGCCTCGGCCTGCACCAGGGTGTCGCCCACGTCTATGGCATCAAGCTCAAGGGCTGGGTCGCCTGGTTCGTGCACCGCACCTATCACATGAGCCGCATCCCCTCGCTCAACCGCAAGGTCCGGGTGATCGCCGACTGGACGTTGGCGCTGTTCCTCAAGCGCGAGGTGGTCGCGCTCGGCGAGCTGCATGAGCCGTTCGAGCCCATCAAAGAGGCGAGCGCGCCGAAGAAGGACAAGGAGCAGCCCGTCGCAAAAGCGGGAGGTCCGGCCAAGGGCAACGCCTAGCCCAGCGTGGGCACGAGCGTGCCCGGGGTTGCTCCGTCAAAGCGCGGGGCCCGGCCGCGTAGGCCGGCGTGGGCGCGAGCGCGCCTGAGGGTGAGTGGTTGCCCCGTTGAAGCGCGCGGCCCCGCCAAAGGCAAGGGGTCGCCAACCTCGGCATGGGCGCGAGGCCCGGCGCACGGGCCAGCGACTATCCGGACGTAGCGGCCAACGCACGGGCTCAGCTTGAGTATCACGAGCAGCGCATCGGCCGGAAGGTCGACATCGCGCACACCTACAGCTCGGTGGGCAGTGTCCCGCTGTCCAGCGAATACGACAAATATCTGGCCAAGCGCGCCGACACATACCTGTTCGCCAACTGGAAGCCGGCGGCGAAGTGGAAGGACGCCGGCGGAGGCAATTCCACCATCAACGCCCGCATCGACAAGGCCGCCGCCAACATCAAGGCGCTCGGCTCCAAGAAAATCTTCCTCACGCTGCACCACGAGCCGGAGAACGACACGTCGTCGGCGAGCGGCTGCGCCGTGAAGCCCGGCTCCTACGGCACGCCCACCGAGTACCGCCAAATGTGGAAGAACGTCCGGGAACGCTTCGACGCCAAGGGTGTCACCAACGTCGTGTGGGTCATGGACTACATGAACTACAAGAAGTGGGACTGCCTGGTGCCCAAGCTTTACCCGGGCGACCAGTACGTCGACTGGATCATGTTCAACGCGTATGGCCAGAGCGCGACGCCCAACTTCGTCACCAACGTGGACCGCTTCATGAAGGTGCTGTCGGCGAACAACATGACGTCCAGGCCGATGGGGATCGTGGAGTGGGGCGTCTACAACGCGTCCCAGTCGCAGGCCCGCTCATACTACGAGCAGGCGGCAAAGGCGTTGTCGGATAACAGGTTCCCCAACATCAAGGCATATATGATTTTCGACTCGATGGGTGTGCACAACGACATCGGGCTGAGAATCCGCTACGACGACAAGGGAAACATCGACAACTCGGAGCAGGCGGCCTACGCGAAGTTTGCCAACAGCCCGCTACTGAGCCAGTCCTGACTGGTAGGCGAACACGACGAGCTGGGCGCGGTCCCTCGCGCCCAGCTTCGTCATGGACCGGCTGACGTGTGTGCGCACGGTGGCCGGGCTCAACACCAGCCGCTCGGCGATCTCGTCGTTGGTCAGGCCCTCGGCCACGAGCGCGACCAGCTCCCGCTCCCGCTCGGTCAACCGCCGGATCTCCGGGTGCGGCGCGGCCCGCCGCGTGCCCGAGGCGAACTCGCTGATCACCCGCCGGGTCACCGAGGGCGACAGCAGCGAGTCGCCCGCGGCCACCACCCGGATCGCGTTGAGCAGGTCGCCGGGGCTCGTGTCCTTGATGAGGAAGCCGCTCGCGCCGGCCCGCAGCGCCTCGAACACGTATTCGTCGAGCTCGAACGTGGTCAGCATGATGACCCGGGTGCCTGCCAGCTGCGGGTCGCCCGCCACCGCGCGCAGCGCCTCGATCCCGTCCATGACGGGCATCCGGATGTCCATCAGCACGACATCGGGCCGTGTCCGTTTGATCGCCGCGACGGCCTCGCGCCCGTCGGCCGCCTCGCCCGCGAGGACGAGGTCGTCTTCGGTCTCCACGAGGACCCGCAGGCCGATCCGGATGAGATCCTGATCATCAACGATCAAAACCTTTATCATTTGGTACTCCTTCGTAGCGGCAGCCGTGCGAGGACCGCAAATCCGCCTTCGGGGCGCGGCCCCGCCGTCAGTGTGCCGCCAAGCCCGACGGCTCGTTCGGTCATGCCCGTGATCCCGTGGCCCTTGGGCGATGGCGCGCCCGCCGCAGCCCGCTTGGTCCCGTTGTCGGTCACCTCGAGCTCGAGCGCGTCGGCCCCATAAGACACCCGTACGTGCGCGGTTGCCGCCGGACCCGCGTGCCGCAACACATTTGTCAGCGCCTCCTGCACGATCCGATATCCGGCGAGGTCCACATTGGACGGAAGATCGGCCGGCCGCTCGCCCACCACGTCGACCCGCACGCTCAACCCGCTGCCGCCCATCCGGGACACCAGCCGATCCACCTGCGCCAGCGTCGCCGCCGGCCGGCGCTCGTCGCCGTCGTCGCTGTCGGGCGCACGGAAGACGGCCAGCGTCCCGCGCAGTTCGTCGAGCGCGTCGCGGCTGGACCGGTGTATCGCCTCGAGCGAGATCCGCGCCTGCTCCGGCCGCCGCTCCAGCACGTGCAGCGCCACCTGCGCCTGCATGTTGATCGCGGCCAGACCGTGCGCCATCACGTCGTGCACCTCCCGCGCGATGCGCAGCCGTTCCTCGTAGACCCGCTGGCGGTCGCGCTCCTTGCTCCCCGCCCGCACGAGCCGCACCACCGTGCCGAACGCCCACGGCAGCAGCAGCCACGCCGACCAGGGCAGTATCCAAACCAGACGGTCGAAGTCGAGTTTTGCCACGAGCGGGTAGGCGTGGGCGAATATGACGGCGATGGCCACACCGCACGCGATGAGCGACTCCCGCGTGGATCGCATCGACGCCACCGTATACATGGCCACGGCAAGCGCGAACAGCGCCGGCCCATAGGGGTATCCCACGACGAGGTAGACCGAGACCACCACGGCCACGACGCCGAGCACCAGCACCGGCCGCCTCCGCCGGGCGATCAGCGCGGCCGCGGCGACCACGACCAGCGCGACGCCGAACGCGTCGAGTGGCATCCGCTCGGGCTGGGCGCGGCCCGCGCCGAACGACCCGACCACGCCGATCACTATGAGGAAGACGGCCAGCAGCACGTCAAAGAGCCGCGATCGGGTGGTTTTGCGCATGCCACGAGCCTAGGCCGCGCCCGGCCCGGCCGCGTCGGACGGACACCGTAGGCGCCCTACGTCCGTCGCCGTACGCGAGATGCCGACGCGTGGGCGACGACGGTGGTATGCCCCGCCCGCGAGGCTCATCGGTATGGATTTCGTCGACAGGAACAGCCTCACCGCGACGCGGGTCACGCTCGGCGTCGTGTCCGCGAGGGGACCGCTCTTCCGCCTGGGTGCCCGAGTCCGCGAGGGCGCCTTGGCTGTGCACATCATCGCCACCGGTGCGTGGATCGGCATCGACGTCGTGATGGGCGTGCTGGTCTTCACCGCCGAGCTGACCGATGACGGCGCGCTGCGAATCCTGTGCCTGCAGGCGCTGCGTCTGGTCACGGTGTGGCCCATGCTGTCCACGGCGGCGTTGAGTCTGGCCAGCGGGGTGCTGCTGGGACTTGGTACCAAATATGGAATTCTTCGCTATTGGTGGGTGCTGCTGAAGCTGATCCTCAACATTGTGTTGATGGTGCTGGTGTTCTTCCTCCTGCGGCCGGGTGTCGCGGAGGCGGCGCAGACGGGCGCGGTCGGCCAGATGCTGTTTCCGCCGATCGTGTCCACGTCCGCGCTCGTCTTCGCCGTCATCCTGAGCGTTTACAAGCCTTGGGGCCGCCTCCGCCGGCGGGCCGGGTCATAGATGTGCTGCGACGGCACGGATATGGCGCACGTCCGTGCCGCAGCACCCGCCGAGCACCGCCAGATGGCCGAAGTGGGCCAGCAGTTGCGCGTGCAGCTCGCCAAACTCGGTGGGGTCGCCCGCGTCGAGGAACGGCGACTCGTCGAGCTCGGCGTGGCTCATGCGGGAGGCGTTGGCCCGCACGCCCCGGATCCGCTTGGTCCAGCCCGCCTCCGGGTCGAGCGCCTTGCGGAAATGGGTCGGGTGGGCACAGTTAATCATGTAGTACGCCGGGTAGCCGTCGGTGGCCTCGTCGACCGCCGCGATCGCGTCGGCGAGCGTGGTGCGCACGGGCAGGCGCCCGTCGGTCTCGACCGTGAACGACAGCACGACCGGCATGCCCGCGTCGCGCGCGGCCAGCGCCACGCCCGTGGCCTCCTCGGCGTAGCCCATCGTGATCGCGGTGACGAGATCGGCCCGCGTGCCGGCGAACGTCCGGATCTGCGTGCCGTGGTAGTCGCGGGCCGCCTCGGCGGTCATCAGTTGCTCGGGCCGGTAGCTGTCGCCGCGCGGCCCCACGCATCCACTGATGACGATGGGCGTGGCCAGGTCGCCCTCGACGTCGTCCCGGATGTCCACGAGCATCTGGACGGCCTGCCGGTTGGCGTCGGCGAGCGCCGCGGCGTCGTAGCCGAGCCGGGCCGCCCAGTCGGGGTTGGCCCGCCACGTCGCCGCCTCGAGCACGAATCCGACGCCCGCGCGCTGCGCGACGGCGATGTGCTCGCGGAAGTATGCGTCGAGCAGCCGCCTGCCGTCGCCGGTGGCCAGCAGGGTGAACGCCGCGAAGTCCGGAAGCTGGGCGCCCCGGTTGAAAATAAGGTCAGTCTCAATGCCGCCGTCGGTGAGAAACGCTCCCGATCCCAGCTGCGGCAGCTCGTGACGGTAGCGAGCCATGGTTTCCTCCTGTGGAAGCTTATGCTCCTTTTATTGAACCGTTGGGCGACATCGTGAATCCCCTCAATTGACGACTTCTGTCGAACATCCGACCCTGGTCCGGGCGCCGGTGAGAGATCTCCACCGCTATAAATGACGCGGTGGATTTTTCGGTATTGGGGCCGATTGGGGCCTTGCGTGGCGGGGCGCCGGTGCGGGTGGGCAGCGGCCGCGAGCGGTTCGTCCTGGCCACACTGCTGCTCAACGCCGACCGGGTGACCTCGGCCGGATACCTCGTCGACGCGCTCTGGCCCGATCCGCCCCGCTCGGCCAAGGCCCAGCTGCACAACATGATCAGTAATTTGCGGCGGCGCCTGCGCGACGGCACCGCCAATGCCGGCGGCGAGCTCATCGTCAGCCGGCCACTGGGCTATGAGTTGCGGCTCGGTGCGCACCGGCTCGACCTGTCCGACTTTCGCCGGCTGGTGCGCGCCGGGCGCCAGGCCGCGGCCGACGGCGACCAGACCCTGGCCGCCGCGATGTTCGCCGAGGCGCTCGCCCTGTGGCGCGGCCCCGCGCTCGCGGACATCGCCGACGACCACGCGGCCGCGACCGCCGCCCGGCATGCGCTGGAGGAGGAGCGGCTGGCCGCGCTGGAGTCCCAATTGGACGCGTGGCTGGAGCTCGGGCGGCTCGATGACCTGCTGGAAGAAAACCTTGAAGCGTATCCGTTCCGCGAGCGCCTGTGGCAGATGAGGATGGCGGCGCTGGCGCGGGCCGGACGCCGCGCGGACGCGCTGGAGGCCTTCGGGCAGGCGCGGCGGCGGCTCGTCGACGAGCTCGGCGTCGAGCCCGGGCCGCAGCTGCGCGCGCTGCAGCAACAGATCCTGCACGGCGAGCCGATCGGTCCACTCAGGACAGTCCCGCTGTTGCCGCGCCAGCTCCCGCCCGCCACCGCACCGCCGGCTGGCCGCGACAAGCTGATCGGCGAGATCGGCGCAGGGCTCGCCCGCCCAGAACCGTTGGTGTTATTGGTCGGGCCGGGCGGGATCGGCAAGACCACACTGGCACTCGGCGCCGCGCACCGCGCCGTAGCGTCCTATCCCGACGGTCAGCTCTACGCCGATCTGCGTGGCAGCACGCCCGATCCGGCCGACCCGCACGACGTGGCGGCGCGCTTCCTGCGCGCGCTCGGCGTCGACGGCTCGCTGATCCCCGACGATCCGCAGGAGCGCCTCGCGCTTTACCGCAGCAGCCTCGCCGGCACGCGCACGCTCGTCGTGCTCGACGACGCCGCGGGCGAGGAGCAGGTGCGCCCGCTGCTGCCGGGGGACACCGGATGCTGCACGCTCGTGACCTCGCGCCGGCGGCTCGGCGGTCTGGTCACCCCGGCCCGCTGGACCGTGCCGGTGCTCGACCCGGCCGACGCCGCCGAGCTGATCGCCCGGGTGGTGGGCCCGCACCGCGCCGCCGCCGAGCCGGATGCGGTGATCGCGATCGCGGCGCTGTGCGGGTGGCTGCCGCTCGCGGTGTGCGTGGCGGCGGCCCGGCTCGCCGTCCGTCCGGATTGGACACTGACCGAATTCGCGGCGACGCTCGCCCGCGAGCGCACCCGCCTCGACGAGCTGGCCATCGGCGACCTCGACGTGCGCGCCGGCATCGCGGTCAGCTACGAGGCGTTACCGCCGGAGCTGCGGATCCTGTTGCGGCGCTTGGCGTTGGCCTCCGCACCCGACTGGCCGGCCTGGGTGGCGGGCGAGCTCGCGGCGACACCCGCCGCCGAGCCGTTGCTGGACCGGCTGATCGACGTGCACCTCGTCGAGCCGCTCGGGCACGATATTTTGGGGCAGAGGCGATATCGACTGCACGACCTCATCGCCGACTTCGCCCGCGAGCGGCTGCGTGAAGAGGAGCCCGCGCCGTCGCTGGCGGCCGCCCTGACCCGGCTGCTGACCGGCTGGCTCGCCCTGGCCGCCGAGGCCGACGAGGGCGCCGGGCACGGGATGCTGCCCTCGTCAGGGCTCCCGACCGCGCGGCCCACGCCTCCGGCGGCGCAGACCGATGCGCCAGACGCGCGAGCCGATGCGCCGGCTGCACGGGTCGATGCGTCAGCGGCGCCGACTCTTGTGCCCGCCGCGCGGGCCGATGCGCCGTGGGCGCGGGCCGATGTGGCGGCGGCGCGAGCCGTTGTGCCGGCCGAGGTGCGGGCCGTGCGGGAGGCGCCGCGCGCGTGGCTCGAGGCCGAGCGGGCCGGTCTGGTCGCGGCGGTGGGCCAGGCCTGCGCGGCGGCGCTGGGTGAGAATGCGGCTGTGGGCCGGGCGGGCATGGTGGCGCTGGGCGAGAATGCGGCTGTGGGCCGGGCGGGCGCGGTGGCGCTGGGCGAAAATGCGGCTGTGGGTCAGGCGGGCGCGGCGGCGCTGGGCGAGATCGCGGGCGGGCTGGCGCTGCGGCTGTCCGGCTTCCTGTCGATGCGCGGATACTACGACGAGTGGGAGCGGACGCTGCGGGCGGCGGTCGAAGTGGTGCGCGAGCACGGGCCCAGCGACATGCACGGCCGGCTGCTGGCCGCCCTGTTCGCTGCGGCGCTGCGGCGCTCGCGCCACGCCGAGCTGCCCGCCATAGCGGCCGCCGAGCTGGAGCTGGCCCGGCGCATGGGCGACGCGCAGCGCGAGATCGGTGCGCTGGTCAATGCGGGGTGGGCGGCCCGGGTGCGCGGCCGGCTCGCCGAGGCGCAGGCCGTGCTGGAGCAAGCGCTTTCGCTGTGCGACGGGCAGACACCCACCCGGCTGCGGACGAGGGCGCTCAACGGGCTGGCACTGGTGCACCGGGAGGCCGGGCGCTACGAGCGGGCGCTGCCCCTCGTCCGAGAGGCGCTGGAAATCGAACGGGCGCAGGGGATTGCGCGCATCACGGCGATCTGTCTGATCAACTGCGCGGGCGCGCTGGTCGACCTCGGCCGCTTCGAGGAGGCCGAGCGGGCGCTGGCCGAGGCGCGCACGATCACCGGCGATCCCGCCGACGACCTGCGGGCGACCGATATCGACCTGACCCTGGCCGACATCGACCTCGGGCGGGGCCGGTGGCAGGCGGGCCGGCAACGGCTGCGGCGGGCGCTCGCCTTCGCCGAATCGCAGCGCGACCTGGTGTTCACGGCAGAGCTGCTGCGTGCCCTCGGCGACCTGGCCATCGGGCGGGATGAGCCGGGCGAGGCCGTGCCGGGGCTCGAGCGGGCGCTCGCGATCTGGCGCCGGCTCGACGTGCCGCTGGAGACGGCCCGCATCCACGCCAGGCTGGAGCGCGCGCACCTCGCCCGCGGGGACACGGCCGCGGCGGCCGCCCATCGCGACGGCTACCGCACGATCCTGTCCACTTTGGACCTTGACGAGGCGTGCCTGCGGCTCACCTGAACAATTCCGCATGCCCGGTCGAGCCGCCCGGATACGCCGCAGCGTCGGCTGGTCGAGCCCTAGGGTGGAGGTCGTGACTGAGGACGAGCGACACCCGCTGCGCTGGCGGGCGTTGGCGGTGACCCAGGCGGCCGGGTTCATGGCGCTGCTCGATGTCAGCATCGTCAACGTCGCCCTGCCGTCGATCCAGCGCGACCTGGGCGCCTCGGCGTCTGCGGCGCAATGGGTGATCTCGGGCTACTCGCTGGCGATGGGGCTGGCGCTCGTGCCGGCCGGGCGGCTGGGCGACATGCTCGGCCGGCGCCGGATGTTCCTGATCGGCCTGTCGGCGTTCGTGCTGACGAGCGCGCTGAGCGGGGCGGCGTCGGCCATGGGCGTGCTCGTGGCCGCTCGGCTGCTGCAGGGTTTGGCGGCCGGCACACTCGTGCCGCAGAACTCCGGGCTGATCCAGGAGCTGTTCCAGGGCGCCGAGCGGGGCCGCGCGTTCGGCATCCTCGGCGCCGCGATCGGCTTGGCCACGGCGACCGGGCCCGTGGCCGGCGGGCTGATCCTGACCGCCTTCACCGGACCGGACGCGTGGCGCTGGGTGTTTTACGTCAATGTGCCCATCGGGTTGGTGACGCTGGTGTTCGCCGCGCGCGTCCTGCCCCGGCCCGCAGGGGTTCGGTTGCGCCGCACGCATCTTGACGTGGTCGGCGCGCTGCTGCTCGGCGGCGGCGTGTTCTGCCTGTTGCTGCCGTTGGCCTACGCCGACTCGGGCGGGCTACGCCGGTGGTGGTGGCTGCTCGCGCTGAGCGTGCTGCTGTTGGGCGCCTTCGCCCGGTGGGAGTCCGCCACCGCGCGGCGAGGGCGGCAGGCCATGCTCGACCCGCGGCTGGGCAGGACCGAGGGGTTCGCGGTGGGCTCGATCATCGGGCTGGTGTACTTCATCGCGTTTACCGGGGTCTGGCTCGTCCTGGCGCTGTTCTTCCAGCACGGGCTGGGCTATTCGCCGCTGCGCTCGGGTCTGGCCGTCACGCCGTTCGCTGTGGCCGCGGCGGTGTCGTCGGCGATCGCCGGGCGCCTGGTCTCCCGGGTCGGCCGGTGGCTGACCGTGTACGGGCTGGGTATGGGCGTGCTCGGGTTCGCGGCCGCCGCGATGCTCCTGCTGCACGCGCCCGCCGGTGCGGCGCTGTGGTGGGTGGCCGCGCCGCTGGCGCTGGCCGGGTTCGGGGCCGGCATGGTGATCTCGCCCAACATCACGCTGACCCTCCAAAATGTCCCGACCCGGATGGCGGGCGTGGCCGCGGGCGCCCTGCAGACCGCGCAGCGCATCGGCTCGGCGGTGGGCACGGCCCTGCTCAGCACGGTGTTCTATCTGGGGCTTGGGCGCCACGAGGGCGCCTACGGGGCGGCCGTGCGCGACGCGCTGATGTGCACCGCGGGCGTCATGCTGCTCGCACTCGTGCTCGCGATCGTGGACCTGAAGCGGCAGCCGCAGCCAAGTTCTACAAAAGATATGACCGAGGTCGTGTAGCTGTCGTATGTGCCGCAAAATATCAAGCGGCACCGAATAAACGCGCCCAGCGAAACGTTCTACAACAATATTGACCGACGTCATATTGATGTAGTAGTTTCTATTTCCTGGCGCTCCGGGCGCGCCCTCAATTGGTCTTCTTCAGGGAGGGGCAATGCGCCTATCACGGATCCGTCTGTTCGCCGCGGTCGTGGTGCCGGTCATGGCCGCCACCGGCGGCGTCGTTTCGCTGACCGCGCATGCCGCGGCCGCCGGTTGCCGGGTCACCTACACGGTGACCAACCAGTGGCCGGGAGGTTTTGGCGCCAGCGTCAACGTGACCAACCTCGGTGATCCGATCAACGGCTGGACGCTGAGCTGGTCGTTCAGCGCGGGTCAGCGGGTCGCAGACCATTGGCAGGCCGCGATCACCCAGACCGGCGCCCAGGTCAGTGCCCGCAACGTCGCGTGGAACGGCAACCTGGCCACCAACGGCAGCGCCGGTTTTGGATTCAACGGCTCGTGGAACAACAGCACCAACCCGGCACCGTCCAGCTTCTCGCTCAACGGCGTCGTCTGCACCGGCACGGTCCAGCCGTCACCGTCACCGTCAGCGTCACCATCAGCGTCGGCCTCGCCTTCACAGAGCCCGTCGCCGAGCCCGAGTGCCAGCCCCAGTCCCGGCCAGCCAGCCAACTCGATGGGGTTCATCGGCTGCTCGATGGCCGAAAACGTGGCGCAGGGCTATGTCGCGGTCGGCGGCAGGCGCATGTGGGGCCCATACGGGACGGGCGGTCTGGTCGTGCAGTCCTGGACCGACCCCAACTCCAGCGCCTGGCAGCGATTTGACCAGCAGGCCAACCGGTTTGGCCGGCCGCGGACGGTGTGGATCCAGATCTGTATCTTCGCGCAAAACGGAGCCACCTATGACGAGGTCAGGCGGCTCATCGCCAACACACGCCTGCATGCCGCCGCCGGAGCGTCGATCATCATCTCCGGCATGCCGCTCTATGATCCGGGCCAGACCTGCTTCCTGGCGGGCGCCAACGGTCCGCAGCTGACCGACAATCTGGCCCGGCAGGCCGCCGCCGACGGCACGCAAAATGTGACCTATCCCGGTGTGTTCCGCTTGCGGGCCAACGAGGTTTCGGATGGCTGCCATGCCAACACGGCGGGCCAGCAGTCGCTTGGGCGGCAGGCCCTGGGCTACTGGGGCTGATCGGCATTCCCACCTTGCCCGCCCCCGGCACTAGCGGCACTTGACCGGAAGTTACGCGACGAGCCGGTGCCGGGGGCGGGCAAAGGACTCGACGATAGTCGTGGCGCCCCCGGCCCCCAGGGGGCGCCACCTAGCGGCACACTGACGCGGTGACCTCCCCAAGCCAGAACGCGTTGGTCATGTTCGCCGAGGAGCTGCTCCGGTTGCGGGCGCAGTGCGGCTCACCGTCGCTGAACGACCTGGTCGAGCGCTCGGCTGACCTGCCGCATCCGCTGGCGCGCTCAACGATCAGCGACAAACTCAACGCGAAGTCGTTGCCGGACTGGGGTTTCGTGGCATCCTTCGTGACCGCGTGCCGGTCGTTCGCGGAGCAGGCGGGCACGCCACCGCCGCCCGAGGCGGTCGACCTGGCCCGCTGGGACGACAAGCACCTGAGACTGCTGCGCGCCCTGAACGTGGCCCGTCGCGACGAACGCCTGGCCGGGGCGGCCCGGGCCGCACTGGGCTCCCGCGACACCACGGTCGCGCGGCCCGTTCCGCGCCAGCTCCCGGCGGCGATACGCCATTTCGTCGGGCGCGCCGAGCAGCTCCGGTCGCTGGCGGCGCTGGCCGAGGAGGCGACCGAGAGCGGGACGACGGTGGTCATCTCGGCGATCCACGGCACCGCCGGCGTCGGCAAGCCGGATACCGGATTGTGACGCAATATTGTGAGGGTGATTCGTGTTCCGTCGCCCCTTTTAACCCATTGCCGCAGCGGTTAGCTGGTCAGGGCTACTGTCGGCCAGGCGTGGAACTTAGGTCATAGCC
>JBIOYB010000363.1:0-2117 GCA_044869915.1 Allorhizocola sp.
GCCGCATTGTGATCCTCGAAGACCAACTCGCCGAAGCGCAACAACTCAACCAGCAATATCAACGTCGCACACCAGACCACTCCACACAGTGAGCCGAACCCTGGTACCGCCGCCGGGTCATCCCTGAGGCCGCAGCCCGTAAGGTGCGTGAACCCACCGACCAGGCGCGCACCAGCGGCCGGTAACAAAAAAGCCGAGCGCGCCTCCCACTTCAACGCTGCCCGCAGGCAGGCGTTATCGCCACATTCCACGGCTCGTTGGCCGAGGGCGCAGGCGTCGCGTGATCGTGTCGCGGCAGGTGTTTCGACTGTGCGCGGTCACCAGGTACGGCGAAGCGATCGGGGTTCACACGCGACTTCTACGTGCAGCCGAGGGAAGCCGCCCGCACTGCACTGTCCAATAGCGACAGTGAGCTTCGGGTCGTTGCCACCACGGAGATCATCGCCGATCTGGTGCGCAATGTGGGCGGTGACCGGGTGCATGTGGATTCGCTCGTGCCGCCGGGGCCGACCCGCACTCGTACGAGCCGTCTCCGGCCGACGCGGTGAAGGTCACCAAGGCCGATGTGGTGTTCACCAACTACCTGCTGCTGGAGCCGCACGCACTGATCAAGGCGATCGACGCCAACGCGCCCAAGGACAGCCTAAGCGTGTCGCTGGCCGAGTCGGCCGAGATGTACGGGGCCAACTGGGCCTTCGAGGCGGCGGGCACGTACACCGTCACGTTCGAGGTGACTGGCACGCGCGCCTCCGACGGCGGCCGTGTCGTCGGGATCGGTGAACTACACCTTCGTCGTAACCAACTAGCCAGCCCACCTCCGGCCGGCCGCCCAGGACCGCTCCAATCTGGCCCTGGGCGGCCACACGTCAACCAAGGAGGTTCACCATGACGGAAAACATCCCCGGTGCCATGCGCAACACCAGACAGCGCGAGGAGATTCTCACGCTGCTGCGCGAGACCGACGACTTCCGCACCGCGCAACAACTGTTCACCGGGCTGCGCCACCAGGGCAGCACGATCGGCCTCACCACCGTGTACCGCAACCTGCAGTCCCTGGCCGAGGCCGGTGAGCTCGACACCATTCGGCTGCCCAACGGCGAACAGCTGTTCCGGCTGTGCGGGCAGGGCAAGCAGCACCACCATCACCTGGTCTGCCGCTATTGCGCACGCACCATCGACATCATCGGGCCCGCGGTGGAGAAGTGGGCCGACCGCGTCGCCGCCGCGCACGGCTTCACCGACGTCTCCCACACCCTGGACGTGTTCGGGACCTGCCCGGCCTGCGCCGCCGCAGCACCAGTCGACTAATAGGGCCGGCGCGGCGTAGGAGGTATGCGTCGGCTTGTCCAGCGCGACCCCAGCAGCAAAACACCCGCGGCCAGCGGCGGCCAACGAGCTGCTGCACCGAGTCGGACTGTCCACAGTGGATCCGCAAGCACGGCCGCACCAGCTCTCCGGCGGCCAGCAGCAACGGGTCGCCATCGCACGAGCACTCGCCGCCCAACCCGCGCTGCTGGTGGCCGACGAACCGGTAGCACGCCTCGACCCGGCCGCCGCAACCGGCGTATACGCACTGCTGACAGAAGTCGCCGCCACCGGCACGGCGGTCGTCACCGCCAGCCACGACACGGTACGCCTGACCCGGATCGCCAACCGGCTTCTCCGCCTCACACCCGACGGCCTGCACCCCTTTCCCCACTAGGGCAGCATTTTCGCAGCCGGCGCGGTCGGACTTGCAGATCCGGAAAGCGGCTCCAGCGGCGGCATCGGCTGGTCACGCTAACTGGGCTGGGCGGGTTGGGCAGGACGCGGCTGGCCCGGGCCGCCGTCGGCAGGCTGCCCGACGAGGCGGCCGGGTGGGTGGGGTGGTGTTGCGCGCTGGCGGACGTGGTCGACCACACCGCTGCGTGGGGCAGGATGAGCCCAGTGGTGACCGCGGTCAGGTCACGGCGCAGGCCGGTCAGGGGGTGCCGAACAAGCAGGTCATCTGCGGCGACCGCATCGATTCAATTCTTGATACGCCTGTTGGCAGGTGACCTGATGTCTGTACCTGCCCCATCCGAATATGCCTTCGTGATCGCCAACTGCTGCATAGGGCATCGTTGCGGTTGCACGAT
>JBIOYB010000364.1:0-6671 GCA_044869915.1 Allorhizocola sp.
CGCTCCGCGGCACGGCTCCGCGGGCTGCAGGCGGCGGGCCGCGGCCCCGGTCAGCCGATCAGCCGGTCAGCGGATCCGTGGTGCAGATGACGCAGATGATGCACGTGGCACAGCAACGCGATCGAGAGCGATTGGCGGCGGTTGTGCGGTTATGGACGAGGCAGGGTGAGGTCGTCGACGCGGAGGGCTTGGCGGACAGCATCGATTCGGGTGGCAAGCTCCGGGTTTGCGGCATATAGGCCTGTGAGATCACCGGACAGCTCGAGCTGCTGCGACCACATTATCGCCCGCCCCTGCTCGAGCAGCGCGACCGCATCGTCTGGCCGGCTCAGGTCGAGGGCTGTCGCGGCGGCGCCGGCGCCGAGGTCGGTAACCTCGGCGAGCATCGACTCGCGTGCGCTTCGGCTGCTACCCCGCCACGATAGCGACGTGAGCATGGCCACGCCCAAGCTGTAGGCGCGCAGGGCATCCACCGGATCGCCCGTGTCGTGTGCCAGGCGGCCCCAGCGCGACGCCGCCAGGACCCGCAGACCGGTGGCGACCTCGGCGGCCTGCGCCGCCGCACCCAGGTGCCCGATGGCCAAAGCTATGTCGCGGCCATCGCCGGTGAGCCGGAAGCGGTCAGCCAACAGGGTGCCCGCGTGATAGCGGAGGGTCCGGTCCCGTCCCGTCGATGCCCCTTGCAGGGCCAGCTCGATGGCCTCGTCCAGCGCCTGCGGCTGGTGATGAAAACGGTAGACCTCGCGCAGTGCCGCGGCCACCTCGAGCATCTGGGTTGGCCGATGCGGGCTGTCGCCGGGCAGGGCGGCCAAGGCGGCCCGGCTCAGCTCTACGGCCTGGGTCAGGTCTGAGGCTTGCCTGGTGTAAGCGAACCGATCCAGCCGAAGGATGCCAAGGTTGGCGGTGGCCAGGGCGGCCAACTCCGAATCCTGCGCCGCCTCCTCGACCGCGATCTGGAGGGCGGCCATCGCCTCCTCGGCGTCCTCCGGCCGCCCCGTGTACAGGTATCGCATCCGCAACGCATTCGCCGCGTTGGACGCCAGACCGGCACGGTCGGCGCGGCCGGGGCTGCCAGCACTGTCCGGCCTGTCGGCGCTGCCGGGGCTGCCGGCGTTGTCGGCGCGGCCAGGGCTGCCAGAGCGGCCAGGGCTGCCAGAGCGGCCAGAGCGGCCAGAGCGGCCAGAGCGGCCAGGGCTGTCGGCGCGGCCGGGCGTGAGCATCGCCAACGCTCGGCGGCTGTGGGCGATGGCCTCGTCGAGGTCGTTTGGTTCGTGCACGAGCTTGTGACGACCGAGAAGGGCGGTCCCGAGCATGGTCAGCTGGATCGGGTCGGCCTCTTCCAAGCGTATCGCCGCCCGCAGGCTCTGGATCGCATTGTCCACATCGGACAGAGCTCCGGTGAGCCAATGCCTGACCAGATGCGCGTTGCCGAGGGCAAGCTCGGCAAGGCTCCGATCGTCCTCGGTGGGGGCGACGCCGAGGGCATGCCGTGCCTCTCGGATGGCGGCATCGACGTCCTCGAGCCTTCCCAAGAACTGGCCGCGGATCCGCCTCGCCACCGACAGGTCGACGCGCAGCGACACCTCATCACTTGGATCCGAGACCAAACCGATGGCACGCTCAAGAAAACCGGCGCTCCGATCAAGGTCGGCCAAGTCTGCCACGAGCCCGCATCTGGACAGCATCAGGCGTGCGGCGGCATGAAGGGTGCCGGCAGCGGCCTCCGGCTCGTCGGCCAGGAGCGCCCATGCCCGGATCGCCTCGTCGAGCCATCCCCGGCCCGGGTCGACCTCGTAACGGGCACGGACCGCCAGCGCATAGTTGCCCGCGTGCACCAGCGAACGGCCCGTCAATGGCCCGGCAGGCGGTGCGGCCCTTCGATAGCAAGCGATCGCATTGTCTAAATCGGACGGTATGCCGCCCGCCTCATAGCGCTCGCGATAGGCATGAGCCAGCTGTTCCAGCCGGTCGGGCAGGCGCTCATCGCCGGCCGGCGTCTGGGCAACACAATCCATCCCGGCCGCGATGGCGCCGTCGAGATCGCCCGGATCACGGTTCACGCGGAATCGCATGCGCAACGCGTGGCACAGGTTGATCAGTCCGGCCGTCCTCACCTCCAGGTCCGTGGCGGCCGCGCGGTACAGGCCGATAGCCTCATCCAGATCGGACGCCTGCCCGTCCCGCTCGAACCGCCGGTCCAGGCCCACGCCAAGGTCGAGCCGATGCACCGCCGTCGCCGTGGGATCAGTGACCGCGACACGCAGGAGCCGGATGCCCTCGTCCAGGGTGCGGGGATCGTTGATGAGCTCGGCGCCGCGAAGCGAAGGCGCCGGCGGGGAGTCGTCCCGTCCTGGTCGCCATGGCAGTCGCATGGCTGCATTATCGATCACCACCCGCACATCCATCCTGCTTGGCGCGCGATGGGGCAGAAAGGTTCCGGCCAAACTACTGTGGTCGGGTGGCTATTCGCGTGCTGGTGGCCGATGACGAGCCGCTGATCCGGGCGGGCATCGCGACCGTGCTCGGCTCGGCGGGCGACATCGAGGTGGTGGCGCTGGCGGGCGACGGCCGGGCCGCGATCGATGAGGCGCTGCGGCGCCGGGTGGATGTGGCGCTGGTCGACATCAAGATGCCGGTGCTGGACGGGCTGAGCGCGCTGGAGGAGCTGCGCAGGGTGCCGGGCGGCGGGCCCAAGGTCGTGGTGCTGACGTCGTTTGGGGACGAGCCCAACGTGTTGCGCGCCATCTCCGAAGGGGCGGCCGGTTTCGTGCTCAAGAATTGCACGCCTGACGAGCTGATCCGGGCGGTCCGTGCCGCGCACGACGGCGATGCCTACCTCTCGCCGGCCGTCACCCGCCTCCTGCTCGGGATGGTGACGCCCGACGACACGAAGCGGCGCACGGAGGCCGGCCGCCGGCTGGCCGCGCTCAGCGAGCGCGAGGCCGACGTGCTGCGGCTGGTGGCCGAGGGCCTGTCCAATGCCGACATCGCCCGCAGCCTGAGCATGAGCGAGGCGACCATCAAGACCTACGTGAGCCGGATCTTGACCAAATTGGATTGTGCGAACCGCGTGCAGGCCGCGCTGCTCGTGCGCGACGCCGCGCGGTGAACGGCCGCGCCTCCGGCGGCGCGGCCGCGGTACCAAATATTTAGAAATTGAGATATGGCAATGTAGCCTGCGCGACAGCTCGTGCTGTGCCACGGGTGGAGCGGTTTTCCACGGCGACGCGGTCGATCGGCGGGCCGACCGGTTGGCTACCCCTGAAGCGCTGGGCGCCCCTGGCCGTGTCCCCGTTGTGTGCGACACATTCGTAAAACACGGTCGTGATCGGCGACCCGGGCTCGGGCTGCGTCCACAGACTGCAGGTCGGGAAGAGCTTGCTGATGGTGGCGTTGTTGGCGCGCCGCAACGTGTCCGTCAGTCCGGCCGTGCCAAATCCCGCCCGCACCCGCGCCGTCAGGGCGACCGAGCCGGCCACGTTGAGCGCGAGCCCAAGCAGGTCCGCCTGGCTCTTGTCCTGCACCACCGGAATCAGGCTGTCGATCAGCACCGCGCAGCCTGTCGCGTCCTGTGCCCAGCGCTGCAGCACATCAGGGTTGAACCGCTCGATGTCGGCCAACTCGATGACATGGTGCCGCGCGCACGCCGACGCCTCCGCCGTGGCGATGGCGTCGATGTGGTTGAGGATCTGCACCTTCGACTCTTCGATCTTCGCGATGATCTGGCGGGTCGCCTCCTCGATCGACATCCCGCCGCCCCCGATCACCTTCGAGATCAGGTCATAGGCCTTGGCGGCGAGCTCGATGTACTTGCCGATCGTCGCCAGGTCCCATGCCACCGCCGGCGTCGCTGTGCCCGGCAGGCTGATGGTGACGGCAAGCGTTGCGGCAACAAGACCACGAACAAATCTTTGCTTCATGGCACACAGCCATACCAGGCAAGCCATAGTTAGTGTTCAATGGCGGAAGGCTCCGGACAACGACGGAGCCGGGCCCTGCTCTCCGGGCATATAAGGCGGGCCGGGCTCCGGACGGCTCCGGACATCCACGGGAGGTCATGTGGGCGGTTCGGCAGGACTCCTGCACCGGTTCTGCGCCGACCTCCGTTTGTTGTGGACAGAGGCGGGCGGCCCTACCCTGCGCGTGCTCGCCTCGCGGGTAGAGCTGGGCAAGAGCCAGGTCGGCGCGATCCTTTCCGGCCGGGTGCGGCAGCTGCCCGACTGGGATGTGGTCAGGGAGCTCGTCGACGCGTTCCGGTGCCACGCTGCGGAGCATGGCCGCACGGCCAACCTGTCCCTGAGCACCGGCATCGAGGAGTTCTGGCGGCCGCGCTACACCATGGTGGAGCACGCGCACCGCCAGGTGGCGGTGGTTGCCCCGCACATCGTGCCGCGCCAGCTACCGCCGGTCGTCCGTCACCTGTCCGGTCGATCATCCGAATTGGACGCGCTGACCCGCCTGGTGTCCGGCGCGGGCGTCGGCACGACGCCGATCGCGCTGATCGACGGCACGGCCGGCGTGGGCAAGACGAATTCCTGAATGTAATACATTTTCGCGTTCACGTTATGTGGCGAATTGCCCTGATTGGGGGCGGGCTCAGCTCACACTCGCGATATTACGGGCTCGCGATGGCCTTCGTAACATTGCGCAAAGCACTCGCAAACATCGTCCTCGAGCTGCGCATCGAAGACATGATCGAACTCGGTGCCCAGTACGTGGTACGGCGGGTGCGGTTCGATGACGTGGGCCGCGCATTCGCCGAGCCGATCGGCCTGGATGCCGTGGTCAAGAACGTCACGCTGCCCGCTCCGCGCGGCGCATCACCCGCCGGGCTGTCACCACACCGCAGCTGCAGGAGGTCGCGGGCATCTACCGCAGCAACATCAGCGGGAAGCCCACCTTCGCCGTACAACTGCACTTCGGATGCGCTGAACGCACCGCACGGCTGTGGGTACGCCGCGCCCGCGACCACGGCCTCCTCGGGCGAGCCTGTCCGGCAGAGTTGGCGAGTCGTTCACCTCATGACGCCGACAACGCGACGGGAATGATCCCGTGAGGTCAGCTCATTTGCGATCAAGCCCGCCGTAGTGGTGAGGTCCGTTGATGCAGTTCAGCGAAACGGTGCAGCACGGCCCTCTGGGCGGATCAAGCGAACCGCAGACCCGCCGCTTTGTCGGTCCGAGCTTCGCTCAGGTTCAGGTGGCCCCGAAGCGACGAGCGTTCCTGGTCCGACAGGGTGATGTCGAATCCCTGCGGCTGGTAATGGCATGCGCATCCACTATCTGGGGTGGAATGCGCAGCATCATCATGCCCGTCCTCGATGACGGGACTGTCGGCGGCCTCTGGATCCAGGCTGCCGAAGTGATGCAGGTTGTCGAGATCGTTGACTTCACCTGTGATGAAGCGGGCAACTCTGCATGGACCCAGCGGCCCGTCAAGGCGAGTTGGCCAGTCGTGCCGGCTCCCGCAATCGAGGACGGGCGCTACTGGCATGCGCATCCGATCGTGAGCTTTACCTCCGAAAGCCTGCAGAAGCTGGCCTTTGAATTTCCAGCAGAGCGGACACTTCGGGCCATGGCTGCGGTCGGCGACGTCGTGCTGGATGAAGAACGCACTCTATGGGCGGACGCCGGCGTCTCACTCTTCACTATCGAAAGCGACGAGGCGTTGGTTTTGGCTCAGCTCCACGGAAGGTCGGTGCTCGCGGCAACCGCGAACCACGACCACGAGACCGTCACCGTGGCTCCCTTCGCTGACACGCTCGGTCTCATCTGGATCATGAGCGATCCCGATGACTTCCTTGAGGCGTTCTGGTTCTGGAACTGCCGTGCGATCCGACCTCACACCTTCAAACCCAGCATATCGATAGTCGGCGATGCAAATACATTGCTCCTGCCGAACGTTGGCGACGCGATCATCGAGCGTATCATCGGCACCTCGCTAACCGAGCCCGACCTGACGGTGATCAGCTTCGGCAACACGGAGGCTGAGCTCGACGAATTCATAGCAGCTATGGGCGTAGATCCATTTCTGGGTCCGAAGTTCAAAGACCACATCATTGGTGAGTCCCGCGGGGTCCGCCGGCTCACCGCCTCGAAGATGGTCAACGTGACGCAGCACTGGCTCTGCCAACGATCGATCGGACCGCAGACCGAAGTCCCGGTCGCGCTGCAACAGCCAGCCTTCGAGCTGCGCGCCCGGTCGCCAATGCCCTGGAACGAACAGCGCCAAGGCAGCGGTCACGTGGTGCTGCGCATCAGCACGCCGGAGATAGTAGGGCCGCAGAAGCGTTCCGTTGCCGCTCTCTACCATCAGCATGCTTCCTGGGAGCAAGGACAGCTGAGGGTCATCTCGTATCCGATGCAGGAGTATAATTTCACGATTGGCCTGCCGAGCCACGCTGAAATCCTGCAAGCGGCGTGCGGCGAGTCATCGGCGACCTATGCATTGAATGACAAGGGGCAACAGGTCCGGGGTGTGCTTAACGTGGGTATAGATCCGCAGATCTTCCGCAGTCGTGACGCCATCGCGGTAATCCGTGCGTTAACAACCGAGCCTGATAGGGACCTGCGCAAGAATCTCGCCGAGCTTCGAGGGCTAGACAAGATCGGTACAGCCGATGTGCAAAAGCTACTAGTGTCCTGCGCCTGAAATTCGTTGCAAATATTTGG
>JBIOYB010000365.1:0-50565 GCA_044869915.1 Allorhizocola sp.
CCCGGCGACGAGCTGGTTGGGCTCGGGCCGGCCGCGTCGCTCACCAGCACGTCGTCGAACGAACTCGCGACGTAGTTGGCCAGAAGCCCCACGCGTCCGGTGGCGAACGAGCTGTCCGAAGTGGACACCAGCTGGGCGCCGTTGACCGACCCGACGATGGAGCTGCCGGTCGCGCTCAGCAACAGCGTGTACCACGTGCCGGTGGCTGCCGTGAACGAGGCCGAGGCGAGCGTCGTGGTCGCTCCCTTGCGGATCTGCACCGAGTTGGGCGTGAGCACGAGCGCGTAGAAGTTCGACGTGCTCTGCGCGCGGGCCGCGATGCCGATCCCGCGCGAAGTGTTGGTGCCGAAGGTGTCGGCTCGTACCCTGGCCGAAACCGTGACCGTGGTCCATGACGTGTTGCCCGCTAGCGACTTGGCACTGGCGCTGCTGCCCGACTGCGAATAGGCACCGGACGCCACCGCCCAGCTGCCACCCGACGTGCTCCAGCCGTTGGCGTTGCCGTCGTTGAAGTCGTCCGAAAACAGCGTGGCCGCGTTAGCGGTCGCGCCAATGGTGAAGACCAGCGCCGTGACAGCGGCGCTGACGCCGGTCGCCAAGGCGACCCGGGTGCGCCTTCCCAGTCGGCGGACGGGGACGTATTGCGCTTCCTGCACTGTAGGACCTCCCTGCATTGGGAATGCGCTTTCCCGTCAACGTAGGAAGGTAGCAATAAAACCGTCAATGGGTACGATTTGCAGATTTGTTGCATTGAATCGACGGAAGCGCCAATAGCCGGCGCGTCGGCCGGCCCTGGTATGTAGGGTTATTATCGGGTTTGGAGCGTTGCCCGGACTCCCTCAATTCGCAGGATTGCGCCGATCCTATGGCAAGCGCTTTCCCAACACCATCGCGGCGCTAAGAGTGGCGAGACCGGCACCACGAGCGCAGTATCGATGAAGATAAGTGGGCTCGTGGGGAGGACGCGTCATGGGTGAGCTGCGACGATACCGGACAATGGTGTCCGACACCGCGTTGTGGGCCGAGTTCCCGTTACGGGCCAGCGACGTGATCATCAGCCCGCCGGCGAAGTGTGGCACAAGCTGGACGCAGATGCTGTGCGCCCTGCTCATCTTCGACTCGGCCGAGTTCGCACGCCCGCTGACCGAGATCTCGCCGTGGCTCGACGCGACCACCTATGACTTCGCCGCCACGGTCGCGACGCTCGAGGCCCAGCGGCACCGGCGGTTCATCAAGACGCACTCGCCGCTCGACGGGCTCCCGTCCGCTGCAGGCGTAACCTATCTGTGCGTCGGGCGCGACCCCCGTGATGTGGCGCTGTCATTCAGCCACGCCATGGCCAACATCAACCCCGACGCGATGGTGGCCGCCGCCGCGACCGCAGGCATCGTTCCCGGCGACCTCCCGCCGCCGCCCGAGGATCCGCTCGAGCGATTCTGGCTGTGGGCCGACACCGAATTTGTCAACAGCCCGAACGGTTTCGGCGCGACCCTGGCCAACCAGGCCCATCACCTGCAGACTTTCTGGGACCGGCGCCACGAACCACGCGTGGTGCTGCTGCACTACGACGATCTGCTGGCGGACCTGCCCGGCCAGCTGAGGCGCCTCGCCGCCGCGCTGGAAATCGACCGGAGCCCGGAGCGGATCGAGGAGCTTGCCGCCTCGGCCACCTTCGAGCGCATGCGCGAGCGCGCCGACGAGCTGGCCCCCGGCATCGACAGCAACATCTGGCGCAGCAACCGTGCCTTCTTCCACTCCGGCACCAGCGGACAATGGCGAGACCTGCTCAGCCCGGCCGATGTCCACCGCTATCGAGAGCGCCTGGCACAGCTCGCCTCGCCCGATCTCATAGACTGGCTGCACACCGGCTGGTCGGGCCGGGGCGGACCGGACGGTCCCGGCACCGACCGCTAGGCCCGACACTCGCGCCGCGCCAGCGCGCCAGCGCGCCAGGCAGACCGGGCACCGACCGGCAGCCCACACTCGCGCCACACCAGCACGCCAGCCAAAGCGCGACCGCCGACGCTAGCCCGCACCGCCTGACCAGGCCGACCCGCGGCCCGCACTCACGCCACACCAGCACGCCAAGAGACCGGTCCCGACCGGCAACCCGCACTCACGCCACACCAGCACGCCAAGCAAGCCGCGACCGCCGACGCTAGCCCGAGCCACCAGCCCGCACCGCCTGGCCAGGCCGACCGGGCTCGTCAAACTGATCGTCGGCGGACGGGGTGGGCACCATGCGCTCATCATGGATTTCGATTTCTATGCGCGCACGATGGGCGCCCGGGTGGTACACCTCATCTATCGGCCCCATGATGGCGGCGCCGTGGCCTTGACGCCGGATGCGTGCGGCGAGCCAGACAAAGCCGCCGAGGACCGCCACGAAGCCGCCGCCCACCGCAAGGAACCCCAAAAAGTCAGCCACGGCACGAGTTTACGTCGGGTTAGAACGGGCGGAAGTCCTCGACGGACGGCAACGGGTCGATGATGACGTACCTGGGTTCCGCGCCCTCGGCGAGCGGGTCGACGGTCACCAGTGCCTCGCTGATCGCGAGGGCGGAGCTGCCGTAGGCGAGCCCGACCTCGACCACCATCCCGGCCGCTTCGCCGATCAGCAGGTCGCGCAGCAGGTCGCGGTCGCGGTCACACAGCAGGTCACGGTCACGGTCACGCAGCAGGTCACGGTCGGGCAGCAGGTCACGCTGCAGGTCGCGGTCGGGCAGCGGGTCGCGGTCGGGCAGCGTGACCGTCCGAAGTCCCGCTCGCGCGGTTGAGTCCGTTGTGGACCGTTGCGGGCCAGCCGGGCGCGGGTCTCACGCACGCGAGTGGCGCGTTCGTTCGTCGTTTCCGCCACGCGAGTCTAGGGGCAGGGGCCGGGCCCGCCATCGAGTCCGGCCCTTTGAAGATCTTTAAAGTGTCAGCCGGTACATGCCAAGGCCAAACGTGGCGGCGGTGAGCACCGTGGTCGCGCCGGAGGCGGTCGCCTCGATGTCAGAGACCGGTACCAGTGGCAGGGCCGTGCCCGCTGCGGCCCAGGTGGCGCCGCCGTCCGTAGAAACAAACACGCCGACGTCCGACGCGACAAACAGGCGCGTGCGGTCGCGCGGGTCAAGCACGATGTCGTTGACCGGCGCGTCGGGCAGGTTGCCCGAGATGTCGGTCCACGACGTGCCGCCCGTCGCCGTCCGGAACACGTGCGCCGTCGTGGATCCGTTGCGGAACCCGGAAACAGTGACGTAGGCGAGATTGGCGTCCGTCGGATCGACCGCGATGCGCGTGATCCAGCGGGTCGGCAGCCCGGCGGTGATCTCCGTCCAGGTCGAGCCGGTGTTGCGGGTGATCCAGGCGCGGCCGTCATCCGTACCCACATAAAGGGTATTGGCACTTGATTTTGACACGGCGATCGTCGTGATGGTGCCGAACGGATAGCCGCCCGTGCCGCCATTGCCGTGCGTCAGATCGGGGCTGATGGTCGTGAACGAGGCGGCCGAGTTGGTGGAGCGGTTGAGCCGGTTGCCGCCGTAGTAAACGATTGCCGGGTTGGTGGGGTCGAACACGACCGGTGTGAGCCAGCCTCGCCGATCGGAAGTCGTTGCGCCAAAAGCGCTCCGTGTCGAGCCGCCGTCCGTCGAGCGCGTGCATGAGCCATACTGCGAGCACGAGTAGACCTTGTTCTGGTTGGTATGGTCGATCAGATTCTGCAGGCCGTCGCCGCCGCCGATCGAGTTCCAGCTTGTCCCGCCCCACGAACGCACGGATCCGTTGTCCTGCAGGCCTCCGCTGATGCGCGAAAAGTCCTGTGTGGACACTGCCACGGTGTAGAACTGAAGGTTGGTCTGGTGGGTCGACTTGGTCCAGCTGCCGGTCAGCGAGCCGTTGGCCGACGAGCGATAGACACCGCCGTCGTTTCCGATGTAGACACGCCCGGAAACCTTGGTGTCCCAAGCCATCGCGTGCTGGTCCACATGGAAGGAGCTCGAGTTGCGCCGCCACGTGCTTCCCGCGTCGAGCGTTTCCAGCATCGGCACGCCCGCTACAAACGCGTGCGACGCGTTGGCCGGGTCTATCCAAACGCGACCGAACCACCAAGCGAACGTGGACTGGGACGCCGATAGAAACGACGTGTTGGTGATGCGCGTCCACGCGTCTCCGCCGTTGGTCGACGTCCAGAAGCCGAGGAAGTCGCCCGAGGCGTCTCCGGCTATGGCATACAAGCGATTTGACGCGACCGCGAGGCCCATCCGGCCGACGTCCGCGCCGCTGGCCGGCAGCCCGCCCGCCAGGCGCGTCCAGGTCGCACCGCCGTCCGTGCTGCGGTAGATGCCCGATCCCGGCCCGCCATAGACCCGCCCGTTGGGCTGGCGCCTGTGGTCCCACATCGCCGCGTAAATCCTATTAGGATCGTTGGGCGCGATCGCGACATCGATCGCCCCCGTCGTCGCGTTGAGCCCGGCGAGCACGAGCTGCCACGTCGCACCGCCGTCCATCGTGCGATACAGCCCGCGCTGTCCACCCGGGACAAACAGATTCCCGGCCGCCGCGACGAATATCCGACCGGGGTTGCCCGGGTCGATCGCGATCCGCCCGATCCGGTCGGATCCCGCCAGCCCCAGCGACTGCCAACTGGCTCCCCCATCGGCCGACCGGTAGAGACCGCTTCCGGGGAAGGTCACGCTTCCGCCTCCCGGATTTGATTCTCCGGTACCGGCATAGAGCACCCCCGTCCCGGTGATGGCCAGTGCGCCGATGCTCGGCGTGAGCGCGGCGTCCCACGCCCAGCCGAAGGTCGCGCCCGCGTCCGTGCTCTTCCACACGCCCCCGCTCGCCGCCGCCGCGAACACCGTGTTGGTCTGCGTCGGGTGCACCGCGAGGTCCGTGACCCGCCCGCCGATGTTGGCCGGTCCGAGGCTTACCCACGCGGCTTGCGCGCTGATCGGCATGGTCGTTTGCAACGCCGCCCGATAGTGCGCCCCGATGTCGAGGTCCTTGAACGGAAACATCCGTTGCGCCGCGAACCAGTGGTCCGCGCCCGCCGGGCCCGGCACGTTGTCCAGCTCGGACACCGGCGCGTTGGCCCGCCGGGCCTGCTGATCGGCCGTGTACTGCCCGGGCAGCCGGTGCACGGGGCCGATGGTCAGGTCCTGACCGACCGGCGGGCTGGCCGCAGCCGCCGTGGCAGCGGTGGCGACCAGGAGCAACGCCAACATTGATCGACTTACATATCTATTCATGCTCACGAGTGTGGGCCCGCGCGTCGGGCGATGTCACTACGCCCGCCGGTCGAGCCTGCGAAACGCACTGAACAGACGCCACGCCGTCATCGCTGTGAGCGCCATGCGGACGATGTTCAGCGCGTTCCATTGCCACGCCGCGGACGTGAGCAGTTGCGGGTGGGCCAAGGCCTCGGCGCCGAGCATGTCCGGGATGACCACCGCGACGATGTAACCGGTCACTGCCGTGAGCAACAGCGCAGAAACACCCACGCGCCGGTAGTCGCGCGCGACCTCGGCGTCATGGTTGCGCCACCACAACACCCAGACGAGGACCGTCGCGAGCAGGGTGAGCGGGACGAAGTAGTGCGTCGGCCCGGTGTTGCGAAAGAAAGCCGTGCAGCCGGCCAATCCGGACAGGACACCCCGCCAGCACGCCAGCAGATGATCGCGGGCGGCCCAAGCCAGGCCGTGCAGCCGACCGATCCGGACAGGACACCCCGCTAACGCGCCAGCAAGTGTTCGCGGGCGGCCCAGGCGAGGCGGAGCTGCGCGGCGCCGGCCGCCTGCATCGGCTCGCGTTCAGTGAATCGCTCGATGTCACCGAGGGTGAAGTCGATCCGCTCGAGCAGGCGCCCCTCGTCGTTGATGGAGACCATCGCGCCGAACCACTCGTCGTAGCGATCCGAGTCGATGACAACCGCGACCATCAGATCCGTCGCGAACGTCAGCGGGTCGACGCCGAGCCCGAGGCAGTACGCCCGGACCATACCGAGATCCAACGCGCGGGCGAACGGCAGCGACGCGTAATCGTAGCCCTCCGGCACGCCCAGCAGCTCTTCGGCGAACTCGCGCACCATGCTGTCCCACAGCGAAAACCCGGGCGCCTGGAACACGCCCACCGGCACGACCATGTATAGCCCGCCGGCGTGCCCCACCTTGGCCGGGTCGCGCCAGTGCAACGGGAAGCTCGCCGCGCCGCCCGGCTCTCGCCGGAGCGTGAGCACGCTGACGGCCATGTTGGCGGGCCGGCGCGTGAGGTCGCACGGGTCGCCGATCTCCTCCCGGATCCGCGTCCCCACGTCGCGGGAGAGCAGGGCCGCCGCCAGCTCATGCGCCGCACCCTCGCCCACGTCCACACCGTCGAAATAGGACCCGTCGCTGAACGAGAGCCACGGCGCGTCCGACGCCAGATCGGCGGCCCGCAGCCGATAGGTGGGCCGGTTTTCGAACACCGCGGGCGGCGCGTGCTCCTGCAACACGGCCGAATAGCGCGGCTCGGCAGGCACGAAACCCGCGAAGGGCGTGGAGGTCCAGCCCAGCGAGACGGCACGCAGATCCACGGGCCGCGCCGGGAGCCAGGCGGGCGTCGAGAGCAGCGGCGTGCCCGCGACCCGCACACTGTCCGGATAGGACAGTGCGGCGACGGACGACAGCTCGTGCCGGCGCTTCATCACGTACGCACGGATGGCCAGCCAGTCAGCGGACGACATGTGTGATACTTTACCGTATGGTTAAGAGTCAGCTGGACGAGGTGTTCGCCGCGCTCGCCGACCCGACACGGCGCGCCATGCTCGCCGACCTGGCCCGCGGCCACACGCTCACCGCCGGGCAGCTCGCCGAGCCGCACTCCATCACGCTCCCCGCGATCAGCAAACATCTTGCCGTGCTGGAAAAGGCGGGCCTCATGACCCGCACACGCCAGGGCCGGCACCAGATCTGCGCGCTCGACCCGCGCCCGCTGCGCGAGGCCGCCGACTGGCTCGCCCGCCACGAGCGCTTCTGGACCGCACGGGTCGACGCGCTGCACGACTACCTGACGACGACCAAGGAGGAGCAATGACCGCACGGGTCGACGCGCTGCACGACTACCTGACGACGACCAAGGAGGAGCAATGACCGACGCTGTGCGCCTCACGCGGGTCCTGCCCGCGCCGCCCGAGGCGGTCTGGGCCGCACTCACCCGCCCCGAAGCGTTGGCCTCATGGTTTTGGCCGGCTTCCTTAGGTACCCACATAAAAATCATTAATGACGAATACCGCATCGAAGCAAGCCACCCGGCCATGGCCGTCAGCGGTCGCTACCTCGAGCTTGACCCGCCGCGGCGGGTCGTGATGACCTGGCGCTGGGACGGCATCGACGACGAAACCCTTGTCACCATTGAGCTTTCGCCCGAAGGTGAGCACACCAGGCTCAGCCTCGTCCATGAGCCGCACACCGACGGCCACGAGCAGGGCTGGCGCGACTGCCTCGATCGGCTCCCCGGCTATCTGGGCTGACCGACCTTACTTCCCTTTCACCCTTGGGTACACGTGGCGACAAGCAACGCAGCCAGAGGCCATTTGACGGGCGCTTTATTTGCCTTTCTTCCAGGGCATGGCCAAACTCGCATACCAGCCGTCGAAGTCTTGCACGGTGCCCTTGGCGCCCACCGGGGGTGCGGTCTGCGACAGGCCGATCACCGGCCCGACGCCGCGCATCACCTCCCACGCCGTGTCGGCCTTGCCGCCGCCGGCAAGGCCACCGGTCGCGCCGCCGGGCGCACCCATGCCGCCGCCCATCATGCCGCCCATCATGCCCATGCCACCGGCCGGACGCGCGCTCGCCGCAGCCGCGGCGTCCGGAGTCGAGGGCCGAGGCACGACCGTGCCACTGCCGAGCGTGTATGCCCCGCCGTTGGGTGCCAGCGGGTGCCCGGGCTGCAGCGGCACCATCGAGCCGGGCCCGTCGCCCGCCCCGATGCCCCGCGGCACGATCCCGGCCAGGCGCGGCGACTCGGGCACGTCGGTGACCGGCGTCGTGCCCGGCAGGGGCGGCGGCGGCTGGTACAGAACCGATCCGGGCCCGGTGTCGAGGTCGGCCTGGTCGACCGGCAGGCCGGTCTTTTGCACCTGCTCCAAAGTGGGCGGTGAGGTGGGGCGGTATTCGGGTACGGAGGTCACCTGCACCGCCGCGAGATCCTGCTCCATGACGAACATGTGGTTGCGCGCCTCGCCGTCGGCCTGCTTGGCGGCCGAGTCGATCACCTCGGGGAACATCGGGCCGATCGTGGGGTCCATCGCGAGGTCGGTCAGGCTCATCCACCGATCCATGATCGGCCTGACCTGCTCCTTGGTCTCGGCGATGCGGCTCACGATGCGCTGGATCTCGTAGGCAGCGTTGGCATGCGCCTCCTCGTCGACCCTGAACGCCGTGATGACCTCTTTCAGCTGCGCGTTTGCCGTCTCGGCGGCCTCGGTGCCGGTCCAGGCCTCGGCCAGCATGCCCGCGGCGCGGGTCAGATCATCGCCCGCGATCTGGACATATTGCGAGACCTTGCTGAAGGCCATCACCATGCCCACGGCGTCCTCGCCGCCCTCGCTCTCCAGGATGGTCCAGATGCGAGGGACGTCGTAGGCCCGCCAGTCCAGCTCCCAGCTGACCTTCTCCCGGTCCTCGAAAACCAGCCCGCCGACAACCGCTTCAGCGATGACGACCTCGGGATTTTCGTCCCGGTCGGCCAGCTTGTCCTTGTCCTTTTCCTTGCCGCCCTTGTCGTCGCCGCCGTCGGTCCGGTCTTCGTCCTTATTGTCCCTCATGCCCGCTCCACCGGCCTCTCCTGGAACTCGGACAGTGTGGCCATGAGTTTGTCGAACTTCTCCATGGCCATGGCATCGGCCCCGCCATACTCCTTGGCGACGGCAGCGATGCCGTCGAGTAGCTTTTGCACCACTCCCGCCTGGATCAACAGGTTGACCCGGGCCCGGCTCACCGCCTCCTGGGCCTGCAGCCGCAGGTCGTAGACGTAACCGCTGGGGTTGCGTTCGCCGAAGGGCACCTTCTCAAATGTCGGCTCAAAGATGCCGCCCGCGCGCGTCACGTTGGCGCGCAGCTCGACAAGGACCCGCACCAGTTCCTCTGCCACCGCTAGCAGCTGGGCCCCATCCACCGTCAATCCGGTCACGACAGGATAATACCTGAGCGAATCAACAGGCTTAAATATCAACTTTCGGACCAAATAGGATGTATGGAAGTGGGATCCGGCCGCACCCATCTGGGTGAGGCCGGATCGATAAGTGTCAGATCAATAACAGATCGCTTGCCGCGGGGTGGCGGTATTCGCCGTGGTCGCTGCTCCGGTCCGGCGTCGCTGACGGACAGGTGATCTACGACACTCCACCACCCCGCTGCGGGATCAGCTCGTCGGGAAGTTGTCGGGCGTACGGATGCGGTCGCGCACCCAGACGCCTGCGGCCTTGAGCCGGCTGGTGCCGGCGAAGGGCCCGCCGGGGCAGGTGCCGCCGGTGAACACGGCCCCCGTCCGGCCATCGTCGGAGTAGTTCCAGTTCACCCAGCTGATTTTCTTCGTGGCCATCAGGTCGATGTAGGCCTGCGACTGCGTGAAGTTGTTTCCGCCGTCGCCCGAAGAGGTCTGCGTGCCGAACTCGGTGACGAACATCGGGATCCGGTCGGCGGCGCGCGACAGCGTGTTCAGATAGGAACTGCCGTGCGAGGCCGCGTAGAAGTGGAACGTGTACATGAGGTTCGTCCCGCTGACCGGGTTGTTGATGATCTCGGTCTCGCTGGCGCCGTCCGACACGCCGAGCGACGACCACGCTCGCGTGCCGAGCAGGATCACGGCGTCGGGGTCGTTGGCGCGGATGGTCGGGATGATCGCGTTGTGGTAGTTGCGGATGGTCGTCCACGACACGCCGTTGGGCTCGTTCGCGACCTCGTAGATAACGTTTACCTTGTTGTTGTGCCGCTGCGTGATCTCCGTGAAGAACGTGCGCGCCCGCGACAGGTTGAAGTTGGGGTCACCCGGCGAGAGCATGTGCCAGTCCACGATCGCGTAGATGCCGCGTGCCGTCGCCATTTCAATCAGATTGTGTACCCGGTCGGTGAACAGCCGCGGGTTGGTCTCGTAGCCGTCCTCCTGGATGTACATCGAGATGCGCAGCACGTCGGCGTTCCAGTCGTTGGCCAGCGCGTCCAGCGAGGCCGCGTTGAGGCACTGGTAATACCACTGCAGCCCGTGCGAGCTCATGCCGCGCAACTGGATCGGCCGGTTGAACTGGTTGCACAGGTTGACGCCGCACACGTGCAGCTGGCCGTTGATGGCCACGGGCGTCCCGGTCTGGCCCGGCTGGGTGGTGCCGGTGACCGCAGTGCTCGCGCCGGACTCGTTGTTGGACGGGTCAAATGCTTTGATCGTGTACGTGTGGGTCGTCTGTGGAGCGAGTCCGCTGACGGTCGCACTGGTACCGGTTGCTGTCGCCCGCACGGTCGTGCCCTCGTAGACGCGGTATCCCGCCACACTGACGTTGTCCGTCGAGGCGTCCCACGCGAGGCTGATGCTCGACGAGGTCGTGCCCGTGACGCGCGGGTTGCCCGGGATGCTGGGCGGTGTGGTGTCGGGTGGGCCGGTCACGCTCGCCCGGATGCGGTCCAGGTTGGGCCCGCCGTTGGCCGTGGTCGACGTCGCGCGCACGAGGTTGGCGCCCGCGCTCAGCGACACGGTCACGTTGACGTCGGCCCATGTGGTCCACGCGCCCGTTCCCGGGAAGTCGACGGTGGTCCCGTTGATGCTCATCGGCCGGTTGACGGTGGTGCCGTTGGCATACCGGAAGGTCAGCGTCGCGCTGCCCGCCTCGGCCGCGGAGATGGTGCACTCCACATACGATCCCGCGACGTTGTCGAGGTTGACGAAACCGGTCCCGGTGAACCCGGCGTGGTTGGACTCCACCACACCCAGGTTGATCATGCAGCTCTCCGCCTGATAGTCGGTGAAGTTCTGCGGCGGTGCCACCTCGAAGTCGATGTAGTCGATGTTGGCCGGGCCGGTAGCGGTTGTGCTCTCGATCCGGATCGTGTTCGAGCCGGCGGCGACCGTCAGTGTGACGGTCCGGGTGGCCCAGGTGGTCCACGCCCCCGTGCCCGGGAAACTGACCGACTGCCCGTTCACCGTGGCCGGCCGATCGGCCGTTGTGCCGTTGGCGTAACGGATCCCGACCGTTGCCGTGCCGGCGCTCGAAGCGTCCACAGTGAACTGGACGAAACCGCCGACAGCGTTGGTCGCGTTACAGAAACCGGTCCCAGAGAAACCCGCGTGGTTGGAGTCGATCGTCCCGTCACACGTGGCATTCTCCGCCTCATAGCGGGTCGGCGCCGCCAGCGCCGTTGACTGCGCGGTCACCGCAAGGAGCGTCGCGACTCCCAGCAGTGCCAGGCCTTTCTTCCATCTCATGGCCTGCTTGCCTCTCGATTGGGAAGGGGCGGCGGCGCGTGCCCGCCACCGCCCCGTTTCTTCAAGTGCCTTACCGGATCAGGGATTGCCGGACCACGTCCGGGTTCCCGTTGCCGTTGTTGTCCTCATTGGACGTGCCGAACCAGATCGCGTTGTCGCCGGGCACCTTCGTGACCGACCGGATCCGGCCGAACGAGGTGAAGTACTGCGACTCGGTGAGGTTGGTGCCGTTGATCTCCAACCGCCACAGCCGCTGCCCGCGCAGCGAGCCGAGGTAGATGGTGTCGTTGACGATGCCGAATCCGCTGCAGGAGCAGGACGCGACGCTCTTTGTCCACCTCGGGTTCGTCATGCCGCTGACGTTGCAGTTGCCCTCGCACGTCGGCCAGCCGTAGTTGGCGCCGGCCGTCAGCAGGTTGACCTCGTCGACCGACGACGCGCCGAACTCGGCCTGCCACAACCGGCCCTGCGAATCCCAGCCGATGCCCTGCGGGTTGCGGTGGCCCATGGTGTACATGCGGGTCCCCTGCGGGTTGCCTGGTGCGGCCGCGCCCGTCTTGGTGATGCGCAGGATCTTGCCGTTGAGCGAGTTGGGGTCCTGCGCCAGGTTGGACTGCTGCGAGTCGCCCGTGGACACATAGAGGAAGCCGTCCGGACCGAACCGGACGCGACCGCCGTTGTGGAACCGGCTGGACCGGATGCCAGCGAGGATGACCGTGCGGTTCGTCAGCGTCGTGCCGTTGAACGTCATCTTCACGACCCGGTTCTGCGTGGTGCCACCGTCATTGGACGTGTGCATGAAGAACCAGTCGGTGTCGGTGGTACCGTTCCACGTCGGCGACGCGGCGCAGCCCATCAGGCCGCCCTCGCCGTCGGTCGTGACACTGTTGGGCACCGTGCCGACCTGGGTCTTCGTGCCGTTGGGCTCGAGCTTGAACACCCGGAACGTGTCCCGCTCGGTCACCAGGGCGTAGTTCTGGCCCGGCGCGAAGCAGATGTCCCAAGGGATGTCCCAGTTTTGCGGCCCGACGATGGTCGGCGTCTGCGGCACGCCACGGCTGCACGCCGTCGTGGTGAAGGTGCGGGTGTTGCTGTTGCCCGACTGGTTGCCGGCCGCGTCCCGCGCCACCACGTGCAGGGTGTAGCTGGTGTTGCAGGCGAGACCGGTCACGTTGGCGGTCGTGGCCGGCGGGTTGCCGGTGACCGTGAACAGGACCGTGTTGGCCGCGTCGCGCACCCGGTATTGCGTGACGCCGAAGTTGTCCGTCGACGCGCCCCACGTCAGGGAGACCGTTGTCTGCCCGACGTTGGAGTGCACCAGGTTGGTCGGCGTCGTCGGCGGCGTTGTGTCGTTGCTCGAGCCGGTGACGCATGCTCCGCCCGTGGGTGTTGTCGCGAGTGGACTCGTCGTGGAAACGTTGCCCGCGGCGTCGCGTGCGAACACCGACAGCCGATAGGTGAAGTTGAACTGCAGGTTGGTCAGCGTGAACGGCGACGCCGGCGGTGAGGCCAGCAGATTGCCGTCGTGATAGATGTCGTACGCGACGACGCCCACGTTGTCCGTGGACGCCGGCCACGTCAGCGTGAGACGGTTCTCTACGATCGGGTCGCAGATCGGTTGACCCGGCACGGTCGGCGCGATCGTGTCGACCGGCGCCGCCACGCGGATCCGGTCGAGGTTGGGCCCACCGTTGACCGATGTCGACGTGAGCGCGATGGTGTTGGCACCTGCGGCGAGCGCCACGTTGAACGTGAGCGTCGTCCACGTCGTCCACGCGCCCGTACCTTGGAACACGATGTTTTGCACGGTCGTGCCGTTGACGATGAGGTCCATCGGCCGCACGGTCGTGGTGCCGTTGGCAAACCGGATCTCGATGCTGTAGGAGCCCGCCGCACCGGCGTTGCTCACCGCGCACGAGATGCCGCTGCCGACCGCGTTGTCGCCGTTGACGAATCCGGTGCCTTCGAACCCGGCGTGGTTGGACTCGACGACACCCATCGTGATCGTGCAGTTCTCCGCCTGGTAGTCGGTGAAGTTCGCCGGCGGCGCCACCTCGAAGTCCAGGAAGTCGATGTTCGCCGGGCCGCCCGCCGTGGTCGCCTGCACGCGCACGGTGTTGCTGCCCGCGACCACCTGGGTAGTCAGCGTCTTCGTCGCCCACGTGGTCCACGCGCCGGTGGGCGCGAAGGACGACGCCGACTGCACCGGGTTGTTGTTGACCAGGATGTCGGCCGGGCGGTCGGCGGTGGTGCCGTTGGCATAGCGGATGCCGAGCGTCGCGGTGCCGGCCGCGGAGGCGTTGACGACGAACTCCGCGAAGCCCCCAACCGCGTTGGTGGCATTGCAGAAACCGGTCCCTGAGAAGCCGGCGTGGTTGGAGTCGATCGTGCCGTCGCATGTCGCCGGCGCGGTTTCAGCCTCGTAGCGAATCGGCGCGGCCTTCGCGTTGCCGATTGGTCCAATCAGGACCATCGTTGCCGAAGCAAGCACAGCGATGACTTTGCTTCGTCCCCTCATGAGGGTATCCCTTCATCACTGAAGATTTGCGCCGCCGTAGGAGGGGCGGCGGTGAGCTCTGTTCCGGTTTCCTTTCCGTGATCTGAAGTTGGCGCGGAGAACGGTTTACTGGCGTTAGGCGAAGCCGTGTTTTTGCACGGGTGGGCTCGGCCGCGGATTGGGTCCGAGCCCACCCGCTGCGGAAAACACGGTATTTAACCCTGATATTGAGCGACGACCTTCGTGAAGTCGTACGGCTGCTGCGTAATCCCGCTGCACGCGTCGGGATCGGTTCCCCCGCCGCACGGCCGGTCCCGGTTGACGGACCAGAACGCGAACCGCGCAAGGTGTTTCTGCCGGGCGTAGGTGAGGATCTGCTGGAAATCGGAGACCGTTACCAGCTCGCCCGCCACGTCGGTGCGGCCGTTCATGGACGAGAGGCCGATCCGCGCATAGGCTTCCGCTTCCGAGTACCCATAGGCGCTCTGGACGGCGTTTTGGAGCCCCTCGACCGCACTGATCGAGGCGTCGCCCATGTCGCCGGTGAAGCCCCCGAAGTCGAACGGCATGACCGCCCAGACGTCGTTGTTCAGACCCGAGGCGGCACCCCGGTTTATCATGTCGCGGCCGGTCGCGTCCGGCCCGCTGACGGTGGTGCCGAAGGTGATGATGGTCTTGATTCCCGGGTTGTTCTGCTTGACGATCTTCAGCGCGTCGATGACCCGCTGCCGCACGGTGGCGTTGTTCCACTCCGTGTTCTCGATGTCGATATCAATGATCTTCAAGCTATAAGCATTGATGACTTTTTGGTACGCGCCGGCGAGCGCGCTCGCGCTGGAACAACTCTCCCCGAGCTTGTTGCCCGACCAGCCACCGAAGGACACCATGACGTCGCCGCCGTTGGCCCGGATCCGGTTGATCTGCGTCTGGTCGTTGCCCCCAGTGAGCGGGCGGCTGCCGTCCCATGCCGGGTTGCATGTGCCGTTGGACAGGATGAACGCCAGCGTGAACCACTTGACGCCGGTCGTGTTCATGACGGTCACCGGATCCTGCGGCGAGCCCCAGCCGAAGTACTCGTAGGGCGCGGCCTGCCAGCCCGGCACGCCACCGCCCGACAGGGTCGTGCACGCGACCGGCGCGCTTCGCGGCGACACGTTGCCCGCCGCGTCGAACGCCTCCACCGCGAGCGTGTAGGTCGTCGCGGGGCTCAGGCCGGTCAGGTTGGCGCTGTTGGTCGGTGTGGTCGTGCGCAGCGCGCCGTTTTGGAAGACGCGATATCCGGCGACGCCGATGTTGTCGGAAGCGGGCGCCCACGACAGCGTCAGGCTGGTCGACGTGATGTTGGAGCAGGCCGTCGCACTGGGCGTGGTGGGCGGTGTGGTGTCGGGCGGTCCGCCCGCGCCGGCTCGGATCCGGTCCACATTTGGCCCGCCGTTGGCGGTCGTGGACGTGAGCCGGATCAGATGCGTGCCCTCGCCGAGCGTCAGCGGCACCGTCAGCTCAGCCCACGTGGCCCACGCGCCGGTGCCGGGGAAGTCCACTGTGGACGTGCCCACGCTCATGGGCCGGTTGGTCGTCGTGCCGTTGGCGTAGCGGATGGTCACGCCGTTGACGGGACCGACTACCGAACATTCCACATAGGAACCGGTCACATTGTCGAGGTTGACGAAACCGGTCCCGGTGAACCCGGCATGGTTGGACTCGACCAGACCTTGCGAAATCGTGCAAGTCTCCGCCTGGATCTCCGCCGCCGGAGCCGACGCCACCTCGAAGTCGATGTAGTCGATGTTGGCCGGACCCGTCGCAGTCGTGCTCTCGATCCGGATCGTGTTGGAGCCGGCCGTCACCGTCAGGGTCACAGTCCGGGTGGCCCAGGTGGTCCACGCCCCCGTGCCCGGGAAACTGACCGACTGCCCGTTCACCGTGGCCGGCCGATCCACGGTCGTCCCATTCGCGTAACGGATCCCGACCGTAGCCGAGCCCGCCGCGGCGGCACTCACCGTGAACTGCACGAAACCGCCGACAGCGTTCGTCGCGTTACAGAAACCGGTCCCAGAGAAACCGGTGTGGTTGGAGTCGATCGTCCCGTCACACGTCGCGTTTTCCGCCTCATAGCGGGTCGGCGCGGCGGAAGCAGGCGACGCCAAAGTCATCGCGGCCAGCAGCGCCACCGCGAGCAGAATGCGCCTCATAGGGTCTCCATTTCGGACGCTACGGGGAAGGCAGCCCCGCGCGAGAGGAGGGGGTTGGTGTTGTTGAGATGCGTGTAGAGGATCCGCACGTCCCTGTGGCGCGACAGGTGTGCTGCGGAGTCATGGATGGACAGATGGCCCTTGACGCCGGGCATCTCATCGGGCGTGAGAAAGGTGCCATCTATGAGCGCGACGCGGGCTCCGGCGAGCGCCTCGTCGAGTGCGTCGGTCCATTGCGCGAAGCACGGCGCGTAGACCAGATCCCCGATGCGGTAGCCGACGACCCAGCCGTCGCCCTCGCATCCGGACGCGTAACGGGGTTTCTTTTCCCCCAAGGGAAACGGGCGCACAATCAGCCCGCCCTTGAGCTCGAACTCCCCCGACACCGTGTGCCAGCCCCAGCGCTGTCCGGAAGAAGCTTGACTGTAAGGGTCGACCACACGGCGCACGGGAAGTGGGCCGTCGAGCGCGGCGAGCACGGCCGCGGTCGCGTGCACATCGAGCGTTGCCGCCTCGCGCAGCTGAAACAGACCAAGCACGTGGTCCAGTTCGGCATCCGTGAGCAGCACGCCGCGCAGCGGGGTCTCGCGGATCCCGGGCCCCGGCACGAGCTCCGGTGTGGCCAGGATCTGCGCCCGCACGTCCGGCGAGGCGTTGAGCAAATACCAGTCGGAGCCGTTGCCCGATATGGCGAGCGCGTCCTGCGTGCGCTGGCGCCCGTGCAGGCGTGCGCTTGTGCACTGTTCGCACGCGCAGTTCCACTGGGGCGAACCGCCGCCGGCCGCGGTCCCGAGCACGCGCACCCGCATCACAGCCGCCTCTGGGTGAGCGGGACGGTGACTCCGGCCCCCACCAGGGAGGTGACCACCTCGTGGCGGGGCGACAGCGCGCACGCGGGATCGGTCGCCGCCGCGTCGCCGGTCAGCTGGAAGGCCTGGCACCGGCAGCCACCGAAATCGATTTCCTTACGTGGGCAGGAACGGCACGGGTCCCGCATCCACTCGGTTCCACGGAATCGGTTGAACGCCGCTGAGTGGTACCAGATATCGAAAAGAGAATCGTCGAGAACGCTGGGACAGTCGAGGTCGGGGATGACCGACGCGGCGGGACAGGGCATCACGCCGCCGATCGGGTTGACCACCAGCTGCCTCGTGCCCCAGCCGTTCATGCACGGTTTGGGCACGCCGTCGTAGTAGTCCGGCCGCACGTAGACGATTTCGACGTCGCCATGCGCCGCGATGAATTCGGCCGCCGCCGCGTCCGCGAGCGCGACCTGCTCGCGATCGGGCAGCAGCGCCGCCCGGTTGAGCAGGCCCCAGCCGTAATACTGGGTGTGCGCGAGCTCGAGCCGCTCGGCGCCCAAATCCACGGCCAGCCGGGCGATCTCGGCCACGCGGGTCACGTTGTGCCGGTGCAGCACGACGTTGATAGAAAACGGTAACCCCGCGTCGGTGACGAGTTTGGCGATGGCCTTCTTGCGCTCGTGCGCCTTGATGCCCGCGATCGCGTCGGCCTCGGCCGCCCGCGAGTCCTGAATGGACAGCTGGACGTGGTCGAGGCCCGCGGCTTGCAGTTGCGCCAGCCGTTCGGCGTGGAGACCGATCCCACTCGTGACGAGATTGGTGTAGAGGCCCAGTCTGCGCGCGTGCTCCACAAGCGCCGTGAGATCCCTGCGGGCCAGCGGCTCCCCGCCGGACAGGTGCAGCTGCAGCACGCCGATGTCGCGCGCCTCGTCAAACACCCGCATCCACGCGCCGGTGTCGAGCTCGGCGCCAGCCATGTCAACCGGGTTGGAGCAGTAGGGGCAACGCAGCGGGCACCGGTAGGTGAGCTCGGCGAGCAGCCCGAACGGCATGGGGTCCGGGTTTCCCTGCCGTCCCTTGACCTTCTCCGGTGCGGTCTGTCCGGGTTGGATGCTCAACTCTTGCAGGATCGGGGCTATGTCGGCGGCCACGACGCCCTCGAACTCCTCCTGGAGGATGACGAGGTCGCCGCCCGCGCGCACCACCGCCGCGGCCGTTTCGTTGAGCACCTGGACGCCCTCGGGCTGCAGCAGCACGTGCGCCTGCCGCGCCTCGTCGAAGGCGAACCGGACACCCTTTTTGAGAGTCATCTCTGGCGTCCAGCATGTTCGATGGCATCGGTCATCGCCCACAGCACGTCGCACTTGAAGCGCAGTGCCGCGATCGCGGCCTGCTGGTCCTGCCGGGTCGTGCAGTGGTCGGCGACCAAGCCGATGGTGTATTCGGAGTCGGCGCGCACCACGGGGATACGGTTTTCGAAGTAGGCGTATCCCTCATCGTCGATCCACGGATAGTGCGCCCGCCACGCCTTCATCCGGTCGGCCATGTGATCGGGCGCGAACAGCTCCGTGAGCGCGGCGGCGGCGCCGATCACCCAGCTGTTGCTCTTGCAGAACTGCACGTAGGCGTCGACCGCGAAGCGCACGCCGAGCAGCGGCTCAGCGATGTCGTCCACGGTCAGACCCACGGCCCTGACGAGGACGAGCCAGTCGTCCAGCCCGCCCTCGTCCTGGAACGACAGGCGCTGCGCCCAACGCACCCGCACCTGCGGGAGCGGGCAGTTGGAAATGATCGCCGCGTTCTTCTGGGACAGGCGGGACTGGTAGTACCAGCGGTTGGCCACCCACGTGCGCACCTCGTCCGGCGTGCATCCACCGGCCTGGAGGCGTACGTTAAAACGGTGCTTGTCCCAGTATCGCTCGCCTTGGGCGAGCAGGGCGTCGATGAACGCCTGGCGATCGAGCGCCTGCATGGCTCGGCTACTTGCCGGCGACCGGGAGTGGACGTCCGATGTCACCTGAGTAGGCGGTCACCTCGGGTCGGCACTCCACTGTGGACGCCTCAGGCTTGCGCCATTCCTTCTTCTTCATGACATCTCCTTTCCGTTAGATGTCGGCAACAGTTAGTCAACCTGTCTAACTGTCGGTTTTTACAATAAAGGAACCTTCGTGAATATGGAAGTTAGTCAGTTCAGGTTGTCGTGATCCGATCCAGGTTAGGCCCGCCATTGGCGGTTGTGCTGCTCAAACGGACCGTGTGGGTGCCTTCGCCGAGTGTGATCGGGACGTTCGCCGTCACCCATGTCGTCCACGCGCTCGTGCCGGGGAAGTCGACCGTTGTCCCGTTGACTGACATGGGCCGGTTGGTGGTCGTGCCGTTGGCGTAGCGGATCGCCAGATTGGAAACCGGTCCCACGACGGTGAACTCCACATAGGAGCCAACGACGTTGTCGAGGTTGACGAAACCGGTCCCAGTGAAGCCAGTGTGGTTGGACTCCACGACACCCTGGCTGATGGTCGCGGTTTCTGCCTGGTAATCGGTGGCTCCCCCGCCGCCGGTGGGCTCCTGCACATCCATGCAGTCGAGGTTGGGCCCGCCCGCGGCGGTCGTGGAGGTCAGCCGGATCGCGTTGGCCCCGGCGGCCACGGTCGCGGTGAGCGTGCGGGTGGCCCACGTCGTCCAGGCGCCCGTGCCCGGGAAGTCGACCGTCGTCCCGTTGACTGACATGGGCCGGTTGGTGGTGGTGCCGTTGGCATAGCGGATGTGCAGGGTGGCCGTGCCCGCGGCGGGCGAGTTGACGGTGAACTCCAGATACGAGCCCACGATGTTGTCGAGGTTGACGAAACCGGTCCCGGTGAAGCCCGCGTGGTTGGACTCCACCACACCCTGGCTGATGGTCGCGGTTTCTGCCTGATAGCGCGTGCCGGTCGGCGGCTGCTGCGGTTCGCCGATGGGCACACCGTTGATGCTCGAGGCGACCCAGGCGACGTCGGCGAACTCGATGACGTTCGACGCGCTCATGTCGGTGAAGTGGGCGTTGTTGATTTGCACACCGCGGATGGGCACGCTCGACTGGCCCTCGAAGCTGACCGCCGACCGTCCATTCGTGACGGTCATGTCGTCGACCGTGATGTTCTGGACCGTCGGGATGTTGGACCCGCTCGTGTCGCCGTTGTAGACCGTCGTGATGTGCAGGCCGTCGCGCTCGAGGTTGCGCGCCCGGATCCGCCTCAGGTGGATCCCGTCGATGACGCCGCCGCGCTGCTTGTTTGTCTTGATGTACAACGGATACTTGACCGGATAGCGTCCGGGGAAGTCGGCCGCGTTGTTCTCGCAGTCCTGGGTGAAGATGTTTCGCGCACCGCCGGACATCTCGCTGCCGACCGTGATGCCGCCCCAGCGCCCGCTGAACTTGCAGTTTTCCACGACGACATTTGAGGTGGGTATGCCGACGCGGCGCCCGTCGGCGTCGCGCCCCGACTTGATGACGACGCAGTCGTCGTTGGTGTTCATCCGGCAGCCCGTGACATAGGCGTCGGTGCACGAGTCCAGATCGAGCCCGTCGCCCTGGCTGTTGGTGGAGTAGAACGTGACGTTGCGGACGGTCACATTGGTGCAGTAGACCGGGTGCAGCGTCCACATCGCCGGGTTGCGCAGGTTGACCCCCTCGACGAGCACGTTGGTGCAGCGATAGAGCCCGATCATGTTGGGCCGCAGCTGGGTCCCCGACCCATAGTTGCGCTGGCTCACCGGCACGTTGTCGCGCCCCTGCTGCTGCAGGCGCGTCCAGTCCGACCCGCCGCCGCCCCAGCCCGACCAGCTCCCGGCCGGCGCGTTACCGTCGATCGTGCCCGCGCCGGTGATCGCGATGTTGGTCTTGTCCAGTGCGTAGATGAACGGCGAGTGGTTGAAACACTCGATACCCTGCCAGCGGGAAAACACCGGCGGCAGGTAGGACGCGGAGTCGGTGCGGAACCGGATCGTCGCGCCCGACGCCACGTGCAGCTCCACATTGGACAGGAGATGTATCTTGCCCGTGCGGTAGGTCCCGTTGGTCACCAGCACCCGCCCGCCGCCCGCGGTGTTGCAGGCCTGGATCGCGTTGCGGAACGCGGTCGTGCAGTCGGTGCTGTCGTTGCCCACCGCTCCGTAGTCGCGGATGTCGAACACCTGCGCCGGGAACGTCGGCGCCACGATGCGCGCCAGGATCGCCGGCACCTGATCCCACGGCGACGCCACCACGCTGACATCGGTTGCTGCGGCCGCTGTTTCTACAGCGATCCCTTCTCCGGCGCCGCCCACCGCGGGCGCGCCGCCCGCTGCGGGTGCGCCGGTCATCGCCGGGCCGCCGCCCGCCAGCACCGCCGCTTCGCCCATAGAAACGCCTATCAGCGCGCCGCCCGCGATCGCGCCCAGCGCCTTTCTTCGCGAAACCATCTCACTCCTTCACATCATCTTCTTCACCGCGCGCCCTTGCCCGAGCGGCACGCGATCCCAGCCGTGCAAGATCTGCGCACGGACCTTGCCGCCGCCCCGGGCACGGATCTCTCCCCGGGCGCTGCCCCGCCAAGGCCCGGGGTCCCCTCCCCTGGCGCGAATCTCCCCGCCGCCAGGACGCGGATCTCTCCCGGGGCACTTGCCGCCGCCGGGTGCCGGTCTCTCCCCCGGGCACGGGCCTTGTCGCCGCGCGGGCACGGACCTTGCGGCCCCGAGGGCGCACGGCTCGCCGCGCCCTCACGCTTTTACGCGACTTGCCTGGCAATCGGCCGGCAGTCGGCCCCGGACCCGGCTTTTGCCAGGCAAGTCGCGTGATCATGGCTAGCCCACCGAGAGGCGATCCAGGTTGGGTCCGCCGTTGGCAGTCGTCGACGCGAGCGCGATGGTGTTACTGCCCGCGCTCAGATCGAGCGTGAGAGTCACCGTGGCCCACGTCGTCCACGCGCCCGTGCCCGGGAAGTCGACCGCTGTCCCGTTCACTGTCATGGGCCGGTTGATGGTCGTGCCGTTCGCGTACCGAACAGTTATCGTTGTCGGCCCGGCCGTCTCCGCAGAAACCGTGAACTGCACACCCGAGCCGGCGACGTTGTCACCATTGACGAAACCGGTCCCAGTGAAGCCCGCGTGGTTGGACTCCACTACGCCCTGGGTGATGGTGGCGTCCTCTGCTTGATAGTGCGTCTGGCCACCGCCACCGCCGCCCGCCGACGTGACATCGAGGTAGTCGAGGTTGGGCACCCCGCCCGCGCCGGTCCCGGTCAGCCGGATCGTGTTGGCGCCGGCGTTCAGGTTCACAGCGACCGTTTGCTGTCCCCACAGCGACCATGCCCCCGTGGCAGGGAACTGCAGCGCCGGGCCGGCGGCACCGTTCACCGTCAACGACGCGGGCCGGTTGGCGCCCGAGTTGTTGGCGTAGTCGAACGTGAGCGCCGCCGAGCCGGCCTGCGCCACGTTGACCGTGAACTCCACGAAGGTGCCCGCAGCGTTGGGCGTGTTCACGAAACCGGTACCGGAGAAGCCGGACCAGTTGGTGTCGATGGTGGTCCCGGTAGAGAACGTTGCCGCCTCGGCCTGAAGCTTCGTGGTTGTGCCCGCGCGCGAAACGCGATACAGGACCGTGCCGTGTCCGGGCACGCTCGCGCTGATCGTGCCCGTGGTGGTCGAGGTCGCCTTGCTCCATAGATCTTTCATCTGGTACGAGGCAGAGCCACCGAGACCGATCGCACTCACGTTCGTCGACATCGTCACGGCCGACGTCGTCTCGTTGGACAGCGCGACCGCACGGTCGCCGTTGGACAGCACCTTGCTGTAGATGACGTGACCCGCGCCGTCGTTGGCGATGACGGTGCCCTGCCGGCCCAGCACGTCCTGGTCGATCGCGATCACATCGGTGTTCTTCAGGATGGTGAACGTATCCGCGGTGACATCGCGCAGGTCCGCGCCGATCAGCAGCGGTGCGGCCATGATGGCCCACAGGCTGAAGTGCGTGCGGTATTCGGTCGCGGTCATGCCACCGTTGCCGACCTCCAGCATGTCGGGGTCGTTCCAGTGGCCGGGGCCGGCCCACTGGGCGAGCACCCGGTTGGCCTGCGCCTTGCCGATCATGCTGCCCCAGTTGTCGCTGATGTCGCCGGTCGTGCGCCACAGGTTGCCGTATTCCTTGCCCCACTCCCACACGCGCGGCGGCCCGGTGCGGCCCCACTCGCAGATGGAGTAGACGATCGGGCGCCCGGTCGCGCGCAGCGCGTCACGCATCGCCCCATAGCGGGTGCGCGCGTCCACGTTCTGGTTGTTGCAGTTGTCGTACTTCAAGTAGTCGATGCCCCACGAGGCGAACGTGTTGGCGTCGCGCACCTCGTTGTTGAGCCCACCGGAGAAGCCGAGCGTGTTGCACGTCTTCGTGCCGGCGCTGGTGTAGATGCCGAGCTTCAGGCCGCGCGCGTGCGCATAGTCGGCCAGATACTTGATGCCGCGCGGGAACCGGGTCGTGTCCACGCGCAGGTTTCCGCTGCCGTCACGCGAGTTGGGCGCGGGCACGGCCCAGCAGTCGTCCAGGTTCACATATTGGTACCCGGCTTCGCGCAGCCCCTGATTCACGAAGATGTCGATGATGCCGAGCACCATCGCCTCGTTGAAGTCGGCGCGGCAGGCGGTCGTGTTCCAGTTGTTGAAGCCCATCGGTGGCGTGCGGGCCAATCCGTTGTCCAGGGCCAGCACGGGCGCCGGTGGTGAGGCGACCGTGATCGCTACTGCGACGCCGGACGCGAGGGTCAGCGACGCCAGCACGGACAGTAACTTGCGCATGGCTCTCCTAACTGAGCGTTATCCGATCGAGGTTCGGCCCGCCGTTCGCGGTCGTCGACGTGAGCCGGATGGTGTGAGTGCCGGTGGCCAGCGACAGCGGCACGTTGGCCACGGCCCACGTGGTCCACGCGCCCGTGCCCGGGAAGTCCACGGCCGTCGAGCCCACGGTCATCGGCCGGTTGGTGGTCGTCCCGTTGGCGTAGCGCACGGCAACGGACGTGCAGGGCCCGGTGACCGTGAACTCCACATAGGACCCGGCGACGTTGTCGAGATTGACGAAACCGGTGCCGGAGAAGCCCACATGATTGGACTCGACCACGCCCTGCGAGATGAGAGCGGTCTCTGCCTGATAGTCGCGCGTGACCGGGGGCGCACCGGTGATCTGCACCTCGAGGTGGTCGAGGTTGGGCCCGCCGCTCGCACTCGTGGAGGTAGCGCGGACCAGGTTCACGCCCGCGTTGAGCACTACCCCGGTGACCGTGCGCGTGTCCCAGTCGTTCCAGGCCGGCGTCGGGATGAACGAAAGCCCGCCGGCGACGAGTGCGTCGTTGACGGTGATGTCCATCGGGCGGGCGGCCGTGGTCCCGTTGGCGTAGCGGAAGGTCAGCGTCGCCGTCCCGGCCGTGGCCGCGTTCACCGAAAACTCCACATAGGACCCGGCGACGTTGTCAACGTTCACGAAGCCTGTGCCGGTGAACCCGGTGTGGTTGGACTCGACCACACCCTGGGAGATGACAGCGTTTTCTGCCTCGTAGACCGTGCCGGTCGGCGGCGCGTTGTCATCCCACTTGTACGCGCGCATTTCGCGGATCAGCATGTGGCATTCCTGCAGCGAGCCGGACGAGTCGCCGAGCGAGCGGTAGATCCCCCACTTTGGACGGACGCGATCCTCGAGCCACGTGTCGACGGTGCGGGTGACGTCGATGACGGTGGTCGCACCGTCGCGCAGGACCCAGCGCACCTGGCCGGAGTTGCCGATCAGCATCTCGACCTCGACGTCGATCCATTTGTTGTGCAGCGGCGTCAGGTCCACCGCTCCGATCAGGACGTCGCCCTGGATGGCCTTGAACTCGATCTTCGGCACGGATCCCTGCCGCCGCAACGACATGACGAGCATGGGCAGCGTGCCCGTCCCGGGTGCCTTGGTCTGCATGATGTGTGTGAAGGATGTCGTGGCCTTGAGCGAGGGCGGGATGAACATCTGGTGGGTCAGCCGCCAGCGCTCGCCCTGCAGCAGGATGAGGTTGGCGCCGTCCCAGCGCATGCCCTTGACCTCTTGGCGCTGCCGGTCGCTCGGGTCGTCCCGGTCCACGAGGTGCATGTTGAAGCGGTAGTTGTTGCCCTCCACGAAGATGTGCGGCTGGCCTGCCGGGTGCGAGTTGGCCCGATCGTCCTCGATGCCCTCGAAGGCACCCAGCCCGTGCACGCCGGCCTCCGGCGCCCAGCGCAGCTGCCACGCCGCCTGCGCGCCCACATCGGGGCCGCGCGAATCGCCCTGCGCGCCCACATCGAGATCGCGCGAATCGCCGGACGAGTCCCGCCGCAGCGCGACATGATCGCGCAACTCGCCGGGCGATTCGCGCAGCAGCGGGCTGTCGATGAGCATGGGCAACCCGGCCACACCTGCGACCAGGGTCCGTCTTCTCATAGAGTCCGTCCTCTCCGGGGGTCCGGGCGGCGGCTCACCCGCCCCTGTTGGGTGGCCGCCGCCCAGCATCTGGCGGCATGAATCAGGTCACTGTGATCTTGTCGAGGTTGGGCCCACCGTTGGCGGTCGTCGACGTGAGCCGGATCGTGTGCGTCCCCGCGCCCAACGCCATGGGCACGTTGGCCACGGCCCAGGTGGTCCACGCTCCCGTGCCCGGGAAGTCCACGGCCGCCGAGCCCACGGTCATCGGCCGGTTGGTCGTGGTCCCATTCGCGTAGCGCACGGCCACACTCGAAACCGGTCCCGTCACGGTGAACTCCACATAGGACCCCACAGCGTTGTCGAGATTGACGAAACCCGTGCCGGTGAAACCCGCGTGATTGGACTCCACCACGCCCTGGGAGATGACAGCGGTCTCTGCCTGGTAATCGGTGCCACCGCCGCCCCCGGTCGGCGCCACGAAGTCGATGCAGTCGAGGTTGGGCCCACCGTTGGCGGTCGACGAGGAGAGCCGGATCAGGTTGGCCCCGGCGACCACCGCCACGTTGACCGTGCGTGTCGCCCAGGTGGTCCACGCGCCCGTGCCCGGGAAGTCCACGGCCGTCGAACCGACCGTCATCGGCCGATTGGTGGTCGTCCCGTTGGCGTAGCGAACGACCACCTGTGCCGTGCCCGCCGCCGGCGAGTTCACGGTGAACTCCACATAGGACCCCACGACGTTGTCGAGGTTGACAAATCCCGTGCCCGAGAAGCCCGCGTGATTGGACTCCACCACGCCCTGCGAGATGACAGCGGTCTCTGCCTCGTAACGCGTGCCCACCGGCCCGGGCAGCAGCTGCCCGTTGACGCGCACGTTCTGGAAGACCACGTCCACCGCGTCGTTGACGTTCGGCGCGGGCGTGTCGATGGCCGTGAGCGTGCTGTTGCTCATGTGGAAGTGGGTCAGCGGGCTCTGCGGTATCCCGTTGATGCGCACGGCATACGGCGAATCGTTGACCGTGAGATCCTCGATGTGGATGTCGCGGAACACGGGATACACGATCGGCCCGAAGCCCGGTCCGGTGAGGCTGTAACGCATGTCGATGTGCACGGCGCCGCGATCGGACGGCCCGCCCGACACCCGCCGCACGTTGATGTTTTCGACCACGCCGCCCCGGCGCTGGTTGGTCTTCAGGTACACCACGTGGAAGTTGTTGTAGGACGAGCCGCGCCGGACCGTGCAGTCCTGCGCGAAGACGTTGCGCACGCCGCCGGACATCTCCGACCCGATCGTGATCGAGCCCCAGCGCCCGAGGAACGTGCAGTTTTCGATGACGATGTTCTGCGACGGGGCGCCCACACGTCTTCCGTCGATGTCACGGCCCGACTTGATGGCGATCCCGTCGTCGCCCGTGTCGAACTCGCATCCGTGGATGTAAACGTCGGTACAGCTCTCCGGGTCGCATCCGTCGACCATGCCGCCGCGCGTGAACACCTTGATGTTGCGAACGGTCACATTGGTCGACAGCACCGGGTGCACGGCCCACATGGCCGAATTGCGGATGCTCACCCCCTCGATGAGGATGTTCGTGCAGCGGTACAGCTGAATCATGTTGGGCTTCAAGAAATGCCCGTCACCAAACTGGCGCTGCGCAATCGGCACGCCGTCGACCGCCATCTGCTGCAAACGGTCCCAGTCCGGGCCACGATCGGGGTCGAGGTCGAACCACGGCCCGTTTTGCGCGTTACCGTCGATGACGCCCGTGCCCGTGATGGCAACGTTGGTCTTGTCTATGGCGTAGATGAACGGCGACCAGTTGTAACACTCGATACCCTGCCAACGGGTGAAAACGGTCGGCATGTAGGAACCGGTGTCTGTCCGGAAACGGATGGTCGCACCGGCCTGCACGTGCAGCTCCACATTGGACAAGAGGTGGATCTTGCCGGTGCGATAGGTGCCGGTGGCGGGCACCAGCACCCGCCCGCCACCGGCCGCATTACACGCCTGGATCGCGTTGCGAAACGCCGCGGTGCAGTCCGCCGTCCCGTCGCCGACCGCGCCGTGGTCGCGGATGTCGAACACCCGATCGGGAAACGCCGGCGGGACGATCCGCGCAAGGATCACCGGCACCTGATCCCACGGCGCCGGGCTCGCCACAGCGGCAGACCCGGTCAACCCCGTCCCGGCGGCGGCCGAATCGGCGAGCCCGGCCCCGGCCGCAGGCAAGTCGGTCACCCCGGCCCCGGCCGTAGCCGACTCCGCGATCGCGGCCCCCGCCAGTGCGCCGCCCGCGATCGCCCCCGCGGCGGCACCCAGCGCCTTCCTTCGCGAAACCATCTCACTCCTTCACTTCATCCAAGATCTGCGCCATTTCGGGGATATGGCTGGGTCAAACACGCTTTTGGGCAACCATTTCCCCGAAATGCCGCGGATCCTGCCAAGGAATCGCTAGCCCACCGAGACCCGGTCAAGGTTGGGCCCGCCATTGGCGGTCGTCGAGGTCAGCCGGATCAGGTGTGTCCCTGCGGGTAGCGATATCGGCACGTTGGCCACGGCCCACGTCGTCCAGGCGCCGGTGCCGGGGAAGTCCACGGCAACCGTGCCCACGGTCATCGGCCGGCTGGTGGTCGTCCCATTGGCGTACCGCACCGCCACACTAGAAACCGGTCCCACCACGGAACACTCCACATAGGACCCCACGGCATTGTCACCATTGACGAAACCGGTCCCCGTAAACCCCGCGTGATTCGACTCCACCACGCCCTGCGAGATCGTGCAGTCCTCCGCCTGATAGTCCGTCGGCGTGGGCGTCGGATCGCTCGGCTCAAGGTCGATGTAGTCCAGGTTGGCCGGGCCGGTGGCCGTCGTCCCCGCCACGCGGATCGTGTTGGCGCCCGCGTTGAGCGTGACGTTGACGCTCGCCTGCTGCCACGTCGTCCACGCCCCGGTAGGCCCAAACGCGGGCGTGGCGACGACCGTCCCGTTCACAGAAACCGTTGCCGGCCGATCCGCAGTGGTCCCGTTTGCATAGCCCACCTTCACGGTCGCCGGCCCAGCAGCCGCGGCATTCACCGTCCACGTGGCCCCATTGCCCACCGCATTGGTGGCATTACAGAAACCGGTCCCAGAAAAGCCCGCATGGTTCGAGTCGATCGTGCCCTCGCACACCGCCGGAGCGTTCTCCGCCTCGTGCCGCCCCGCCGGAGGCTCGACCACGCCACAGCTCGACGTCGACGACGTCGACGTGATGCGCGGCGATCCGCTGTTCTGCACGCAATACGGGTTCACGGACTGGAACACGAAGTCGGCCGGGCTACTGGTCCCCCGCTCGAACGCGAAGTTGGTGAACTCGACCGTGCTGCCCGTGTTGGCGATGACGGCCGGCCGGCAATCGTTGCTGTTGAACTGCACCGAGCTGTCCACAAACTTGATGTTGTGCGCGTTGTGGATGTACCAACCGTAGGCGGGCCGCGTACCAAGTGAATTGGGGTTGTAGTTGTTGGGGTCGTTGCTCGGCACGCCCGTCCCCATGCAGGAGGAGCCGCCCGGCACGGTCAGATCCACATTGGTGAACGTGACGTTGCGGATCCTGTTGCTGGTCCCGTTTTCGCCCCACAGCGTGGCCGTGAAGTTGTTCGAGCTCTGGCCCGACGAGGTGATGTTCTCGTAGGTGATGTTCTCGATCCGGCCCACACCCGGGCTGTTGCCGCACCGCCGCCTGGTGCCGACCTTCTGCGTGATCGCCGCGCGTACGTTCGTCATCGTGATGTCCTTGTAGTGCACGTCAGAGATGACCGTGCCGTCCATGGACACCATCCCGAGGCCCGACTTGTTGGAGCCGTTGATCGTGATGCGCTGGAAGTCGTACCCGGTGAAATCCCCACAGGTCTCCGACCCGAACATCAGCGCGTTGCAGCACTCCGCGCCCAGATGCGAGTCATACACGCGCACGTTGCCGTTGGGCAGCTTCTGGCCGAGCGCGTAGTCACTCTTGAAGGCGAGCGCGTCGTCGTTGGCCGTGATGTTCGCGTTCGTGATGGTCACGTTGGTGGTGCTGATGACGTTCCACCCGTCGCGGTCGCTTGCCGTGTCGATGCGCAGCCGGTCGGAGATCACGTTGGTGCAGCCGTTGATGAGCATCGCGAAGTGCCCGCCGCGGCGCAGCGTGAGCCCGTCTCCGACCCTCAGATTGGTGCAGCGCGTCAGCGATATGATCTTGTCGGCTTGGCCCGAGTCGGGGTTGCCGGTGATCAGGTTGCCGCCGCCGTCGATGACGCCCGCCCCGACGAACCCGATGTTCGTCAGCCGGTCGCCCCAGATCATCGCGTTGTGGAAGTGGCTGTGCCCGTAGTCCTGAAAGTCGTCCCATTGGTTCGACTCGGGCGCGTCGTAGTCGTCGTTGGGCGAGCCGAGGATGGTCGAGCCGCTGTCGAGCTGCAGCGTGATGTTGCTGCGCATGTGGATGGAGTTGGCGCTGCGATACGTGCCCGACGGGAAGCGCACGATGTTTTCCCCGCCCGCCGCCGCGGCCGCGTCGATTGCCCGCTGGATCGCGGGGGTGTCGTTGGTCGACCCGTTGCCGGTCGCGCCGTAATCCCGCACGTTGAACGTCGCCGCCTGAGCGGGCGCCTCGATCAGCAACCCGGTCAGCAAACCGATCGCGGCCATGGCAAGGCCACGCCTATATACACGCATGATGTCTTCCTTCTAGAGAATCCATGCGAGCCGGGGCGCGAGCCGGCCCTTCACCTACGAAACGTCCAGATAGTCCAGATGTCCTTCTTCCGATGTGCTTCCGTGATGCATAGTGAAGAGATCGGATCTATCATGTTTCTTTAGAGTTTCATCAGCGTACATACGAGGAATAGATCAATGGAAGACCCATGATTGATCCGATCTATATTTTCGTCGAACGCGTAGACACCCGACCTTTGTCCTCCCTCGACGGTACAAAGCGGACTAATTGCGGCACCAGTATCCGGGCATTGACCCGATGACTTGTTCGCAGTACCGTCACGTGAACCGCCGCCGACAGGGCGGCACCGATCCACATATGTGACAGGAGCTACGCGATGCAACGCATATTGGCGGTAGCGGTCGTCGCCGCGCTGGCGGTCATCGTCACAGGGTGTTCATCAACCAAACCGCCTCCACAGCAACAGGATCCGGGCTCTCCGATCGAGATCTGGATCCGCCAGGCCCCGGACTCCGACTCGCACAAGACGCTGCTCAAGCTCGCCGCGGCCTTCACCGAGAAGACCAAGGTGCAGACGAAGGTGGTGGCCATCTTCGACGACTTCGAGACGAAGCTGCAGCAGCAGGGTGCGCAGAAGGCGTTGCCGGATATCGTCATCAACGACACCGCTCAGCTGGGCAACATGCAGCAGCAGGGCTGGCTGACCGAGGTCGACAAGGCCACGATTGGCAACGGCGGCAGGCTGTCCGATCGCGCGTGGAAAGCGGCGCAGGGCTCCGACGGCAAATACTATGCGATGCCGTTCTCCGCACAGTCCTTCCTCCTCCTGGTCCGTGCCGACTGGCGCAAGAAGGTGGGCCTCGGCGAGCCGAAGACGTGGGAGGAGCTCGCGGCGCTGGGCAAGGCGTTCACCACGGGCGATCCCGACGGCAACGGCAAGGCCGACACCTCCGGCTTCGTCGTGCCCGGCACGACACAGCGGGGCTACATGTCGTGGTATGCCTCCTCACTGGTCTGGGCCAACGGCGGCGACTTCGTCGAGCAGTCCGGCACCGGCAAGTGGAAGGCCGCCATCAACAACGCCAAGTCGGTCGAGGCCGTTCAGTGGCTCAAGGACCAGTTCTGCACCAACAAGTCGGTCAACCCCGGCGCGGTCAACAACAACACCACGGTCTCTCACGAGGTGTTCGAGAAGGGCCAGGCGGGCATCTACCTTGTCGGGCCGTATGTTCTGGCACGCTTCGTCAAGAGCATGGGCAGCGACAAGATCGAAGCTATCAAGGTACCCAAGGGACCGTCCGGCGGCCCCGGCACACTGGCCGAGGGTGAAAACGTCTACCTGATGGCCGGCTCGAAAAATGTTGCCGGGCAGAAACTTTTCGCCGAATACGCCGCGTCCGTGGACGGACAGAAGATAGGCATGAACAAAGACGACCCGGGCGCCATCGTCCGCCTGCCGGTAAACAAGGACGTCGACATGGCGTCCGTTCGGCAGGATTCTCGGTGGAAGACCTTCCTGGACTTCTACAACGAGGCCGGCGTCTACTCCTCGAACGTGCCCAACTGGGCGCCGTTCCGTCAGGTTTCCGCCGACGGCATCAACGCTGTGATGGCCGACTGCGGTTCAAACGTCAGGCAGGCAATGGACAAACTTGCCGATCAGCTAGGCGCGGAGCTTGAGAAGCAAAAAGTCAAGGCTGCCTGATTTGGGTGCGGTCGAGGTGCCGGCACGGGCCCTCGACCGCATCGTAATTCCAGCCAGCGGGTGAGGCTAACGCAAGAGCAAGCAGTGGAAGGGGAAAGTAATGCCGAACCGCGCCCGGCGGCGCTTTGACGTCGTGCCATGGCTCTTCCTCGCGCCGGCGCTGATCCTGTTCCTCTACTTCAAGTTCATCCCGATGGGCAACGGCCTGAAGATGAGCTTCTACGAGGTACGGACCTACCTTGGCGACCGGTGGGTGGGCGGGGAAAACTACCAGCAGATCGTCACCGACGAACGGTTCACCGCCGCCATCTGGCACACCGTGCTTTTGGCCGCGGGCACCACGGCCGGCTCCATCCTTTTAGGACTCGTGCTCGCGCTGCTCGTCGAGGGCAAGGCGCGGCACCTGTGGTTTGTGCGGACGGCGGCCTTTCTGCCCGTGGTCACGACGCTTGCCGTGGCCGCCGAGGTGTGGCGCATCATGTATCACCCGGCCGCGGAGGGCCCGCTCAACTCCATCATCGGCTGGATCGGCCTGTCGCCGCAGCCGTATCTGGCCGACGAGGACAGTTCGCTGCTGTCCATCATGGCGGTCGGGATCTGGCGTGGCGCGCCCTACGACATGATGATTTTCATCGCCGGACTGGCCGGAGTGGACAGATCGCTCTACGAGCAGGCCGCCGTCGACGGCGCCACCATCTCGCGCCGGTTCATCCACGTGGCGGTGCCGGCGCTGCGCCCGGTCTTCGCCATCCTGTTCACGCTGGCCGCGATCCGCGGGCTGCGCGTGTTCACCGAGGTGTTCCTGATGACCAACGGCGCGCCCAACGGGTCGACCGAGGTCCTCATGACGCTCATCTACAAGCTTGGCCTGCAACGCGGTGAGCTCGGCATCGCCGCCGCGGGCTCGATCGTCTTGTTCGTGGCGACGGTGGTGCTCACCATCGCCGTGCGCGCGCTGCGCAGAAGGGACTCGGTGGCATGACCGAGGGCATCATGCGAGTGGGCCGCTGCGAAACGGAGCGCGGCGCGGCGACCCCGGAGTTTGCGGAGGTGTCGGCATGAGCGCCGATAGATACGACACCGTGCTGGGCTTGGACTCCCATCGCGGGCCGTTGGCACGGCTACTGAAGGTGCTCCTCTACGCGGGCATGGTGCTCGTCTTCGCCGGCCCGCTGATCGCTCTGCTCATCGGATCGTTCAGCAAGGTTGTCGATCCCACCAAGTTTTCTTTGGTACCCGAGGGCGGCTTCACGATCCGCAACTTCGTCGCCGCCGCCGACCGGGGCGTCTACCACTACCTGTTCAATTCGTTCGTCGTGGTGGGACTCGGGCTGCTGCTGCAGCTGCTGGTGAGCGTGTTCGCCGCATACGCGTTGGCGCGCAAGCGCATGCGTGGGGGGGCCATCATCATGCTGCTGATCCTCGCGACCATGATGCTGCCGGAGGAGGTCATCGCGATCCCGCTCTCTGTCGTGCTGGCCGATCTGCCCGTGCCCTTCATAGACGTGAACCTCATCGGCACCTACGCGGGAATGATTCTGCCCATAGGAGCCTGGGGGTTTTCGATCCTCGTCATGACCGAGTTCATGCGCGAGGTGCCCATAGAGCTGGAAGAAGCCGCTCGCATCGATGGGGCGAGCGAGCTCCGCGTCTTTTTCCTGATCATCCTGCCTCTGTGCCGCCCGGCACTCGGGGTGATCGGTGTATTCGGCTTCACGATGATCTGGGACCAGTATCTGCTCCCGCTGATCGTGGCCACCGAGCCATCGCAGTACACCTTACCCATCGCGCTACGGGGGCTGCGCGGCGACGAGGAGGTCGGTATCGGTGTCCTCCTCGCCGGGGCAACGCTCGCCCTGCTGCCGTCGGTTTTAGCGTTCCTCGCCTTCCAGCGGCAGTTCGTGCAGGGCCTGACCAGTGGGGCCATCAAGGGTTAAGGAGAGCCCAATGAACTCTCGCGGAACGGCGGCCACGTTCGTGGTCGCCGCTCTCGTCTCCGGCATGCTCGTGAGCGTTCCGGCTAAGGCAGCGCCCACCACTTACGAAACGGAGGACTGCACGATTTCGCAGGGCGTGGTCGAGTCCAACCACACCGGCTTCACCGGCACCGGTTTCGTCAACGGCGACAACGTCGTGGGGTCCTACGTGGAGTGCTCCGTAGTGGGACCGGTCTCCAGCGTTTCCGTCCGTTACGCCAACGGGACCACCATCAACCGGCCCATGACCGTGGGCACCGTTGCCGTGGACTTCCCCGGCACCGGCGCCTGGACCACCTGGGCCGTGGCCTACGTCCCGATATCGCTACCCGCCGGGACGCATCTCATCCGGCTGACCAGCACCACGGCCGGCGGCGGGCCGAACCTCGACCACATAGCGACCGATAACACCGCACCGCCGGCCCTGCATGAGGCGGAAAACGCGTCACTGAGCCAGTGCATCGTGGAGTCCAACCACACGGGCTTCACCGGCACCGGATTCGTCAACTGCGACAACGTGACCGGCAGCTCGATCGAGTGGACGGTCACCTCGGAGGAAGGCGGCGCGACCAACCTGCACGTCCGCTACGCCAACGGGACCACGGCCGCGCGACCCGCGAGCATCGCGGTCAACGGGAGCGTCGTGGCCACGCCGTCGTTTGCCGCCACCGGCGCCTGGACCAACTGGAGCTCGGTGACCGTGCAGGCCACGCTCAACGCCGGCGCCAACACCGTCCGGCTCACCGGCACGACCTCCGACGGCCCGGCAAACATCGACTCGCTGACGGCGGGCGGCGACCCGCCCGGCCCGGGGCCGGGCCGCGACTGGTCCGACGACGTGGTCCGCTCGACCATGCAGCGCCACACGCCGTCGAGCATCGGCGGGTGGAGCTATCCGGTGGCGCTGTATCTCTACGCGCAGTATCACGTGTATCTACGCACGGGCGACCCGGCACGGCTCACCTATATCCGCCAGTGGGCGGACCGGTTCGTCGGGGCGGACGGCAGCATCGGCCAGAGCTTCAACAACCTCGACAGCATGCTCGGCGGTCGCGTGCTTCTTCTCCTCTACAAGGAAACCGGGCAGGCGAAGTACCGTACCGCCGCACAGAAAATCCGCACCAGGCTCAACAGCTATCCGAAGACGTCCGACACCCGCTACCAGCCCGTCGGCGGCTACTGGCACTCCACGAGCGAGAGCCGGGTCGGGCAGCTGTGGGCCGACGGCGTTTTCATGTCGATGCCGTTCCTCGCCGAGTGGGGCCGTGACGCCGCCACGACACAGGCCGACCGGGACTTCTCCTACAACACCGCGGTCAACCAGCTGCTCATCTACGCGGCGCACCTGCAGCAGCCCAACGGTTTGCTCAAGCACGCCTACGACGAGCCGCGCGACGAGTCGTGGTCCAACAACACGACCGGGCTGTCGCAGGAGTACTGGTGCCGTGCGATCGGCTGGTTTGGCATGGCCACGCACATGGTGCTCGACACGATCCCGGCCACGCACCCGCAGCGCGGCGCGCTGATCGACATCATCCGCAACATGGTGCGCGGCTTCGAGACCCATCAGGACCCGGCCACCGGCCGTTGGTTCCAGGTGGTCGACAAGGGCTCCATGGCCGACAACTGGACCGAGACGTCATGCTCGGCCATGTATACGTACACGATCGACCGGGCCATCGAGAAGGGCTACGTGCCCGCATCGCAGTATCAGGACGACGCCGACGAGGGCTTCCAGGGCGTGCTGCGCAAGATGCGGCTGGGCACGGACAACCTGACCTATATGGACACCATCTGCGAGGGCACCAACGTGGGCCCGTATTCCTACTACATCGCGCGCGCCCAGCGCACCAACGACTTCCACGGTTTGGGCGCGTTCGTCATCATGTTCGAGCAGTTACGCAGGTAACCGGATAAGTATCGAGCAAGTGCGGTGGGGGACGCCGGACCGGGTCCCCCACCGGCACTCAGTACCACCCCGTGCAGCTGTAGCCGTCGGTGCCCAGACCCTTGATGCACGCTCGGGCATACATGTTCCCGTTGACCATGTAGGTCCACACGGCGTTGGGCCACAACGGGGATTCGCGATGGCCGTCCGCGGTCTCCACCCACCACGTCCAGCCGTAGGGCTGGTGCGGGTTGGTGTCGTCCCAGCGCGCCCAGTTGGCCACGCACGTGCTGGACCACCGCAAAAACACCTGCGGCCCGCCACCCGGCGGCCGCACGCCTTGCATCGTCTCGGCTCCGGCCGAGCAGCCCATGCCACTGGGCTCCTGGTGCACGCAGCCCGCACCCGTGCACCCCACGGCGTATGCCGGTGTGGGCACGGCGATTATCGCCGCGGCGAACAGCGCCGCCAGCCACCTCTTCATGGACGGCAGTGTCCCCCGCGACCGGCCGAGGTCGCGGCTTTCTTTCGAGGAAAACTCGCCCCGAAAGAATTCGATGTATCAATATACTGGGCGGCGTGAGCGCCGGACGTGGACGCCGTCCCGACGCGGGCCGGTCCGAGCCTGCGGCAACGCCGCTGCAGGCGGGCCTCGCGGTCATCGCCTGGCTGCTGCGCGTCAACCGCATCTACGGCAGCGACGACAACCTCGCGGTGGCCTCCCGCTTCCTGCGCGCCCTCGGCACCGCCTCGGAGCCGCAGATCAGCCGGTGGGAGCGGGCCGCGGCGCGGGTCAGCCCCGCCGTCATCGGGCGCTACGAGGAGGTGCTCGACCTGCCCAACGGCACGATCAGCGCGGTCGCGCACACGCTCTATCGCGAATCGCTGGGGCGGCTGGGCCCGCCCATGATGGGCGCGCCCGGCGACGAGGAGCATCTGCGGCGCCTGCTGCACACGGCGCTGGGCGGGGGCGTCATGACCGGCGACGATTGGATCCAGCTCACCGCGGGCCTGTGGAGCGTGCCGATCCTGCTCTATCCCGACCGGCTGTGGCACGAGCTGGCCGAGCGGCTGCTGGCCGAGCTGCTCATCGCCGAGGGCACGGCCTGGCTCAACCGGTGCGAGGCGATCAACCGGCTGCTCGGGCACAGGCACGCCACCCGCGCCGTGATCGACGCGTGCGTCGCCGTCGTGGACGACCGGCGCAGCCAGATCCTCATCGAACCCATGGCGCTGCTCGAGCTCTGCCCACACCCGGCGGCGACCCGGCAGCTGCTGCGCCAGATCGAGGCGCCCACCGGCTCGCACGCGGCGCGGGCGGCGTGGTGGGCGGTCGCCGAGAAGGTCGGCCGCGGGCACTTCACGCCGCACGAACTCGCGACGATCACCCAGTGCGCCGCAGAAACGCTGCAGGACAACGACTCTCACCTGGCCAGCCGGCTCGCGGCCGCGGAGGCGATCCGCCAGCTGCTGCCCGGCGCGCCGGACCGGCTGCGCCGCGCCATCCACGAACTGTCCAAAAACGACATCGCCGCCGGCCATGTCATCCGGTCCGGGACCACCTGCGGCCGCGCCACCGCCGACACGCTCGCCGGCAACCTCGCCTCCGCCACGCTGAGCGCGATGCCGCGCGAGGTCCTGCACCGCGATCCCACGCTGGAGCGCCTGATCAGCTACGCGCTCTTCCATCCGCAGGGCAGCCGCCGGGTGATCGCGGCTCAGGCCATCGCGGCGACGCCGTATCGCCCCGCCCTGGCCGCCGCGCTCGCCCGGGAGCTGGGGCGCAACGCCACGCTCGCGAATCCGACACTCGCCGCGACGCTCATCCAAGCGATGATTCATATGGGTACCGCGCGCGAAGCGCCGCTGTTGCGGCGGCTCGCCATGGACACCGGACTGCCGTGCCCCATCAGCGAATCGGCCGCCTGGGCGGTCGGCCACCTGCGCCGCCCGGACGACGGCGCCTTCTGGCACACGGTCGGGCAGGCACTGCCCAATGTGGACCGGTCGCGGGCGAAGGCGCTCATCTACAGCATGGGCACCGCCGGCCGCCGCCTCGAGCTGGACCGCTTGGCGACCGCGCGGCAGACGCACGCCGAGCTGCGCACCGCCGCGCGCTGGTGGCTCGACCTGCCGGAGCTGATCCGGGACAGCGCCACAACCTGACGCGGCTTGACCCCGCCCCAGGGGCGTGCCGCAGGCTTGGCGGCGTGCGACATCTTGCCTATGTGGGCAGCGGCCCCTATTGCTATGCCAACTCCTTCGCGATGCTCATGGGTGAGCAGGCCCCGTCGACCGCGATCATCGAGGTCGCCACGGGTGGCCCGTTCGGCATGCAACTCATCGGCGGCACGCTCGTGTTCTTCGACGCCTACGGCTGGGACCCGGAGCAGGGCTTCGACCAGGCGCTGAGCGCGATCGGCTGGACCTCGACCGCCAGCAAGGGCGGCGATGCCGGCGAGGCGCTGGCCCGCCTCACCACGGCCGCGCGGAAGGGCCCGGTGTGGGTGGGCCCGGTCGAAATGGGGCACCTGCACCACCAGCCGGAGATGACCGGTCCGATCGGCGCCGACCACTTCGTGGTCGTGCTGGACGTCAACGACGAGCGGGTGCTGGTGCACGACCCGCACGGCTATCCCTATGCCGAGGTGCCCGTCGACGACTTCATGACGGCCTGGCGGGCCGAAACGGTCAGCTACGGCGACCCCTTCACGATGCGGACCGACTTCATCAAACTGGCGGACGTCAAGGACGCCGACGCGATCCGGTCCATCATCCCCACCGCGATCGAGCGGCTGTCCATGCGCACCAACGAGCCGATGCCGCCGGGCAGCCTGGGCAACGGAGAGGCCGCCGAGCGGGCCGCCCAGATGATCGAGGCCGGGGCAGGCGACGGCCTGCGCGAGCACCTCATCTACTTCGCGATCCGGGTCGGCGCGCGCCGGCTCAGCGACACCGCCGACTGCCTGCACCTGGCCGGTTACACGGAGGCCGCGCACGTCGCCGCGACGCAGTCCCGGCTCGTCGGCTCGCTGCAGTACCCGATGGTGACGCGCGACTTCCCGCGCGCCGCGGCCGCGCTCCGCGAGCTCGCCCCCACCTACGACCGACTCCGCGCCGCCCTTACGTAGCCTCAGTCGACGACCGGGCCGAAGGCCAAGGTGCGGGTGCCGTCGCGGCGCACGAGCCGCAGCGTGCAATAGCGCTGTTCGATCCCGTCGTGCCGGAGACGCACATTGATCTGCCCGTCCGACTGATACACCACATCGATCGGTGCCTCGCTGCCGTCGCACAGTGCGGTGGCCCGGAACGGGCCGTGCGGAAACGATCCGTAGAGCTCGAAGAATCTGTAGGCGACGCCGTCGACGGTCGTGACACCGCGATCGTCGGCGGCCAGAACGCGCGCGGAAGGCGGCGTCGCCATCTCGGCGGCCTGCGCCTGCAGCTCACGCCGCGCGAGACTCGTCACGGCCCGCGCCTCGCCGGAGGCGTGCAGCAGCCCGAAGGGCCGGACCTGGCCATCGGCGTTGGTATCAAACGCCTCCCAGAGGATCGCGATCGGCAGCCCGACCCGCTGGATGGCCTTGGCCGTCTCCACCGTCCTGAAAGCATCGACACCGTTGACCGCGTGGTGCGGGAAACCGGCCTCGCCGACGGCCAGTTGCCCGCCGGGCGAGTTGGTGACGAGCCATTCGCTGATCTGGCGCAGATCCTGCTCCATGCGGCCGCGGCCCTGGCTGTCGTACGACGAGTACAACACATAATCCGGCCGGACCGCGGGCACGACATCGCGCAGCATCGAACGCAGGACCGTGCCGTCCACCTCGTACGAGTAGGTCAGGGTGTTCATGTTGAACTCGACCCCGTCGGACACCGTCACCCCTCGAAACCCGGCGTCCTCGGCTAGCTGCCGCCCCGCCGCGATCCCCGCGCGCCGGACGGTGAACCACTGCGTCATCGCCGCGATCGCATCGTTGCGTGAAGCGAGGTCACCACAGGTGGCCCGGAAGTCCGGCCGGGTCAGATACGAATGCAACGATCCGCAGTAGGCCTGATTGTCGCCCTCCCACGACGCGACGACGAACGTCTTTCCCGTGTCGTGCTGCGTCTCGTGCAACGCGACCGTCAGGTCCCGGTATTCGCGGAACACCGCGTCGCGGTTGGCCGCGTCGTTCCAGAACGCCGGATCGGCGAAGCCCGCGGACGCACCGAACGGACCCGCCGACGCCGAGTCATAGGCGGTCAACACGATCTTGCGCAGCGACGGCGCGCCGATCGCCGCCTGATACTCGGGCCGTCGAATCGCGCACGGGAGAAAGGCGGCCACGGCCGGGCAGTCGACGTTGAGGCCCCTCAGGTCCAGGTTGTAGTAGTTGTCGATGGGGTCGCCACTGCGCATGCGGGGCGTGATGACCAGGCGGGTGGTGTCGAAACCGACGGCGTTGAGATAGGCCTGTCCGCCGGCGATGGAGCTTGGCAACTGCGACGGGACTCCGCCCCAGAAGTAGGCGCCGAAGCCGGACGGGACCGGGGCGCTGTCGATGGCGACCGGTCCAAACGCCGGACTGGCGAGCCCCGTCCCGGGTTGGCGCAGCACGAACGAGCAGGTGCCGGCCGCGTCGGCGACGGGTACCGAAACGTTGATCTGTCCTTGGGACGCATACTCCACGCGCCCGCCGACGTAGCGGCCGCCGCACACGACACGCACCTGCAGACTCGATGCGGAGGCGAAGTCGCCGTAGAGCTCGACAAACCGCCGACCCGCCGTCATGCCCCGGTCGCGAATGCCATTTATTTGGATGGGTACCGCGCCGGTGACGACCGAACGAATCTGGCTGCGTGTCCCATCACTGAGACGCTGCAGCGAGAACGTGCAGTGCGAACCCGCGGGCATCGCTTCGACGTTCACGTTTATCTGCGTCCTCAGCGGGGGCGCCATGATCTCCGCCGAAATGACCCGCCCGCCGCAATACACCACCGGCCGGACGCTGGCGCTGTCGGGGAAGTCGCCATACAGCTCGAAGGCGTGCGCATCGCCGTTTGCCTCGCGCTCGTTGATCCCGGTCAGCACGAGCGCCGGCCCGGCCGACACCGGCGCGGCAAAGGTGTTGAGGATGACCAGGATCGCGAGCACACCGGCTACTGCACGCGTCACGGACCCGCCACCCCGCTCGATAGATTGCCTGCCCAAAACCGGGTCAGCATATCCAGCTTGGCGGGCCTCTACGCCGCAGACGCGTTGCGGCGCGCCCGGATTACCTCCACAGCACGCCCATGGCGTCAGTGTGGCACGCCCGGCCCGCCCCCGTGAGCGGACCGGCGAGAAGCGGGCGATCAGGCGAAGTCTTCGGGCTTGAACTGCTTGGGTTCCACCAGGACCAGCCAGTTACCGGAGATGTCGCGCATGACGGCCTCGATGCCGTAGGGGCGGTCGGACGGTTCCTGGGGGAACGTGACGCCCTTGGCGCTGAGCTCCTGGTAGGTCTTGTGGCAGTCGTCCACGCTCAGGCCGAGCCCGCCGAGCTGGCCGGTCTCCAGCTTGCGGCGGATCATGGCGGCCATCTCCTCGTCGAGCGGCGGGCCGGGCGTCATCAGGGTGACCTCGAGCTCGGGCTGGCTCGGGTGCTTGACGGTCACCCAGCGGAAGCCCTCGCCCATGGTGACGTCGGTGCCGGGCTCGAACCCGAGCACGTTGACGTAGAAGTCGCGCGCCTTGATCTGGTCGAGGCAGTAAACGGTGACTAGCGAAACATTCGTGATCATGTGGATCACGCTAGTCCTGGGTCGTCGGGGCGGGCTTCTCCCAAATTGCGCGGCGTGGCCGTGCCGCCCAGGTCGAACACGCCACGCATGAACAGCCAGCAGCCGGGCACGCGGGGCCCGCCGCGCGCGGCCCACCGATCCCGATATGAGGTCGGCGTCTCGCCCACCAGCTGGGTGAAGCGCGACGAGAACGACCCGAGGCTGGAGAAGCCGACCATCATGCAGATCTCGGTGATCGTGAGGTTGGCCGAGCGCAACAGGTCCTGCGCCCGTTCGATGCGCCGCCGGGTCAGGTAGCGCATGGGTGTCTCTCCGTAGGCCGCCTCGAAGCTGCGCGCGAAGTGATACTTGGACAGGCCGGCCACACGCGCGAGCGCGTCGAGGTCGAGCTCCTCGCGATAGTGCCGGTCCATGTGGTCGCGCGCGCGGCGCAGGTGCGCCAGCATCGCGACGGGGACCGGACGCTTCACTCCCCCAGCCTAGGCAAGACCCGCGGAAGGTAGCGCAACGCACCGTGCACATAATTCCTGTCGGGCATGTAGGGTATTGCCAACGGGATCGGGCGGCCCAGATGGGCACGGGCCCAAACCATCGCCCGTTCAATGGGCCCGTTCAATGGGATCGTTCAATGGGATCGTCATCGTCCACCGGATCCCGGCTCGGCACGATCACGTAGTCGGCAGTGTCCGGTGTGGACGCCGCCTTGCGCATCCCCGGCGTCATCGGCCTTTCGCCGTGGGGAACGGCCTACGTCTCCGGCGACAACTCGGCCGTCGAGCTGGTCGAGGAAAATCGCGCGCACGATCCCCAAACCCCGTTCGCTGCCGCCGGCCTTACTTCCTTTTTGTTGATACCCGTCGGGGGCCGGCAAATCGCCGTGCGATAAGCGGCGCCGGGAGCCACACGACTCCCGGCGCCGCTGGAGTGCCCTACCAACGCGGCAGCGCCGGCGCCTTGATGATGCTTTGCGCGCCAAACGAATCCGGCGGCGGCACGGCCGCGCAGTGCGTGTTGCGCGGCGGGGTGCGCCGCGTGAACAGGTAGTTGTCGACCGCACCGGTCACGCAGGTGCTGCCGGCGAAGTATGCCCCGTGGCCCCAGCCGTCGTAGTGCAGCAGCACGAACGACCGGCTTTGGCTCGCGGCATTGGTCGCCCACTGGTATGGCGTGGCCGGGTCGAACCGGCTGTTGACCATGAGGATGGGCTGCTCGCTGCGCACGCGCAGCTCGTGTTGCGGGTTGGTCGTGCGCTGCGGCCAGCCGAGGCACGACGTCGCCGCGAGCTCGCCCAGTGGCGACTGCTTCACGTCGGGCGCCACCGTCCGCTCGAACACGGCGCGATATGCGGCGAGCTCGAAGTAGTTGCGGATGGGTAGCCGCCAGTCCTGGCAGAACACCGCCTGGAACGGGTCGGCGATGGCCCCCTGCGCGAACGCCCGCTTGGTCTTGGCCGTCTGGGCGCGCTCGGCCAGTGGGCCGGCCGGTGCCTTGCCTGTGGTCTGCAGCTCCGCGAAGAACTCGGCGAGGCTGCGCCAGTTTGGCCCGTAGAACGCGCCGAACGTGACGAACCGAAAATCCAATGCCGGCAGCACAGTGCCGTCGGGGAGCGTGAGCTCGCCCCGCTCGGCCCGCGCGAGCAGGTCGCGGAACACCGCGCGGGCGTCCTGACCGGCAAGCGGCGAGTCGGGCGTGCGGGCATTCCACTTCACGAACTCGTCGAAGCTCTCCTGGAACCCGACGGATTCGGTGCGCATGAACTGGAACGCGGTGGACAGGCTGTGGTCCATGTTGCTGTCGAGCACGAGCGCGCGGACGCGGCCCGGGAACAGCTCGGCATACATCTGGCCCAGGAGCGTGCCGTAGGAGACGCCGTAGTAGCTCAGCTTTGAGTCGCCCACGGCGGCCCGGATGGCGTCCATGTCGCGGGCGACGCTGACGCTGTCCACGTGGTCGAGCACCGGCCCGCTCAGCTGACGGCAACTGTCCGCGTAGCGGCGGTTGTGGTCGATCAACTGCTCGAATTCGGCCTGGTTTTGCGGCGCGACCGGATAGGGCTCGAAGGCGATGTCCTCGTCGCACAGGATCGGGTCGCTGTTGCCCACCCCCCTCGGGTCGAACCCGACGATGTCGAAGCGGCGGGCCACGTCGTCGGAAAGGAACGGGGTGCTCTTGACCACTTCGGCGCCGGGGCCGCCCGGCCCGCCAGGGTTGATCAGCACGGAGCCGATCCGCTCCGCGGGCACTGTTGCCTTGCGCCTTGCCAGTGCGAGGTCGATGGTCGGGCCCGCAGGCTTCGACCAGTCGACCGGCACGGTCAGCGTCCCGCACTCCACGCCGGGAGCGTCGGGACAGGGCTGCCAGTCGATCGTGCGCGGTGCGGCCTGGGCCGGACCGGCGACGACGATGGCGGTGGCGATGGTGGCGGCTGCGGTGAACAGCGCCAAGGCACGTCGCATATGTTCTATACCTCCCCGTAGAACCGACAATTGCCTGAGGTGTCCACCATAGACGCTCATCGCAAGACACGGCGCGCCGCCGCCGTACGTCCACATCGGTTTTGAACTTCGCTTTCCCTAGTGCCGCAACCACTTCCGGCTCCTGGGCGTGGACGCGAAGAGAGACGGTGGTCGCCTTTCGGATGTCGGCACTTTTATCGATAGCCGCGGGACGCGAACGCCGCTCCGAGCGGGGGCCACGGCGATGCGCACCTCGCGGTCACGGCGCCCGCGCCTTGGCGGGGAGCACGCCGCACCGGGTGCGCTGTCCACTGTGGACGACGATTGGTCAGTGGAAGGTCTTCCTGCGCCAGATCATCCACGCCGCCACGCCCAGACCCACGACCAGCAGGCAGCAACAGAGCCAGCCGATGTAGATGAAGATGCCACTGTCCATGGCGAGCAAGGTATAACCGGCGGGCAACGCTAGAGCGCGCGGCGCAGCCAGTCTTCGACGCCGGCGACGTGGACGGCGGCCCAGGAGCGGGCGACCTCGGAGTTGCGCGAGGCGATGGCCTGATGGATCGCGCGGTGCTGCTCCTGGGTGCGCGTGGTCGCGCCCTCCTCGGTCAGCCCGCGCCAGACCCGCGCCCGCAGGGTCGGCGCCGACAGGCTGTCGATGAGCGAGGCGAGCACCGGGTTGCCCGAGCCCACCGCGATCCGCCGGTGAAAGTCGAGGTCGGCCTCGATCAGCTCGTTGATGTCCTTGGCGTTGTCCATCCGCTCGAGCAGCTCTCCTAATTGGAGGATGCCCTCCTCGTCCATGCGCTGCGCGGCCATGGCAGTGGCCGCGGGCTCGAGGATGCGGCGCACCTCGAGCAGGGCGAGCACGCTGTCGTCGCGGTGGAAGTCGAGCACGAACCCGACCGTGTCGAGCAGGACCTCGGGCTGCAGGCTGGTCACGTAGGTCCCGTCGCCCTGGCGCACGTCGAGCACCCGGATCAGCGACAGCGCCTTCACCGCCTCGCGCAGCGAGTTGCGCGACAGGCCCAGGCGCTCGGCGAGGTCGACCTCCTTGGGCAGGCGGTCCCCCGGGCGAAGCTCGCCCTTGACGATCATTTCCTTGATCCGCTCGATCGCCTCGTCCGTAAGCGCCATGGCCAAAGGATAGGCGAGGAGGCCTTTCTCATATACATTGGATGTCTGATGAAGGTCCGCATCCCGATGGGTGGTTCCCTGACCGTGTTACGCGCCAATATACGGCAGCCCTCCCTGAGTGATCACTCAGAGACATAGGATGTTAGCGTGCTGCAGATCGTTGGGATTGATGTCCACGACGTACGTTTCCCCACTTCAATCGGGTTGCACGGCTCGGATGCCATGAATGTCGACCCCGACTACTCGGCCGCCTATGTGGTGCTGCGCACCGGGACCCCACTGGAGGGGCACGGTTTCGCGTTCACCATCGGCCGGGGCAACGAGGTCGTCTGCGCCGCGATCCGGGCGCTCGAGCCATACCTGATCGGGCTTGAGGTGGAGGCGGTCGCGAGCGATCTCGGCGCGTTCGGCAAGCGCCTGACCCACGACTCACAGCTGCGCTGGCTCGGCCCGGAGAAGGGCGCGATGCACATGGCCGCGGCCGCGATCATCAACGCGATGTGGGACATGGCGAGCAGGCTCGCGGGCAAGCCGGTATGGCGGCTGCTGTCCGAGATGTCTCCCGAGCAGATTGTTGACTTGGTGGACTGGCGCTACATCGAGGATGCCCTTTCCCCCGCCGAGGCGACCGAGATCCTCGCGGCGCTCGAGCCCGGGCGGAAGGAGCGGATCAGCCTGCTGGAGGCGGGCGGCTATCCCGCGTACACGACCTCGCCCGGCTGGTTGGGCTATGACGATGAGACCGTTATCCGTCTCTCGCAGCAGGCGGTCGAGGACGGCTTCCGCCAGATCAAGCTCAAGGTCGGCGCGGACCTCGACGACGACCTGCGCCGGTTCCGGGCCGCGCGCAAGGCGGTCGGGCCGGGCGTGCGGATCGCCGTGGACGCCAACCAGCGGTGGGGGGTGCAGGAAGCGATCGAGTGGACCCGGGCGCTGACGCCCTATGACCCGTGGTGGGTAGAGGAGCCGACCAATCCCGACGATGTGCTCGGGCACGCGGCGATCCGCAGGGCGGTCGCGCCGGTGCGGGTCGCGACCGGTGAGCACGTGGCCAATCGCGTGGTGTTCAAGCAACTCCTGCAGGCGGACGCGGTCGACGTGGTGCAGATCGACGCGTGCCGCGTCGCCGGGGTCACCGAAAACGTGGCGATCCTGTTGCTGGCGGCCAAGTTTGGCGTGCCGGTGTGCCCGCACGCGGGCGGTGTCGGGCTGTGCGAGGTGGTTCAGCACCTGGCGATGTTCGACTACGTGGCGGTGTCGGGCACGCTCACCGACCGGGCGCTGGAATATGTCGACCATCTGCACGAGCACTTCGTGGACCCGGTCGTCATCAGCGACGGGCGCTACCTGGCCCCGCAGGAGCCCGGCTTCTCGGCGCGGATGCGCCCGGAATCCATCGCCTCATTCCGTTTCCCCGATGGCCCAGCCTGGTCACCGACCGCGCCAGTCATCCAATGAATCGGCACAATTTCCTGGCCAGCGGCTGCGCGCCTGCGGAATCAGAGCGCAGGCGCGCAATAGTTTACAAACTTGACTGACGATCGAAACATCGGATGTAATGCTTCGATGAAGACCAGACTGTCTACTGCGGCCGCGCTCGCCACGGCCTTGTTGAGCACAGTCGGGCTGGCAGCCTGTACCACCAAGGAGCCAGAGACTCCGACCGGTAAGAAGGAAATTTCCTTTCTTGTCTTCGAGACACCCAACCTCACGCCCGCCTACTGGGACGCGGCGATCAAGCGGGTCACCGACAAGTACCCGGATATCACGGTCAAAAAGATCGTGTCACCGGACCAGGACCGCACCAAATACGCCAAGCAATTGGACTCGTCCGGCCAGCTGCCCGACGTGATGATCGCCGTGTCACCGGTGGGCTTCGCCGAGGCGGGCAAGCTCTACGCGTGGACCGCCGACGAGCTCAAAGACTTCGAATTCCCCAACAACGGCGCGGTGAAGGGCAAGGTATACCAGCTACCGGCCAACACGCAGACCATCCCGGTCGTTTACTACAACAAGAAGCAGTTCGCCGACGCCGGCGTCACCGCCGAGCCGAAGACCTACGCCGACCTGCTGGCGGCCGCCGAGAAGCTGAAGGGCAAGGGCATCCAGCCGTTCGTGACCGGCGGCGTGCACGACAACCTCGGCGTGTTCTTCGCCGGCATCGCCGCGACCGACCTCTACGCGAAGAATCCAAAGTGGATGGCCGACCGCCGCGCCGGCAAGGCCAAGTTCTGCGACGCCGACTTCAAGAGCGCCCTGGCCAAGCTGGGCGACCTGGCCGCCAAAGGTTATATCAACAAGGCCGATGTTTCCCGAGATTATGCCGGTACGCAGCAAGCGTTCCTGGATGGGAAGGGCGCCATCTACCCGATGGGCAACTGGTTCGCCGGCGCGCTGGACGACCCGAAGACCAAGCCGGCGTTCGAGGTGGGCCAGTTCAACTGGCCGACCGCGGACGGCAAGATGGTCGTGCCCGCGTTCACGGGCGGCGGGCTGGTGGTCAACTCGAAGGCGACCAACCTGGCCGAGGCGCGCAAGTTCGCGCTGGGCTTCCAGCTCGACAAGGCCAATTTGGACAACTCGGCCAAGGCCGACGGGCTCTTCCCGGCCATCAAGGGTTACAGCCCGCCCGCCGATCTCGGTGCCGCGTTCAAGGCCGGATACGACCTCTACGCCAAGGGCGTGGAGGCCAAGGCGATCGTCTCGTCGCTGGGCTTCGAGGCGGGCGACGACGGCATGGTCACAGGCGTGGGCGCCAAACTGGATTCGTCCCTTGTGGACATCGTGACGGGCGCGAAGAACCCGGACGCGGTGTGCGCATTCCTGGACAGCGAGTGGCAGAAGGCGGCTGGATAGCAACGTGGGAGTCCGGCCAAAACTCCGTTCCGGCGAAGCCGTGCTTACAGTGCGGCTTCGCCGGAAAATCTGGCACTTCCTGTCGTTCGGCGGGCCCGGGGTCGCCGTCTACGCCTGTTTTGTGCTGCTGCCCATCCTGATCAGCTTCGGCTACAGCCTCACCAACTACAACCCGTTCAACCCGCCCACGAAGTATGTGGGCCTGCGCAACTACCAGTTATTGTTGGAGGATCAGGAGTTCCTGACCTCGCTGCGCGTGACGACGATCCTCACGCTCATCGTGGTGGTCGTGCCCAACGCGCTCGGGCTCGCGATCGCCGTGCTGCTCGACCGGCGCGGGTGGTTCTACAACGCGCTGCGCAGCGTGTTTTTCATCCCGGTGGTGCTCAGTTCGGTCGTCGTGAGCGTGATCTGGATCCGGCTGCTGGACAGCGACGGGCTGCTCAACCAGGCGCTACGGGCGCTCGGTGTGGCCGACCCGCCCGGTTGGCTGTCCGATCCGGACTATGCGCTGTATTCGCTCGGCGGCGTGATCTCGTGGCAGATGCTCGGGTTTTGCGTCGTCGTCTACCTGGCGGGGCTCCAATCCGTACCAAATGAATTGCTTGAAGCAGCGGCCATCGACGGCGCGGGACCGTTCCGGAGGTTTTGGCGTGTGACGTGGCCGCTGCTCGCGCCCGCGCTGACCGTCAACACCGTCATCCTGCTCATCTCCGCATTCAAGATCTTCGACCACGTGCAGATCATCACGCGGGGCGGGCCCGGCACCGGCACGACGGCGACGATCGCCTATCTGATCCTGGAGGAGGCCTTCGTCAACAACCTGCCCGGATTCGCGTCCGCGGAGGCGATCGTCATGCTCGTCATCATCGCAACCGCGTCCGGCGTGGCGCTGAAACTGTTGCAGCGCAGGGAGGTAAACCTGTGATCCGCCGCCTGGTCGCCCTCGGTGTGACCGGTATCTTCTTTGTGCCGCTGTACATGGCCGTGGTCAACGTCTTCAAACAGGGACACCGGATCGGGCCGTCGCCGGCGTCGCTGCCGATCCCGCCGACGCTGGCCAACATCCAAGCGGTGCTGTCACGCCCGGATCAGCTGTTTTGGGTGAGCCTGACCAACAGCCTCATCGTGACGTCGCTGTCGATCGGCATCCTCACGGTGCTCTCGGCGATGCTCGGGCACTACCTGGCGCGCACCGACAACCGGTGGAATCGGTGGCTCACGCTGCTGCTCCTTTGTGGACTGATGATCCCGCCACAGGTCATCCTGAAACCGATTACCGATGTGCTGCAGGCAATCGGTCTCATGACGACGCTACCCGGGCTGATCCTGTTCAACGTGGGATACTACGTGCCGTTTGGCGTCTTCGTGTTTACCGGTTTCATCCGCTCGGTGCCCGTGGAGTTGGAGGAGTCGGCCGCGATCGACGGCGCGACCCGGTGGCAGATATTCTGGCGCATCGTGTTTCCGCTGCTGCGCCCGGCAACCGCGAGCGTGCTCATCTTCCTCGGCGTGTGGATCTGGAACGATTTCCTCAACCCGCTCATCATCCTCGGACCCTCGCGCGGCACGACCATCACCACGGGCATCTACCGCTCGATCGGGCAGTATCAGCAGGACTTCGGCGGGGTGTTCGCGTTCATGTTTCTGGCCACGCTGCCCGTGCTCATCTTCTTCCTGCTGTTGCAGAAACAGTTCGTCAAGGGCCTCACCGGCGGGGCGACGAAGGGATAATCGATGCAGACGATCGCGCTACACACCCGGCTCAAGCCCGGCATGGAATCGTCATACGACAGTGAACACGCTGTCATACCGTCCGACCTGGACGCCGCGCTGCGGGCCGCCGGGGTCCACTCGTGGCGGATCTGGCGCAGCGGGCGCGACGTCTTCCACGTGGTAGAGGTCGACGACTACCATGCGATGCGGGCCCTCCTCAAGGATCATCCGGCCAACATCCCGTGGCAGGCGCAGATGTCGCGCCTGCTGGAGGTCGAGGACGACTACTCGGGCAACGACTCCGGCATCCCGCTCGTGTGGGCGCTACCTTAGGCTCACGTGATCTCTTGACGCGTCTCTCCCCTGGTCCGCAAGATCGCACACCTTGGCGCGGACAGCAGTCCCGTCCGTCCCAGAGCTCCCGCGGGCAGTGGCAACGATCAACGGACCAGGCGCTCCAGTGGAGCGCGCGCATCGGCGGGCGGGGCGGCGGCCCGCTCCGCCCGCCGTCGTCCCCTCAAGCGGTAACGGATCCCGCCAGCCACACGCCTGCGCCCGCGCAGCGGGCGATGCACCGCCGCGCTCCGCCCATCGCCCTCGCCCAAGCGGTAACAGATCGCGCTCGCTAGGCGCCTGCGCCCGCAGCGGGCGATACACCGCCACGCGCCGCCCATCGCCCTCGCCCAAGCGGTAACAGATCGCGCTCGCTAGGCGCCTGCGCCCGCAGCGGGCGGGGCGGCGGTGAGGCGCCGCCAGCGGCCGGGAGGCATGCCGTAGGCGCGCTTGAAATGGCGGGTCAGGTGGCTCTGGTCGGCAAACCCCGCCTCGACGGCCGCCTCGGCCAGCGACCGACCGCGGCCGATGGCGGTGCGGGCGAGGTCGAGACGGCGCAGCGTCCGGTATCGATCGGGAGTCGTGCCGTAGGCGGCCTTGAAATGGCGCACGATGGCGTATCGATCGATCCCCGCTATCCGCTCGAGTTCAGTCGCGGCGATCGGTTCGCGGGCGTGTG
>JBIOYB010000366.1:0-18274 GCA_044869915.1 Allorhizocola sp.
GGGCGTCGGCGGGACCGGTGCGGATGGCGTCGAGGGCGGCGGTGTAGATGCGGGGATCCGGTTTGGCGTAGCCCACTTCGCAGGACAGGATGATGGCGTCGGCGAGCAGCCCAACGCACCGGCCCTGTGGTCGCCGCTATAGGGCGAACCGCACGGAGGGCCCGGCTCGCCCGAGCCCTCCGTAGGCGCGGCTAGCAGGGGTCCCAGTCGCCGAGGTAGGTGCGGCGGTTGTAGAGACGGGCGTCGCTGTCGGTCAGCTGCGGCCGGTCCGGCGTGACGGTCGCGCCCGCCCCGCGGTTGCGGTATTCGAAATAGCGCGCTTCCCGCCACGGCCAAATGCCGAAGTCCGTCCACGGTGCGGGTTTGATGTGCGCGCCGAGCCGGCTCTCGCGGATGACGGTCTGCGCCACCGCGTTGGGGTCGTTGCTCGGATGCCACGGCCGTCCCAAATAGACGGTGGCGTCCGGGGCGTTGCTCGTGAAGCGGCACTTGTCGAACAGGTAACCGTAGGGATTGGACAGCATGGTGCTCGCCGCGGTCACGTAGCCGTTGTTGCTGTCGGATCCGCGGGTGAGCGAGTGGATGTGGCAGTGCTCCAGCACGGCCGTGGCCCGCCCGAAGATGAAGTCGACGTCGCCCTCGACGTAGCAGTGGCTCAGATACGCCCGGCCGATCAGGGGCGCGTCCTGGCTGTTGAGGTAGAGCGTGTCCTGGTTGCCGAGGAACCGCACGTGGCGGAAGCTGAGCCGGTCGGCGCGGGTGAGGACGGCGACGGCCTGGCGGTTGGTGATCTCGGGGTGTGCCGCCTCGTCGAACGAGTTGCTGAACGTCAGGTTCGACGCGGAGAAATCGGCGGAGTCGATGGTGACGGACGCGCTGCCGGACGTGCCCCAGGTGCCGCCGTCGGGCCGGGGCGTGCCGTTGGCGCGGTCGTCGGTGATCTCGACATCGGCGGATTCGCGGCCAAGTCCAATCAGGACAATGTGCGGCTTGTCCCGTGGAATGACAACTCTTTCATGGTACCGGCCCGGCCGCACCAAGATCGTGAATCGCTCGGCGTTGCCGGCCGGCACGGCGTCGATGGCGGCTTGGATGGTGGGCACGTCACCCGTGCCGTCGGCCGCGACGATCAGGCGTTGCCCGCCGGGGCGGGAGGACGAGGCGTGTGCGGCGCCCGGGACGAGGAGTGCACCCGCGGCGCCCAGCAGGAGTGCCCGTCGTGAGGTTTGGAAAGCGCTTTCCGGCATGCGCGGAGTGTAGAGCGATGGACTCGCAAAGGTCAATGCCTGCCGGTGCGACGCGTCGGGTCAGTGCGTGGCGCCGCCCATGTTGAGGATGACGACCCCGGCGACGATGAGGCCTATGCCCACCAACTTGACCCACGTGATGGGCTCGCCCAGGAACGCCGCTCCAATCGCGACGATCGCCGCCGTGCCCAGGCCCGACCACATCGCATAGGCGACGCCGACCGGCACGACCTTGACCGCCTGCGACAGTGCCGCGAACGACACGGCATAGCCCGTCAAGCACGCCACGGTCGGCCAGAGCCGGGTGAAGCCGTCGGTCGACTTCAGCAGACTGGTCGCGAACACCTCCGCCCCGATCGCGATGAGCAGCAGCACATATGCCATTGCCGACCCTCCATCCGCATGCGTATACTCGTCCACGAGTATACGCATGCGAGTGAGTGGGACGATAGTCATGGCCAAGCGGCGCGCGGTGAACAACCTGATGGCGTTAGCCGTGCTCTCCACGGTGGCGATTCGCCCGATGCACCCCTACGAGATGGCGGCCGCCATCCGCGGGTGGGGCAAAGACCAGGACATGCCGATCAAGTGGGGCTCGCTCTACACCGTGGTGCGCAACATGGAGCGGCACGGCCTGCTCGAGACCGTCGAGAGCGCGCGCCAGGGCCGGCGCCCGGAGCGCACCGTCTATCGCATCACCGATGCCGGCCGGGCCGAGATGGTCGACTGGGCCCGCGAGCTGATCGCCTCGCCCGAGCGGGAGCGCCCGCGCTTCCTGGCCGGGCTGTCGGTCATGTCGGTGCTGCACCCCGACGAGGCGATAACCCTTCTGCGCCAACGGCTCGAGGCGCTCGAGTCGGCCGTGCGCGCCATGCGCGCGCAGCACTACCAAGACGTCCCACGCCTGTTCCTCGTCGAGGTCGAGTATGAGCTCGCCCTCCTCGAGGCCGAGGTGGCGTGGGTCGGGTCGCTGCTCACCGAGCTCGAGTCGGGCACATTCCCCGACATCGACCGGTGGCGCGGCTTCCACGAGACCGGCGAGGTCCCCGAGGATCTGGCCAAGCTGGCCAAGCTGGCCGAAGCCGGACTGGCCGGATCCGGACTGGCTGAAACCGGATCGGCCGGACTTGAGCCGGCCGGACTTGAGCCGGCTGAAGTCGAGCCGGCTGAAGTCGAGCCGGCAAAAAGGGCCCGGCAGGGTGCGGCAACACCCTCGCCAGGCCCGCAACCTTCGAAACCAAAGTATGCGGAAGGCAACCCGGCTCCGAGGCGGCAACCATGAGGATAGCCGGACGCCTTCCCGTGCCCACCAGAAAGGCAAAGGGAAGCAGTCATGTCCAAAGTTCGCACCGCCGCCGTCATCGGTGGCGGCATCTCGGGCCCGGTGGCCGCGATGGCCCTGCAAAAGGCGGGCATCGAGGCCACGATCTTTGAGGCCTATCCGGGCCCGGCCGACGGCATCGGTGGCTCGCTGGCCATCGCGCCCAACGGGATAGCCGCGCTGGAGGTCATCGGCGCGCACGAGGCCGTGCTGGCCAAGGCGCGCCCGGGCGCGCGCATGATGATGTCCGTGGGGCGCAAGCGGTTAACGCTGCCGAGCCTGTCCGGTGTGGGCCCGCTGCAGGTGGTCAACCGCGGCGACCTGCATAGCGCGCTGCACGATCTCGCTCAAGCAAGGGGCATCCCGTTCGAATACCGCAAGCGCCTGACCCACGCGGACGAGCGCGGGCGCATGAGCTTCGCCGACGGCACGGACGCCCAGGCCGATGTCGTGATCGGAGCCGACGGGGTGAAATCCACCATGCGCACGCTCATCGACCCCGACGCGCCCGGCCCCCGCTACACGGGCATGCTGGGCTTCGAGGCGTTCTCGACCTTTGACGCCCCGGGTGACCTCGACACCATGACGTTCGCGTTTGGCAAGCGAGGCTATTACCTGTATTGGCCCGCCGCCGGAGGCGGGACCGTGTGGGGCGCCAACCTGCCTCACCCCGATCCCATGACGCTCGTCGAGGCGCGCCAGGTGTCCAATCACGACTGGATGCGCCGGCTGCACGACACCTACGGCGAGGACGACCCGGGCGGCGAGCTCGTGCGCCACTCCCACCCCGACAGCCTGCAGGTGGTCGGCTCGCTCTACATCATGCCCAGAGTCCCGCACTGGCACCGTGGCCGCATGGTGCTGGTGGGCGACGCCGCGCATGCCCCGTCCAACAGTTCCGGCCAGGGCGCGTCGCTGGCCATCGAGAGCGCGATCGAGCTGGCGCGGTGCCTGCGCGACCTGCCCGACGTCACCGAGGCATTCGCCGCGTTCGAAAACCTAAGACGCGCACGGGTCGAAAAGGTCGCGGCCCGCGCGGCGCGCATCAATCACGCCAAGGCCCCCGGGCCGATCACCCGGGGGCTCATGCCGATCCTCATGCCCCTGCTCATCAAGGCGGCCATGCGACCGGAGAAGACGATCGGTCCGGAGCAGCGCTACCGGATCCCGTGGGACACCCGGCTATGACCGCACGACCACGTACTCCCCGTAGTCCACGTTGTTGGTGATGACCAGGCCGTAGGTCTTCGACCGAACGCCCGCGGGCAAGGAGATCGTGATGCTCTCGTCGGCCGACCCCAGGTTGGTCGACGAGTCGATCGACTGCACGCGGGTGCGCGCCCACGTCGATTTGTCCGGATCGGAATCGACCAGGAACAGGTCAGCGCTGCCGGTCAGCACGCGCAGCCGGATCGTCGTGGTCGTTCCGGCGGCCACGAACACGTCCCGCACGACGGCCGGCGTGCCGCGCAGCGCAAGGGTTTGCGACGTCCCGGGCTGCAGCGGCTCGCCGCCGGTGGAGTATTCGGCGTTGAACACGCCCGTCTCGCTGACCGGATAGCGGTAGTAGCGCGCGTAGACCTGAGTGGAGGCCGCATCCCACGACCGGTTGCCGTCCAGCGCGACGAAGTCCACCTTCCCTGCGCCATAGACGCTGAGCCCCAGCACCCTCTCATCTGGACAGTGGAAGACCTTCAGGTCGTAGTCGGCCGTGCCGTGCGGCCGGAGGCCGACGACCGACCAGCGCGGCAGCCGCACGCCCAGGCCGCGCGTGGTGCCGTCATTGCGGCCGTCGACCGGGCCGAGCTGCAGGAGCTGGTTGTCCGCCTGCACCGGGGGCGGCGGCGCGGGCGGCATCACATAGCGGCATTCGGGATCGGCGGCGAGCGCGGGCGGTGCGCCGGCCAGGGTGACGATCGCGGTCGAGGCGGCAAGCGCCAGCGCAAACAGCGTGCGAGTCATGAGATTCTCCTTAGCAGGTGTTCCAGCCCGGTGCGCAGGGCCTTGTCGGGAAGATGTCCAAAACCGATCACCGGAGTCGGTGCTGTCGTGTCAGTGACACCGAATTCGTCGAGTGTCTGGCACCGGATCGGCAGGCCGCGCGCGGGCACGCTGAGCAGGGCGGCGCCGGGTTCGGCCGGGATCGCCAAGCCGCCCAACACGTCTCGGACGATGGCGAGCTTGCTCTCGTAGAGCCGGCCGAGCCGCCGGGTCTGGCGGGCCATCGTGCCGTTGGCCAGCAGGTGCGTGACCGCGAGCTGGGTGAGCTCGGGCGGCTGTCCGCCGCGGTCGCCGATCGCGCGCCCCACGCTGGCGGTAAGGTCCTTGGGTACCAACGCGTATCCGAGGTTGAGGGTGGGCGTCAGCAGTTCGCCGAAGCCGCCGACGAGACATGTGCGCGGGTCGAGCGGGAGCGCGCGGGCGCGTGGCACGGCCTCGCGCGCCACCTCGATCACCATGCCGCCGCGGTCGCGCGCCCAGGCGTGCAGCTCCCCGTGACGCGCCGTGGGCATGACCGTCCCAAGTGGACGATTGCCGTCCGGGCAGGCCACGATCGCGCCGACGGTCGGCGGGAGTTGGTGCAGCGCAGCAGGGATGGGGCACGAATCCGTGCGGAGAAGCGCCGGCGTGATCGGCCGCTCGATCGCCGGCCGCGTGCCGAGCGCTTCAAGAATCAAAGAAATTCCCATATGGCTACCCGACGTGACCACCACATCGTGTTTACCCGCACTGATTCCGCGCGTCCGGTTGAGGTGTTCGGCGATCGCGTGCCGCAGCGGGGCGAAGCCGAGCGGGGGAGGGCCGTCGCCCACCGGCACGTGATGGCTCGCGTGCCGCCAGGCCGCACGCCACGCCCGCAGCGGGAACGCCTCGCCGCACAGCCTGCCCGGGCGCAGGTCGATGTCTCGGTGCGGCGCGGGCGGCCTGCCCATGTGGCCTGCCTGCCGGGTGGGCGCGTCCGCCACCGCCCGCCGCACAAACGTGCCCGACCCCGGGCGGCTTTCGAGGTACCCCCTGGAAAAAAGGTCTTCAAAGGATTCCGAGGCCACACCGCGGGACACGCCGAGCAGCTCGGCCAGGGTGCGGGTGGACGGGAGGCGGGCGCCGGGCCGGATGGCGCCCGAGTCGATCGCCTCGGCGATCTGGTCGGCGATCTGCTCGTGCAACGGTTGGGCCGCATCCCGCCGCAAAGTTATCGGGAACGTCAGGACCTCGCGGTAACGCATGCCCCGTTTGTATGCGGCCGATGTTGTGAAGGTGTTGTGGGCCGGTCAGGGCCCACAACAGGGCGTAAGTGGACCTGTTCAACTGAAGACTAGGTAGGTGAAGGCGTAGCCGGTGGAGCCCGTGCCGGTGATCGTCAAGCGGTACCACTTGCCCCCGGTCGAAAACACGCACAGCGTGCTCCCGGCGGCCAGGCCGGTCACGGTGCGGTCGGGCTGCTCGGTGCAGCCCTTGCTCAGCCGCTTTTCGGTGTCGCCGGCGCGGATGCCGCCCGAGATGGCCACGGCGTCGAACACGTTGCTGATCAGTGCGGGGCCGTCGCTGAGCCGGCCGGTGTCCAGGTCGATGCCCTGGTGGGTGGCGAGCGTCGCGGCGGTCTCGGGCGCCGCGCCGCCGGTCGCCGGCGAGGTGCTGCTGCGGGCGGGAGTGCGGCTGACCGTGGGCGACGGCGACGGTGGCGCGCCTGATGGCTGCACGGGCGCGATGCTCGGCACGGGCGAGACACCGCCGGCACCCTCCACCGGCCCGTCGCTCGCGGGCACGGGCGCCGGGATCCCGGTCGGCGACCGCCGGCCCTCGCGCAGCGCGACCGCCACCACAGTGATCACCGCCACGGTGGTGGCGACGACGATCAGCAGCCGGCGCCGATTGCGGTGGGGCGCGGCTGGTTGCGCGGGCGGTGCCGGCTGGATCGGCTGGGCGAGGCCGCGGTATACCCACATCCATCTATCAAGCTGATCGTCGGTGAACCCGCAGGCGAGCAGGAAGCCGACCACCATCTCCTCGGCCGGCAGATCCGGCCCGCTGAGCGACTCCACGAGCGAGGCCGGCTCCAGCATGATCCCCAGGTCGGCGGCCCGCTGCTCGATCTCCCAGTACGACATCGACGAAACCATCCTGACCTGCCTTAACAGCATCACGAAGCCGTCGGGCGTCGCGGCGATAGTGGGATCAATCCGGCTAAGGTCCGCAAGTGTCACCGCAACACCGTATGTCATCCTCGAATACGTGCAACTCATGCAGCAATTGATGCTCGGCACGCATCCCGTCGACCCGCCCGTGGTGCTCGCGCCCATGGCGGGCATCACCAACCGTGCGTTTCGGCAGCTCTGCCGCGAGCAGGGAGCGGGCATCTACGTCTGCGAGATGATCACGACGGTCGCGCTGGCGCACCGGAATCCCAAAACCGCGCGGCTGATTGAGTTCGGGCCGCTCGAGCGGCCGAGAAGCATGCAGTTGTATGGCGTCGATCCGGACATCACGGCCAAGGCGGTGCGCCGGGTGGTCGACGAAAACCTGGCGGATCACATCGACCTCAACTTCGGCTGCTCGGTCAAGAAGATCACGAGCAAGGGCGGCGGTTCGGCCATTCCCTGGAAGCGCAACCTGTTCGGCGCGATCGTGCGCGCGGCGGTGCGCAATGTGGGCGGGCTTCCGGTCACCGTCAAGATGCGCAAGGGTATCGACGACAATCACCTGACGTATGTCGAGGCGGGCCTGATCGCCCAGGACGCGGGTGTGAGGTGGGTCGCCCTGCACGCCCGGACTGCGGCGCAGCGTTACTCGGGCGAGGCGGATTGGGAGGCGATCGCGACCCTGAAGCAGGCGCTTGATATCCCGGTGCTGGGCAACGGCGACATTTGGGAGGCCGATGACGCCGTGCGCATGCGGAGCGAAACCGGTTGCGACGGCGTGGTGATCGGGCGCGGCTGCCTGGGCCGGCCGTGGCTGTTCGCCGACCTGCAAGCCGCCTTCGCCGGTCGCTCTTCACGCAAGCTTCCATCCTTGGGCGAGGTAGCCGCGATCATGCGGCGGCACGCGGAGTTGCTCGTGCGGTGGTGGGGCCTGGAGCGCGAGGGCGTGACCGACTTCCGCAAGCACGTGGCGTGGTATCTGAAGGGCTTCCCGGTCGGCTCCGAGCTGCGCCGGGCGATGGCCATGGCGTCCTCACTGTCCGAATTGGACGACCTGCTGGGCAAGCTCGACCCCGCCGCGCCCTTCCCGACCGACATCCTCGGTCAGCCGCGCGGGCGCACCAACTCGCCCGCCAAGGTCGTGCTGCCCTACGGCTGGCTCGCCGACCGCGACTCATGCGCCGTGCCCGAGGACGCCGAACACGACGACTCCGGCGGCTAGTCTGTCGCTTTGGGGTGTCTGGTCGAGGCGTAGGTAATCCACACGATCCTGTTGTCGCGATCGACTCCGAACCATATCCGGCCGCCGGCTGTCACCTCATACTGCCATTGCTCTAGGGACTGGCCTTTTACGGTCACGTGGGCATAGCCGGCCTTAAGCCGATGATGGCGATCAACATTTCCGGGCGTGGCGGGATCGTTGTCGATCGCTTCCCACGCCGCCCGTAGGGCGTTGCTGGCTACTCGCGCCAACTCCTCCCACCCATCAGCGGCATCCTTGCTGGCAAACCTGATTTAGTAACCGCCGGCCCTCCGTGGGGTGCTGCCCGATCATTGCGCCCCGTTGGCATCGTCGGTCACCACCTCTGGAGCCAACACCGGCCCGAGATCGTCGTCGAACGGCCCCCTGAGTTTGGCAGCGAGCTCCGGATCTGCATAGATGGCGGCCGTTGCCTTCCACTCCCGCATAAGCCGTTGCAGTGGCGTCCAAACCTCCAGATCGGCACAAGCCTCGAACGTGACCAAGAACTCGGAGGCGAACTCCGGCCGATGTTTGTCGGGGATGAAGCGGAGCCAGGGAAACGTATCGATCAGCAGGCTATCAAGATCGCCTAGCCTGCTTGAGCGGGTGATCGCGTTTCGAAGCAACCTCTCGGCGATGCGCACACCTGACCTGGTGGCGGCATGGCGGCTCGCCGACCGAACTTGGAAGTGCGGTGAGCGTGTCAGGAGCGGCGTGTGGCGAAGTATCGGACCGCGGCCGCGCACAGGCGGGTGTCGAAGGACAGGCGCGCGCAGGCGGTCAGGGCATCGTCCACATGCGACTCGATGAGGCGGGTGGCCGTCGCGGGCCCGTGGGTGCGCACGAGGTTGGCCTTGCCCGTGTCGTTGCCCACGTCCTTGCCGATCCGCTCCGCGGCCGACGTCGCATCGAGGAAGTCGTCGCGGATCTGGAAGGCGATCCCGGCGTGGTGAGCGTAGCGCCGCATCAGCTCGATCTCCGCTTTTGCCCTGCCGGCCAGCATCATCACCGGCACCAGCGCGGCCTCGAACATTGTGGACGTCTTGAGGGCGTACATCTGGAGGATCTCCTCGGTCGTCGCGCCCGTCTCCGCGCTCATCCGCAGATCCATGGCCTGCCCCCGGCACAGCCGCCCAGGGCCGAGCACCGTCCCGGCATAACGCACGATCTCGGTGACGGTGGCCGCGGGATAGTGGCGGTCGAGCGCGGCAAGCGCGCCAAAACCGGCCGACAATAGCGCGATGCCCGCGAGCTGCACGCTGCCCTCGGCGAAGACCAGATGCGCGGCGGGGCGGCCGCGGCGCAGGGTGGCGTTGTCCTGCGCGGGCAGGTCGTCGAAGAGCAGGCTCGCCGTGTGGAACAGCTCGCCCGCCGCGAGCAGCGGCTCGATCCGTTGGTGTGGCAAGCCCAGCGACTCGGCGAGCATGAGGGTCAGCCCCGGCCGCAGGCGCTTCCCGCCCGCCTCCAAGGCATACGCGATGACATCGTCCACTTCGGTCGGTGCGACGTCCGAGCCCGCCGCGGGTGGGCGAAAGCGCCGCACCGTTTCTTCGATCATCGGGATCCGGTCGAGCACAAAGGTTCTGGGGTCCAGGCCGCACTGGTCACGCTGGCTCAGCGCGCGCCCGGCGGAGCGTTTGAGCGTCATGTCGACCGGCGAGAGCGCGGCCGCGGCACGGGCGGGGACCGCACCGGCAGCGAGCAGGAACCGGGTAACGCCGTCGCCAGGCCGGTATCGGCGCACAAGGTCTGCGGCGCTGCCCGGGTCGGCACCCAGATGGGTGGCGATTTTCAGCGATCCGAAGTAGGACAGGGCATCGGCCGCTATCTCGTCACCCTGGAAGACCTCCGCGGCCGCGTATGCCTCGTACGCAATCATGTCCTCCAAGGGATTGCCACCGCAGGACCGCATCGGCAGCGTGAACGGTGTCAGCCTGCCGGCCCGGCCGTCCTCCTCGCGGTCGATGAGATCGTCCTTGAGCTGGCTCACGAAAATCGTGTTGAGGCAGCGGGCGTGGAAGCCGTCCGGCAGCCTGCGCCGGCCCAGGGTGTTGGCGATGACCCGGCTCAGCCCGGCCTTGAGCAGGACGTCCGGGTAGACGTCGGCCAGCCCGCCGGGCGGTGGCTCGGCGGTGGTGCGGGCGGCGTCGCGATGCTGCACCAGATACATCGCCTCGGCCGCCCGGTAAAGGTGTCTTCGCTGCTCGAAGGGATACCGGGCGAGCGCGATCTCGTACAGGTCGTGCAGTTCCTCGGCGAGCGGATGGTCGGGGACGTCCGCGCGGTCGATCGGCTCGCCCGTGGCCAGGCCGCGCAGGATCAGCCGGTGGCATCGGTCGCGTTCGGCCGCGGGCAGGTAGCCGGCCGGCAGGTCCTGCAGCGTGTCGTCGACGATGGCATAGGCCGCGCCGAGCGCGTACGCGCCGGGCAGGACGTCGGACAAATGCGCCCGGCGCTGCGCCTCGTCGGCGTCGAGGGTGTCGTAGACGGCGATGGCCAGCACGCCGGTCATCGCCCGGACGACCTTGCCCATGCCGCCCGCGCGGACGACCTCCTCGGGCAGGCCCCGCTGCAGGCGGTCGAGGCGTTCGGCCAGCCACCGCCGCTCCGGGAGGCCGCGCAGCCGCGGGAAGCGGCGCTCGAGCGCCTCGATCACCCCGGGGATGTTGCCCCAGTCGAGGTCGGCGGCGAGGGTTTGGGCGCTGTCGCGGCGCCACCGGAACTCCGCGACGCAGGCGTCGACCGCCTCACGGCCGGGGATCTCGCCCATGTCATAGACGAGGAAGTAGGCCGCCTCGCGGGCGAGCTGCTCGGAGCGTGGATCGCGGCGGCGCCCACGCCAGAGCGGCCGCCGGGTGGCCATCCGGCGCAGGTGGTCCTGGCAACGGTCGAGGTGTGCCGCGATCGCGGCCGGATGCGCCGCGCGCCACCGCTCGAAGTCGGACAGCGTGTGCCGGGCGCCGGCGAGCAGGCGCTCCGGTGCGAGATCGTCGGCGGCGAACGGGAAGGGCCCCTCGACCTGCGTCGTAAGGTTCATGACTGCCTCCCGGAAGTCTCGCGCTGCGGCGACTGGGATCACCGGGCGGAGCGCGGGACGTTCCGGCGATCACTGTCAAGGGTGGCATCTACGCACCACCCTTAGGGGTAAGCGCCATAGTGGATAGGGACCGTCGCAAGTGGACCCCGCGTCGACCGCGCCCCGCCGGTCCCTGACACCCCAACGGGGGGGCGTCGCACAGGCAGTGCGATTTATTCACGTCACGGGTTGCTACAAACTCCGGCCATGAGCCGAACGGGTAAGCCGGGCCTCCGCGGCAAGATCTTCGCTGTGCTCGCGTCGTTGGTGGCGCTATGGGCGTTCGCCGCCTACGTCACCATCGGCGAGGGCGTGAACCTGGTCTGGCTGGCCACACTGGAGCAGCAGGTGGGCAAGCCGACCGAGGCCCTGGTGGCGGCGCTGCAGCAGGAGCGCCGCGTCACCGTCGAATTTGTGGCCGGACAGGAGGCACGGCCGGGCGTGGACCGGTCCGGCATGGATGCCGCACGCCGCGTCACGGATCAGGCGATCGAGCGCCAGCGGCGTGCGCTGGAGGGCACGGCCGCGCAGTGGTCGACCAGCGAGGCCAGCGACGCCCGCCTGGCCGACCTGCTGGCCGGGGTCGGCACGCTGCAGGCACGGCGGGCCGACATCGACGCCGGCCACGTCGATCGGATCAGCGCCAGTCAATACTTTACCGATCTCGTGCAGCGCGGGCACGACGTCTATGACACCTACGCCGCCTGGGACGACAGTGATGTCATCTTCCAGGCCGCGACCGTCCTGCTGCTGACGCACAGCCAGGAGATGATCTCGCGCGAGGACGTGCTGCTGGCAGGGGTGATCGCCGCGGGCCGGTTCACCGACGCCGACCGGCGTGCCTTCGTGGAACTCGTTGGCGCACAACGGTATCTGTCGAGGCAGATCGTGGAACGCCTGCCCGAGCCGGATCGTTCCGAGTACGCGCAGATGTTGACGGGCACGGTCATGCTGGCCCTGCGCGGGCTGGAGGACAGCATCGCCCTCGCCCCCGCCGGCCGGGCGCCCGTCACCGACGCGGCCCGCTGGCAAGCCACGACCAGTGCGGCGATCGACGCGCTGCGCGGGCTGGTGCTGCTGTTCGCCGACCGCACGGTGGAACGGGTGCGCCCGGCCGCGATCTGGATCCTCATTCGCTTCGTGCTCGCCGCGGGCCTCGGCCTGATCGCCGTGATCGCGTCGATCCGGTTCACCATCAGATCACTGCGCACGCTGCAGGACCAGCTGGCCCGGTTGCGCGTGACCGCCCTCGACCTGGCGCACCGGCGCCTGCCGCGCGTCGTGGAACAGTTGCGCCGCGGCGAGGAGGTGGATGTCAGATCTGCCGCGCCGCCGCTGGACTTCGGCTCCGACGACATCGGACTGGTCGGCCGTGCGTTCAACACCGTGCAGGAGACGGCCATCCGGGCCACGGTGGATCAGGCGCAGCTGCGCCGGGGCGTGCGTGACATCTTCCTCAGCCTCGCCCACCGGATCCAGGCGCTCGTGCACCGCCAGCTCAAGCTCATCGACTCGATGGAGCGCCAGGCCGTCACCGACGAGGAGCTGGCCGACCTGTACCGGATCGACCATCTCGCCACCCGCATGCGCCGCAACGCCGAGAACCTCATCGTGCTCGCCGGCATGCCCGCCGGGCGCAGCTGGCGCGGTCCGGTCGCGATGGTGGACGTGGTCCGCGCCGCGCTGGCGGAGGTCGAGGACTACCAGCGCGTCAAGCTCGTCGAGGCCGAACCGGCGACGCTCGACGGCCGGGCCGCGGGCGACGTCATCCACCTGCTCGCGGAGCTGATGGAAAACGCGGCCTCGTTCTCGCCGCCGCGCACCGCCGTCTCGGTCATCGGCAGCAGCGTCCACAATGGATATGTCGTCGAGATCGAGGATCGCGGGCTGGGCATGTCGCCGGAGGATCTGGAGGCGGCCAACCGGCAGATCGCCGACCCGCCCGAGTTCCAGCTCAGCAGCACGGCACGGTTGGGGTTCTTCGTCGTCGGCCGGCTCGCCCAGCGGTATGGCATCCGGGTGCACCTGAGCCGCTCGCGCTTCCACGGCGTGACCGCCACGGTGCTGATCCCCAACGCGCATCTGGGCCAATCGCTGCCGGACCACCGGCCGGACCAGACGCCGGCGGTGGCCACGGTCGCGGCGCGCGCGGTGCCCACCCTGGCGGAGCCGACGCCGCAGGAGTTCACCCCGGCCGGGCTGCCGTTGCGGGCGCGGCGGGCCAAACAGGTGACCGCGAGCGAGGAGGCGCCGCAGTCCAACGGGCGTACGCCCGAGGAAGTCGGCCGCGTCGTGGCCATGTACGCCGCGGCGGCACGCCAGGGCCGCACAGATGCCGAACGGCAGGACACCTGACCGGGTACCGCGTAAGAATCTCGAGAAAGAAATGATTGCCGTGAGCGAAAACCTCAGCGCCACCGTTGATTTGGCCTGGCTGGTCGACGATCTGATCCACCGGGTCGTCGAGGCGAGGCACGCCATCATCCTGTCCACCGACGGCCTGCTGGTCGCGTCGTCCAAGGGTCTGGACCGTGACGACGCCGAGCATCTGGCGGCCGCGGCGGCCGGCCTCAACAGCCTGGCCCGTGGCGTGGGCCGCCACTTCGGCGGCACCGGACTGCGGCGCACGATGATCGAGTTTGGTGGCGGGTTCCTGTTCGTCAGCGCGGCGGGCAGCGGCGCCTGCCTGGCGGTCGTGTGCGGGCCCGACATCGACGTCGGCGTCGCCGCCTACGAGACCGAGATGCTCGTGGTGCGCGTGGGCCAATACATCACGACGCCCACGCGCTCGCACGGATGACTCGATCGGTCATGGACAAGGATCGATCAAGTGTGAGTGAAGGCGAAGACGCCGGCCCCATCGTGCGGCCCTATGCGATGACCTCCGGGCGTACCCGGCCGGCCCGGGGCATGTTCGACCTCATCTCGATCGTCATGGCGGTCCGGCCACTGTCCGATCAGGACACCAGTGTGTCGCCGGAATCGGCGCAGATCCTGCGATACTGCCGGCGTCCGGTCTCGGTCGCCGAACTCGCCGCACACCTGGACCTGCCCGCCGGCACGGTCAAGGTCCTGCTCGGCGACCTGCTCGCCCAGCAGCTGATCGTCAGCCGTTCTCCCGCACCGGCCACCGGCTCGCCGGGACAACCCATCCTCGAGGCGGTGATCAATGGACTCCGTGCGCTCTAACGGCGCGCCGCCGTCGGCTGTGCTGCCGCGAGCCGTCAAAATCCTTATAGCGGGCCATTTCGGGGTCGGCAAGACCACCATGGTCGGCTCGGTCAGCGAGATCCGCCCGCTGCGCACCGAGGAGGTGCTCACCAACGCCGGGGTCGGCATCGACCACACCGACGGCGTCGAGACCAAATCGACCACGACGGTCGCCATGGACTTCGGCCGCATCACCATCGCCCACGACCTGGTGCTCTATTTATTTGGTACCCCGGGGCAGGACCGATTTTCCTTCGTGTGGGACGAGCTGGCGGTCGGCGCGATCGGCGCGGTCGTGCTGGCCGACACCCGGCGGCTCAAGGACTCCTTCGCGTGCATCGACTATTTCGAGGACCGCACGACGCCGTTCATCGTGGCCGTCAACCGTTTCGAGGGCGGCAAGGACTACCGGCCCGACGACGTGGCGCTCGCCCTGAACCTCGACCCGGGCGTGCCCGTGCTGATGTGCGACGCGCGGCAACGCCAGTCGAGCAAACACGTGCTGATCAGCCTGCTGGAACACGTGATGCGGCTCGCGCTCACGTGACCTCCTCGGTGTTGCTGGGCGTCGGATCGCGCACCGCCTTGAGGGCCTGCGAGCCCGAGGATCCGGCGCCACCCAACAAGCGCTTAGTCGAGGTTCTTGAGGACGACCCCGGCCTCGAGGCACTTCTTCTTGACCGTCGCCTCGGCCGCCGCCGTCATCGCGGCCAGCGACTGAAACTCGGTGAAGTTGTCGAACGCCGCCGCCTTGGCCGCCGAGTCGGCCAAGCTTTGCAGCGCCGCCTTCATCTCGGGATCCCGCACCTTGCTCGCGGCGTCGGCGAGCGCCGCCGCCGTGCTGAGGTGGATGGGCTTGAGCGCGTCGAGCGCCGCCTTCACGCCGGCGGTGTCGCCCTTGGCCTCGGCCGCGCGACCCCTGGCGAGCGTGGCCCGTGCGTCCGGGCCGAGCGCGGTGTATGCCCCGTCCACGACCGCGCAGGCGATGGGCATCTCCATCACAGCGGCAGTGCTTGGTGGCGGGGATTTCGGCTCAGACGGTGTGGTGCACGCGGTCAGCGAGAACAGGGTCACGGCCACGAGGGCACGGCGCATCGGTATGTCTCCAGCTCAACGGGGGTGTCGCTGTGGATCATACCGCCGGCAGGCGGGCGAGGTTGCGGCGGAGGTGCCGCTCCTCCTGCGGATCGGGGATGCGGGCGCGCAGCTGCAGGCTTTGCCGCAGCGAGGCACTGGCCGCCGGCACGTCGCCGGTTTGCAGCAGCGCCTCGCCGATCCGGTTGAGCAGCATGGCTTCCACGTGAACGCTACCGAGCAGCCGGCTCAGGCCGAGCGCCTCGTGCAGCACCGCCAGGGCCGCATCGGGCCGGCCCTCGGACAGGTGCAGCGCGCCGATCTCGAGCAGCGCGTTGGCCTCGCCGCGGCGGTCGCCGATGCGCCGGCGCAGCTCGAGCGCCAGCTCGAACTGCGCGAGCGACGGTGCGGGCTCGCCCAGCGCCAGATGGGTCTGGCCCATGCTGTGCCGCAGGATCGCCTCCATCCGCGGGTTGTCCAATGTGGACACCAGCTCCAGCCCATAGGTGAGCCGTTCCAGCGCCTGAGCGGGCCGCCCGGCCCGGCGCTGCACCTCGGCCAGATTGTTGAGCGAGAGCGCGACCGCGTGCCAGCTCTCGTTGGCGGTGTGGATGGCCAGCGCCCGCTCCAGCGACTCCTGTGCCGCGTCATGCTTTTCGAGCCAGGTGTTGGCAACGGCCATATTCGTGTATGTCGTGGCGAGCAGCCAAGTGTCGGAGGTGCCGAGCGCCAGCGGCAGCGCCGCCTCCAGCTGGGCCAGCGCGTCGCCAAACCGGCGCATCGTCACGCTCGTCGCCGCGTGCATGTTGCGCATCAGCACCTCAGCGGAGGCGTCGCCCAATCGCCGCGCCGCGTCGATGGCCGTGCCGCACATGTCGATGCGGTCGTGGCTGCCGCGCGAATCGTAGAACCCGGCCACCAGATAGGTCAGCTGCCACGCCGTCTCGAGCCGCCCGACCGCCGACGCCTTTGCCACCACGGGGCCGAGGCTCGGCTGCTCGCCGTCGAGGAACGATACGACCTCCTGATGCGACCGTCCAAACGGGATGGTGAGCTCGCCGTCGACACGGACCCGATCGCGCGCCGGATCGAGGATCCTGTTGGCGGCGTGGGCGATCCGCAGGTACCAATCGAAAATGCCGAAAAGGGCTTGGGACGACTCGCCGGGCTCGGCACACTCGGCGGCGTAGAGCCGGATCAGGTCGTGGAAACGGTAGCGGTCGCCGACCCGGATCAGCAGGCTCGCCTCGGTCAGCTCGGCGAGGTGTTCGGCCGCTCGCGGATCGAGGAAGCTCGCCAGGTGCGCCGAAAACGACGGCCCCGGATGCGCCGCCAGCAACCGGAAGGTCCGCTGCGCGGCAACCGAAAGCCCGTTGTAGGCGCTGGCGAACACGGCCCGGATGCCGGCCGAGTCGCCGGGTACGGCGAGCGCGTCGAGCTCGCGCATCCGCAGGTCGCCCAACAGCTCCGACACACCCAGCCCGGGTCGGCCGGCCAGCCGCGCGGCCGAAATCCGCATCGCCAAAGGCATCCCGCCGCAGAACGCGACCAGATCCCGTGCCGCCTCGCGCTCGCGTTCGATCCGCTCGGCGTCGACCGCACGGCGCAGCAGCTCCATCCCGGTGACGCCGTCAAACGCGGGCATGTGCACGAAGTGGACCGGCTGGCGCACGGCGAGCGCCGAGAGCTCCAGCCGGCTCGTGACGACGAGCAGGCTCGACCGGGTCGCCGGGATGACGGGCGCCACCTGGTCGATGCCGCGCGCGTTGTCCAGCACGATCAAGAACCTGCGGTCGCGCACCAGGGATCGATAGAGCCCGACCCGCTCGCTGTCGGACGACGGCACCCGCTCCGGTGGCACGCCCAAGCCGCGCAACAGGTGCGCCAGCACGCCCGCCGGGCTGATCGTCGTTTGTGGATCGTGCCCTTGCAGGTCCACAAAGAACTGTCCATCCGGGAACCGCCCGGCCACGTGGTGGGCCCACTCGACCGCGAGCGCCGACTTGCCGATGCCCGCCGCGCCGTAGATCAGCACGACCTTTTCGTCGGGGTCGGTGTCGCGCGCCGCCAAAAGCTTGTCCAGCCCGGCGAACTCGTCGGTGCGCCCGGTGAAGTAGCCGACCCGCGGCGGCAGCTCGGACGGTCCCTTCACGACGATCGGGGCGGGCGGCAGATCCAGCGCAGGATCCTGCCGCAGGATCGCGGTGTGCAGCTGCTTCAGCTCCACGCCCGGGTCGACGCCCAGCCCGTCGGCCAGCTCCCCGCGCAGCCGCTGGTAGACGCTCAGCGCCTCGGCCGGCCGGCTCGCCCGGTAGAGCGCGAGCATCAGCAGGGCGGCCGAACGCTCCCGGAATGGCTGCGCCGTCAGCAGCGCCTGCAGCTCGCCGATCGCCTCGACGTGATCCCCGAGCCGCAGCCGGCCGTCGCAGAGATCCTCCAATGCGGACGACCGCGCCTCGAGCAGTCGATCGACATCCATCAGCGCATGCCCGCACACCTGCCCGTCCTGCAGCGGCTCGCCCCGCCACAGATCCAGCCCTTCGCGCAGCAGCGTCACGGCCTCGACGGTCGCGCCCTCGGAGATCAAGGAACGCGCCCGCCGCGCGATGGCCTCGAACGCGTGCGCGTCAACACCTTCCCGGGGTAGGTGCAGGGTGTGTCCGGGCGGGCCGCTGGTGATCGCGTTGGTCAGCCCGGCCTGCGACAGCGCCTGGCGCAGGCGGGCCAGGTGGCTCTGCAGCGTGCGCAGCGCCGTGCGTGGGGCGTCGTCGCCCCACAGCCCGTCGATCAGCCGGTCCGACCCGATCGCGTGCCCGGCCTGCAGCGCCAGCAGCGCCAGCAGGCTGCGCTGCCGCTCGCCGGTCAGGATCGCCGGGCACGCGATCGGGTCGGACCGGCTGATCGACGGGCTGTGGGGCGACGACGCCCCACGCACGGCGCTGCGCACGCTGCAGAGCCACCTGG